>CANROB010000014.1 GCA_947632115.1 uncultured Bacilli bacterium
AAGACTTTTACAATAAAAGTTCTAAAGCTCATTGCTATCATTTTATTTCTCCTTATCATTATGATAGTAGTTATAAAAAAATGACACTCATTCGCTAGAATAAGTGCCTAACACAATATAGTGGGTAGACATTCAACTCGGAAAAACTGAATGTTCCCTTTTTTATTTTATGCAAGTTTCCTTGACAAATACATCATAACATAAAAACGGCCTTTTTACAAGTCGTTCTCTATTTTTGCTCGAAAGTCCGAGTTATAATCCATCTGGTATGAGACAAGAGTTAGACAACTTCTATGGTTTTACATTACTTTGATTTTGTTTGATTTTTTTAATGTACGCTTCTAAATTAATAGAACTTACACGATTAATAAATTTATCAATTACATCTTTCTGCAAAATACATTCTTTATATGGCACTCCAGGATAATATTCATCTGGATAGTCTATATAATCATTTTCTGTAATATTATATTTTTCTGATAAATATAGATTTAAATGGTCATAAGCAAAATACAAATCTTTACAAAATTGTTCATAACTATGTTGTAGCAAGTAATCAGTAGAGAAACATTCTTCAAAAAATAAATAGTCTGTGATTAAATGTAAAAACCACCCTAACTCAAAGTCATTTAAAAATTCATGATTTTTTAAAAATAAATATAAGTTAACTTTTCCCCGTACATGGCTTACATTATCACTACCTCGATTTAGATCCGTATAATGTGCCTCATCTTTATTAATTGCTGTATCTGGATACAATGTTCCTGCAATTACTTTCCTGTAGTTTAAAAATGGATGTTGTTCTAAATATTTTTTAGCGATTGCTAAATGAATTGTAGCACATGCCAATTATATTTCCTCCTTTTTATATTATTTGCAAGTATACTTTCTAAATTGTCAAAATTGAATACAAAATCATTGGATAAAGAACAAATGTTTGATATAATTTTATTAGGAACATTTAATAGTTGGGTGCTGCCTCTATCTTTATAGACTGGAGGTGATGCTTGATGAATAAGAAAGATTTGTTAATCTTTGCTTTAATCGTTGTCATCCTTTTACTTATAGCATTACTTTTCGTAATTCTAAACTAAAAGTGCACCTAACTCAAACAGTTTGAATTAGGTGCTACACAAATTATTGGGTAACACTCAACACTGCAATATTGAATGTTCCTTTTTTTATTTTATGCAAGATTTCCTTGACAAATACATCATAACATAAAAACGCACCTTTATCAAGTGCGTTCTCTATTTTCACTCGAGTTTTCCGAGTTATCATCCATCTGGTGCAAGTGACGTAGTTATCTACAACTTTTACAAAAACATATATAAACATTATTTGAAGAATAATTACTCTGTTTATCATAATATAGCTAACTTTATTGAAGCTTATCACGATAAGAGAGTATACTATATTAACAATCTTTACTCCAATCCTCATAAGGATCATATCCATTTTCTTTTTCCCACAAAATATGATTATCTCTAGCATTTTTTATAGCAGGACATCCATTATTAGACACGGCACTAGCTCCATCTGTTACAACAAAGAATGGTAAATTATATTTTTGAGCAAGCTTTTTTACCTCTTGGCAAAATTGCCTTGCTTTTTGTATTTTCATGTTACTTTTATCGTTCATACAGCTACCTCCAATAATTAATTCATACTCCTACAAAATATTTAACCACCGAGGTATTTGCAAAATATATTAAATTAACTTTGTAGATTATTTTTCTAAATTGTTCTAATTTCTTTATAAAACATATTGTATCAAGAACAAATGTTTGATATAATTTTTGTAGGGAAACTTAATTGTTGAGTGCTTGCCAACTTTCTTTTAGAAAGGAGGCTTGATATTATGAAGAAAAAAGATTTATTAATCTCATTTCTAATACTAATTATCATTTTATTAATAGTCTCTGTAATGATTCTATGTATAAAGAAATAGCACTCAATCTAGCATAGATTAAGTGCTTAACCAAACTTAGGTAAGTACTCAACTCGGCAAAGTTAAGTCTTCCCTTTTTATTTTATGCAAGTTTCCTTAGCAAATACATCATAACATAAAAACGGCTTTTTTACAAGTCGTTTTCTATTTTTACTCGAATTTTCCGAGTTACAATCCATCTGGTGCGAGAAAGGAGATTTGAACTCCCACAGCATAAGCCACTACCACCTCAAAGTAGCGCGTCTACCATTCCGCCATCCTCGCAAAAGACAATCTCATTATACAACATTTTTTACAAATAGTAAACTTTTCTTTAGAAAAAGAACATGATAAAATAAGTTTGGTGAGAAGATGAATAAAGTACTTAAAAATAGAGTCTATAAACACTTTAAAGGAGATTATTATCTTGTTGTCGATATAGCGAAACATTGTGACACTTTAGAAGATTATGTCATTTATCGTAAATTATATGATGATGGAGCTTTATGGATTCGACCACTTTCTTCTTTCGAAGAAGAAGTAGACCATAAAAAATATCCCAATGTAACGCAACAATATAAATTCGCCTTACAAGAAATTCCAAGTGTTAAAGATCAATTTCAAAAATAGGAAACTCTTAGAGTTTCTTTTTTTCTACTTACTAAGTTCCAATAAACAAGGGCAATGATCAGATCCATACACATGATTTAAATAGGTTACGTTTTGAATGAATGGAGATATTCCTTTAGAAACAAAAATATAGTCAATCCGCCAACCAATATTTCGTTCTCTAGCATGAAAACCATTAGGCCACATAGAATAAATGTTTCCAGCATTCGTTTTATAACGAAAACTATCTACTAGCCCTAAATTCAATAATTCATCAATTTTAGCTCGTTCTTCAAAAGAAAACATATTGTTATGATAATTATTTTTATAATTTTTTAAATCTATTTCCTGATGGGCAATATTAAAATCAGTACATAGAATTACTTCTTTATCTAATTTTTTTATAAGGTCAAGGACTTGGTTAATTGCCGCAAATTTATAGGGATGTTTTTCTTTATTACGTCCACCATGTGGGACATAAAGGTTGATAACATAATACTTATCATACTCTAACATCAGAAACCTCCCCTCTTCATCAAAAGGATGTAAATCCAAAAGATATCTCACACTTAAGGTTTTTTCTTTCGTAAGAATTAATGTGCCACTATACCCTTTTTTATGCGCAAAATGGTAAAAACAAGAATACCCATTGCAATCGGGGATTTCTTCATTCATCTTCAGTTCTTGAAGACAAACAATATCAGGTTGATACTGTGCAATCAGTTTTTGAAAATTTTTCTCTTTTTCAGCGCTTCGAAAGCCATTGATATTCCATGTTATAATTTTCATTCTACACACCCACTTTTTTATACCTTCTTTCCTATTTTATTGTAACAAAAAATGTAGACTGTGCCTTTTTTTACATGTCTACATTTAATATATCACTTCATTTGAAGTCGTTTTTTTTACGGGAATTTTATCTTGGAACTTTTAATTTTTGCAAAACCTTAGGAGTCTCATCCATATTAGAATGAAAGTGATTCAACATATCTTGTACAGAAGCTTGTTCTGCAAAAATTCTATTTATGTAATTTTGAATTTCTTTCTTCATACTTCCACTCCCTGTTAGATAAATGTTCATTAAAGAAATTGCTTGTAATATCGATTTTATATAACCATCTGATGCTATACGATTACTATAGGCCATATTAGGGGTAGCCATGTATATAAAAAGAAATTTTATTAATTCTAGCAATCGGATATTTCTTAATTTTTCCAAAGTACGACCAGACGCATCTATTTTACTAGCAAAAATTTCTTCTATTAAAATAGGAAGAGTTTCTAAATCTAAGAGATTATTGCAACTTTTCCATGAATCTAGTTGAGTATGCGCTATTTCATGATGATAAAGACACACTGTTATTTCATGACTTAGTTTAGATAAAGAAATACCTGCATACAATTTTATATTATCTTTTAGATTCCTAGAACTAGACGCTAAACATATGCTTTGCAACTCAGCGTAAACTTCTCCCCTTTTTTCCCTATTAAAAAAAATGGGTAACTCAAAAGGAGAGACAGGTTTGATAATATCTTCAAATTCTGGTGTCATTGTAAGTTCTCCCTCTTCAACATCATCAAACGGTATATCTAACATATGAATTTCATGCAATTTTAAATCTAAATCCTCCCATATAGATATGCTACTTTTCAATTTTTCTTTACTGGCATTTTGTCCAAGAGATTGTTCTGAAAATAAAATTGCTTTATCATTAATGATGGAATCATGTAAACCCGCATACGTATCAAAATCTAATATTAAAGGTTTGGAAGGAACATAACCATAGAATCTTTCTCTATCTAATACTTCTTGCTTTGTTGGATCTCCTTTTATCTCTACATAATTAAATAAATCATTTTTATCCATGTAAAAAACCTCCCGAATCATTATCTTTCCTAAAAGTTGTTTTAAACTATAACCATTTTTTCTCCTATGAAAGACTTATAAAAAATGTAACTTTTTCGTGTTCCTAAAGAGAATATAACCGAATTTTCAACAAAAATCAACTATTAGGTCTTTATTTTGCATCATATTCTTTTATTTTTTTATCATAATCCCGTTTTATTCTTTCCGTAAAATCAAAAGAAAATTGTTCTAAATACTCTATCACTAAATCGATATGTTTTTCAAAATCTAAATCTTGATTCATATTTTTTAAATATTTTGAAACCATTTTATCGGTATTAATTCGCTCCACATAAAAATACAATAAATTCGTATTACCAATTTTTTCTTTTCCTGATTTAACAATAGAAGTTAAGTATTCATGACAAGCTGCTGGTCCATGAAACCCCAAATCAAACATGATAAGTACACAGCCAATAAAAATTTTATCAGTTCCATCAGAAGGTAGTGTTTTTTTGGTAAATTCTAATAATTTTTCTGTCGACTTAGAATTGGTATATTCTTCTGAAAATATTTGTAAAAATTTATTAATAATCATATTAATCCCTACCTTTATCCTAAATTAAAATATATTAAAACTCGAACTTTTATAGTTCGAGTTTCATATTCATCTGGTGCCGCAAGCAAGAATCGGACTTGCGTTAAAGCCTTACCATGGCCTCGTAATACCATTATACTATTGCGGCTAAAATGGTGCCGGATGTAGGAATCGGACCTACAGCTAATCATTACGAGTGACTTATTTTACCATTAAACTAAACCGGCAACAATTACATTCTATCATAAAAAAGATAAGATGTAAACGAGTTCTAAAAAAAATAAGAGAATTTTAAGAAACGTATTTACAACGCATATTCTAGAGTGCTATAATGAAAGAGAGCCTAGGAGGAGTTCTCCTAGATTTTTTATTTTTTTGTGGAGGTTTTTATGACAAAGTATGTTTTTGTAACAGGTGGTGTATGTTCTGGTCTTGGAAAAGGAATTACAGCATCTTCTATTGCTCTTTTATTAAAAGCGAAAGGCTATAAGGTATTCATGCAAAAATTTGATCCTTATATGAATGTCGATCCAGGTACTATGTCCCCTATTCAACATGGAGAAGTATTCGTCACAGCGGATGGTTGTGAAACCGATTTAGACCTAGGTCACTATGAGAGATTCATCGATGAAGAACTGAACTATACTTCCAATATCACGAATGGGAAGATTTATTCTAGCGTTATTGAAAAAGAACGTAGAGGAGATTTCTTAGGAGCAACCATTCAGATTGTTCCCCATATTTCTAATGAAATTAAAAATAAAATTTATGAGGCAGGAGCAACAAGTCAAGCTGATATCGTCATCACAGAAATTGGAGGAACCGTTGGGGATATTGAATCCTCTGTTATGATGGAATCTCTTCGCCAATTTCGAATGGAACAAGGGGTTGAAAATAGCTTGTTTGTCCATACTACATTAGTTCCTTATCTTTTTGGCTCTAACGAGCTTAAAACCAAGCCAACACAGAATAGTATTATCGACTTGCGACGTCTTGGCATTCAACCAGATATTATTGTAACACGAGCTAGTATTCCTCTTGGCGATAGCATAAAAAATAAGATTTCTCTTTTTGGAAGTATTCCTAAAGAAAATATTATTGAAGCGATTGATGTGAGTAATATCTATCAAATTCCTATTAATTTTCATAATCAAAATATTGAAGATATCATTTTAAATCAATTCCATTTACCTATTACTCCTAGTGAATTAAAATATTGGGAAGATTTAATTGCTACAGTGTCTAACCTAAAAAAGGAAGTAGAGATTGCTCTTGTTGGAAAATATGTCGAACTACATGATGCTTATCTATCTGTTATGGAATCTTTAAAACATGCAGGATATAAGCATAACCGAAAAGTAGTTATTAACTGGGTAGATTCCGAATCTTTAGAAAAAGAGAATGTCAATTTAGACGAAGTTTTTAAAAATTCGCAAGGAATTTTAGTTCCTGGTGGTTTTGGTCAAAGAGGAATTGAAGGAAAAATTAAAGCCTGTGAATATGCAAGAACCCATCATATTCCTTATTTAGGACTTTGTCTAGGCATGCAAATCGCTGTTATTGAATTTGCTCGTCATGTCTGCCATTTAGAAGATGCTTCTTCTCGAGAATTTGATGAAACTTGTGAAAATCCTGTCATTGATCTCATGGCAGAACAAAAGACCATTATTAATATGGGCGGTACTCTTCGTCTTGGAAACTATGAATGTACAATTCAAAAAGGTACTCTTGCTAGTAAAATTTATAAATCTGATAAAATCTTAGAACGTCATAGACATCGTTACGAATTTAATAACAAATATAAAGAAGAATTAGAAAGTCAAGGAATGGTTTTCTCAGGCATTAATGAACCTAGTAATTTAGTGGAAATGATTGAATTACCATCTCATCCATTCTTCATCGCTTGCCAATTCCATCCTGAATTTAAATCTCGTCCAACAAGACCACATCCTCTTTTTGACGCTTTCTTAAAAGCTTCTATTGAAAATAAAAAATAAAAGGATTTTTTTCCTTTTATTTTTTTATGCTTTTCCTATTCATCTTTATCTGCTATACAATAAGGATATTGAATACGAGAGATTTTTACAGGTACTTCTTCGTGAAGAAGAGACTTACTTCCTTTTGCCTGTACCAATAAATAGTTTCCCGTATGTCCTATCAAAGTACCCTCTTCCCATTTTTCAGGAATGAAGATGACTTGCTTTCCAAGAAATTTTTCCATATATTCTATTTCTAATTCTTTACTTAACGCAATCATCCTATGAACCCTTTCTTTTTTCGTTTTTTCATCCACAGGATTTGGTAATTCTTCTGCTTTTGTATTTTTTCTTAAGGAAAATGGGAAAACATGAATTTTGCTAAAACGAATTCTTTTCACCGTGTCAATCGTTTCTTGAAAAAGTTCTTCCGTCTCTCCTGGAAAGCCAACGATTAAATCGGTTGTAATCGAAATATCAGGACGGATTTTACGAATTTCTTTTATTTTATTTTCAAAATAGGCTTTATCATATTTTCGATTCATACTCTTTAAAATGGCATCTGACCCACTTTGAATGGGAACATGAAGATGACTAACGATGACTTTATTTTCTTTCAAAATTTCTAATACTTCCTCATCTAATTCTGTAATTTCAATAGAAGAAATCCGAAGTCTTTCTAATCCTTTTATCGTTAAGATATCCCGTAGCAAAGAAGAAAAATGATACTCTCCTAAATCTGATCCATAATGTCCTGTATGAATACCTGTTAAAACGATTTCTTTATGTCCACGACTCACTAAAGCTTCTATTTCTCGCATGACTAATTTCGGATCTTTACTTCTTACTTTTCCGCGAGTATACGGAATAATACAATAAGCACAATAATTCTCACATCCATCTTCAATCTTTACAAATGCCCTTGTGCGATCAAAATTATTTAATACCATCTCTTCAAATGGAACATCCATTATATTGGGAATGTCTATGATTTGTTTCTTATTTTTTTGATATTCCGTAAGCAAATCTACAATCTTACTTTTATCCTGATTTCCAAATAGAATAGAAACATCTTTTAAAGTATCTAAAGTGGGGTCTGCTTGCACCATACACCCACAAGCAACAATGATAGCCTGGGGATTTTTTCGAAGACACTGTCTAATCGTTTTTAAGGATTTATGAGAACTAGTATCCGTGACCGTACAAGTATTAATAATATAAATATCAGCAATATCTTCTGTTTCTTTATAACCAGCACTTAGAAGTTTTTCTTTCATTACTTCTGATTCATAAGTATTTACTTTACATCCTAAGGTTAAAATTTGAAAAGTCATATTTTCCTCCTAACAAAAAATAAGCCTAATTTCTTAGGCTTATAAACTACTACGAAAATCTTTTAAAGCTTCTAAAAGTTCTTCATTTTGAGCGATATCTTCTGAAGTTTCCTTTTCTTTGGTTACATCAGGCGCTTTAATATTCGCAAATACAATAGATTTCTTTGCCTCTTCACTCAATATATTATCATCTTTATCAAGTTCTGGCAACTCTTCTTTTTCTTCTTCAGGTTCACGATTAAACTTCTTCACGCTAGAGTAATCGCTTTGAACCTCTTCTATTCTTCCAAATACTGGAGATATAACTTCTGTTTTCTTGAACTTTCCATCATCTGGTATGTTCTTTAAAGCCTCTCTAACAGCATTTTTAGCAATTTCCTCTTCGCGTTTATCTTCCTTATCTTCTTCTAGAGCCTCTACATCATCTAGTTTCTCTAACTCATCCAATTTTTCATCGGAATCTTGTTCTTCAATAGTATCCAATTCCTCTAAAGATTCTAACTTTTCTACCTCTTCTTTTTCCTCTTCAAAAGATTCTTTAGCGTCTTCCTTATTTTTTTCTAACTGCTCAATCAAGTCTACCATATTTTGATCTTTTGATGTTTCTTCACGAGATTCCTCTGGTAAGAAATCAGAAACAGTAGCAAGAGGTTTTGATTCTAATTCATCTTCATACTGTGTATCACGATTTTTAACTGCATCTACTAGTTCTTGATAACTAATAATAGATTGGGCTTCTTGTTCTTGCTCAAACTTACGAACAACTTCCTCTGGACTCATTTCTTTTTCTTCTTTTAAATCATTTAGAGCCTCTTTAATCGTATCGCTATCTGTCTCTTCTAATTCTTCTTCAATTGCTTCTTCGTGTTCTTGATCGATTCTTTTTTCAATTTCTTCCTCATCGATGCTTTCTAGTTCAGCCTTTTTCTCTTCTGTGTAAGGATTTTCTTCCTCAAATTCTTCTTGAGATACTTCTTTTGCTTCTTCAAGTTCTGTTGGTGTTTCCTCTACTTCATTAGAAGAAACACACTCTTCTTCTAAAGCAGAATCTGTCTCTTCTGCAGTCTTAGAAGCATCCTCTTCTTCCTCATTAGAAGGTTCTTCTACCTCTTCCTCTTCTTTGGCTTCTTCTTTTTCTTCTACTTCCTCATCTTTAGAAACATCCTCTTTTTCTTTCTTCTTTTCTGATTTTTCCTTTAAGTCCGCATTCTTTTTTTCCTTTGAAGGAGATGCTTTCTTCTTTTTCTTTCCTTTCGAATTAGGAAGGAATAAAACGAAAAGGACTCCCACTAAAACAACAATAATAATAGCTAAAACCAGTTTATTCCCTACTATCATATCTAATATTTTTTCCATCGTATCACTCCACATATTCTTATCGGATTATACTTGATTAAAGTTTTGGTATCACTATTCACAGTTTTCCCGATAATCCCCTTTTTCTTCAAGTATAGTTAGTCTAGAACCTCGCTAGACTCTATCATCAAATTTATTGTATCATAGATAATCATATTTTTCAAAAGATTTTTGATTGTTTTTACATTTTCTTAAAAAGTTTCTTACAAACTAAATTTCTACCCTTGCTTTTTCTTTTTTCTTTGAACCATTATAATTCAAAGAAAAAGAAAGTCAGCTATAATTTTATTGACAAAAATTTGACTATCTTTTTACATATTTAAACTTTTAAGTCTTTCACTTTTCCGATACCAATTAAATGTTCTACTTCTTCTTTATTGACAATTTTCTTTTCCAACAATAAATCTAACGTTTTTTGATTGAGGGTATTAGGATCATTAGACTCTCCGTAATCCTCTACCAAATTTTCAATCTCATCAAAAGTATCTAACGTTTTCTTACAAATTTGCGTAAGACCGGGAGTACTTCCTAAAATTTTAGGAGTTAGTTTAGATTCTTTCACCATTACCAAATCAAACATTGGTAAGCTACAAAAATAAAGAAGAACAAAGACCAAAATAAAATTTTCAACAAGTCCTACAATTCCTCCTAAAATTTTAGAGGGAATGCCTAGAACAATGGTCATTTTTAAAATTTTTTCAAAAAGCTTTGTCGTCGACTTTAAAACTTTTAAAACAGAATACAGAATGGCAAACAAGAAAAGAAACGATAAAATCTCATACAACAAAAAATTTAAAGAAGTAATTCCCTCTAGTTTACCTGAAAACTGAAAGATAGGAAAATAGCGGTAAAAGAAGGGAGAAATATATCCTTTCAAAAGAAAAGCTAAAATAATGATGACAATGACCCCTACTGTATCCACAAGTTGACGGGTAAATCCTTTTTTCATACCAACTACAAATCCCATTGCTAAAAGCAAGATAATAACTACGTCAACAACATTCATATAACCCTCCTATCTATTAATCTCATTATACCATTTTCCCTAAAAAAAGCAATTGCTTGCCAGTATCAATTTCCTCCATTTTATGTTACAATGAAATTAGGAAGTGATGTCATGACAATTACTCTAAAAGTAAGTGAAAATACCAAAAAAGAAATGGAAGAATTTTTTGCCGACTACAAAAGAGAAAAGACTCCTCCTTACGCTGTTTTTCAAGCAGATGATGCCGATTGTGTTGTTACACTCTACGAATCTGGCAAGGCCGTGTTTCAAGGCATGAGCGCAGATATTTCTGCCCAACTTTGGATTGAGCGAGAAAGACATTTAAATCCAACGAAAAAAGTAGATGTAAAAAATAGTGAGACCGAGAAAAAAGAAAAGAAAGAAGTTTATGTAGATCCTAAAATTTATCATGCTTCTTGTATCGGTTCTGATGAAGTTGGAACAGGAGATTATTTTGGACCTATTGTTGTAACCAGTGCCTATGTAGAAAAAAGTCTCATTCCTTGGCTAGAAGAATTAGGAGTTAAAGATTCTAAAAAATTAACTGATGATAAAATTATGGAAATTGTTCCGCAAATCATCAAAAAAATACCTTATAAAAGCACCATTTTAACTAACAAAGAATATAACGAAAGATATTCTTTAGATATGAATATGAACCGCTTAAAAGCAATTCTTCACAACAAAGTATTAGTAGAACTTACTAGCGAAATTAAAAATTATGACTATGTTGTGGTCGATGAATTTGCTAAACCCTATGTTTATTTTCATTATCTAAAAGAAAGCAACCGGGTATTCCGCAATATTACCTTTTTAACCAAAGGAGAAGACCGGTGTCTTGCTGTTGCTTGTGCCTCTTTAATTAGTCGCTATATCTTTATTCATGAATTTGAAAAATTATCCTCTTCCTTGGATATGTTTCTTCCTAAAGGAGCCTCTACTCTAGTAGATGAAGCAGGAGAAAAAATTATTCAAAAATATGGCGCGGACAAATTAAAAGAGATTGCCAAATACAATTTTAAAAATACGGAAAAGATTTTAAGTCAAAAAGAAAAGAAGTAAAAAACTTCTTTTTTTATTTGGTTACAATAAAGGAAGTAGCAATTGGTCTTGTTTGATGAGCTAAAGTAGAGTCAATAGGATCATTAATGAGTTTTCCGTTTTCTACCATAACACTAGAAGTTCCACCATCTAGATTAGCAGCATTAATAGCTCCATAATTTTTCATAATGTTCGTCATATCTACCATACTAGCTCCTTTACTTCTAGAAGCATTACTATCTACTACTAAAAGTAAAACAATACCATCTTCTCTTTGACCAATAGCGGTTCTAGCAGCATATCCCCATCCACCATTTCCTTTGGTGAAAGCAGCCTTTCCATTTACAATTAAGAATGGTCCCCAAGAAACGGCGTCACGAATTCCCATTTTTAATGCTTCATCCGCACTGGTATTCTTTAATAGCAATAATTTATTTTCCTTATTAAAGCCAATTAATCCCCCTGTCTTCGCACGGCCATACTGATTATTGGTAACCACTTTACCATCCACAATAGTAATTCCTGTTGGTCTTCCTCCGGTACTACTATGTCCTGGGTCTTGAAAACCTGCTCCATTAATAGCAACTACAGCTTTTTCTCTTTGTGCCATCTCTACAACATATTGTCCATAGGTTCCAATATATTTAGTGGTTGTTACTCCTACTTTCGAAGGATCATAAATAACCGCTAAATAGGCATTACAACCATTTACTTGAAAACGAATGATTTTGTAAAGGGTTCCTGGATCTCGCTTCAAAATGGCTTCTTCATATTCATCTACATATACCCCGTCCGGAGAAACCGGTGGCATCTCTGTTAAAGGAGAGGCATCTGTTGATCCATCTGGTTCTGCAATATAGTTACGACTAAATACTTCTTCAATTTCAGTATCACTATAAAACCATTCACAATAATAATGATGATTCATCGTGGCCATGGCTGTTGTGACTAACCAATCACGGAAATCATGATTTGGTCCATAAAAAAGAACCAAACAAACACTCTCACATGTAAGATAAAAAAGCATTAAGACAACATAACCAATACGAATAACTGGTTTTAAAGGAGGAATCGATACTTTACGATTTTTGATAAAAAACGTACACCCAACTATGAAAAGACCTACACATAATCCTAAAACAATTTGAATAATTGTCTCTAAAAGAGGAGAAATCAAACGATGGGAATGACTAGATATAATAAGTGCTGCTAATAAAACAGGTATCAAAAAGATGGTAATCATTAAAAGACTTCTTCCATACTTCTTTTGTTTTGGAAAGATACTCCCCTCAACAACTTTATTTTCCTTTTTTTCTTTTTCTTTCATATTATCACTTCCTACTACACTACTTATGAGTATACCAAAAAATTCGTCTTTTGAAAAGAAAAAAGAACAAAACTATTGTTCTTTTTGGTTTACTAAATCCATGTATTCTTGTTGTAAAAGATAAATCTCTTTACTACTCATAAATAGAAGAACAGCATTTTCATAAGGAAGCAGTTTTTCTGCCATACCATGTTCAATATATTCTGCCCCTTCAATTCTATTAATCAAAGTGTAAGCATCTATTCCTGGGTAATCTTCTGGATTCTCTCGGTCATAATTAATATCCATGATAAATACCTTATCCGCAAGAGATAAAGCACTTGCGAATTCTTCTTGAAACTCTTCTACTCGAGAAAACGTATGAGCCTTAAAAATGGCTACTAACGTTTTATCAGGATATTTTTGTCTAGCTGCTTTAATCGTCACCTTTACCTCGGTTGGATGATGAGCATAATCGTCAATTAATACATTATTACCGATAAAAGTCTCTTTAAACCGCCGATCTGCTCCATGGAAATTTTTAAGACTCTTGGAAACCTCTTTGGCATCTAATCTTTCATAATGGCAAACACCTATTGCTGCCAAAGCATTTAATAGCATATGCTTTCCAAAAAGTGGTAAATCAAAATGTCCATAGTATTCTTCTTCAATAAATACATCAAAACTAGTTCCATCATTACGATATTCAATATTCTTAGCTTGAATGTCGTTGTCATCACTAATACCATAAAAATAAACCGGTTTACTAATTTCAAGAGAATGGGTATAAGGATCATCTCCACAAATGATAACCATCTTGGAAGCCTTATTAGCAAACTCTTGATACGCTAAAATAACATCATCAATATTTTTATAATAATCTGTATGATCAAGTTCAATATTTGTGATGATAGCATATTCTGGTTCATATTCTAAGAAGTGACGACGGTACTCACAAGACTCTAAAATGAATCGTTTGGATTCTTTATTGGCAGCCCCATTTCCATCGCCAATAATATAGTTACATCCTCCTAAGTCTTGCATGACATGGGCAAGCATAGAAGTGGTAGTTGTCTTACCATGACAACCAGCAACACAAATCGTATTAAACTTCTTTGATAATCTACCTAACATTTCATGATATTGGTAATTTCTTAAATTCATAGCAAACACTTTTTGCATTTCCGGATGTTCATCCCGAATGGCTGGAGAGCGAACAACGATTGTCTCCTCATCAAGAGCATCATTAGGTTCACTATAAATAGGAATCCCACGTTCTTTCAATTTATCTTCTGTAAAACGATGTTCAGAAGCATCATCATATCCAATTACTTCATAGCCTAAATCAGAAAGTAAAAGCGCTAAAGCACTCATTCCTGCCCCTTTTATTCCTATCAAATAATATTTCATATGATCTCCCCTAATCTAAGTATTGAATAAGTAATGGTCCTAAAATAATTAAAAGCATTAAAGGAACCATAAACAATACGGAAATAATACTGATTTTATTCGGAATTTGATTCATTTTCTCACGAATACGTAACGTCTGTTTATCCCTTAAAAAGTCTACCTGAGAATACATATTTTCTAAGATACTACTTCCAAAAGTACTTGCTTCTGTAATACTTAAAATAATATTGTTAATCGTCTCAGAAGGAATTCTATTTTTCATATCCTTCAAAGCCTCATTTAAACTTTTTCCATATTGAACTTCTTTTAAAGTTTTTGCAAATTCATCACTAAGTTCAGAATTCACATTCGAAACGGTAATATTAAGAGATTTCTCTAAATTTCTACCTGATTCTAAAGAAAGTGTTAAAACCTCAAAAAAGGTAAGAGCTTCTTTTTCTAGTCGCTCGCTTCTTTTTTGGATAGGATACAAAACCACTATATAGTATAGCAAATAATAATATCCTATCGCAAGAAAAGGAATTACAAAGAAAGAAATATCCGTAAAATAATAAAGTCCCAACATCAAAAGAATGGTTGTCAATAGACGAATGGATAAAAATCTACTAGCAGAAAATCGACGAGAATCTCCTAAGTAAGAAAGTTGATGTTCTAATCTTTCCACGCTAGAACGTCTTTTATTTTTCTTCTCCATGTGATCACATCCTTACCTTCATAACTCGTCTTATAATATAAATATATACGAGATAGATTAAAATAATCACTAATAACATCAAAAGTCCCATTGGACTAGCCACAAGTGGTAAAAAGTAGTCTGGACTAACAAAGCTAATACCAGCTATAAAGAACGCTGGAAGAAGCATTAAAAGGTAACTTACTAATCTAGCGCTACTTGTTAATGCCTTTAACTCTAAGCGAAGTTTCTTTTTCGTCATCAATGTCTTTTCAATAGAAGAGAATACCTTTACAATATTTCCTCCCGTTTGATTTAAAATAGTAAGAGAAGAAGTTAAATAATTTACCTCATCAATTCCTATTCTAGAAGCAAATCGTCTAAACACTTCCTCAACGGATAAGCCCATGGTTAACTCACGATGCATTTTCAAAAACTCTACATGGATATCTCCCTCTAATTCGTCAGCCACTAACTCAACTGCTTGAGGAATACTATGTCCAGAACGGAAAGCATTATTCATAACAATAATAGCTTGTAATAAATCATTTTCAATATGATTGCGGTAAAAATGATATCTTATCCAATAGATAACATCGACAATCACATAACCCAATAAAAGCGCTAATAACATTTGTAAGAAAGATAATACTTCTAGTTTTAAGGTTGCCGCAATTAGAGCAAAAACTAGAAAAATCATACTCATTAAAATCTTTTTAGCAACAATATCTACTGCGGAATTCTCTCGAAAAGCAATTTGATACTTTTCATAGCGACTACTATAATATTCCATCCAAGTATATTTTTGTAACCGTTTTGATAACGTCTGTACCATACTATTTTTCATCATAGCCACGCGATCAAAGAAATTACTTGTTCGACCAACAGGCTCTAAAGTAAACTTTCCAAGACGTCTTTCTAACATCATGGTGCGATAATAGCGAATAACTAAATAAAGAATGACACAAATAACGCCGATGATAACACATTGTGTTAAAAAGATTTCTTCCCGATGACTATCTACTACTTCAAAAGTAACCGTTTTTTCCGCTACATTTCCAGCAGAATCGGTAACGGTATATGTTACTTCTTTTTTTCCTAGAGAGTCGAAATCTATCGAAGAGGCATTTGTGGATATTTTCGTCGTAAGATTGCCATCTTGATTATCAGTAGCTCTTACCCCCGATAAAACATTAAAGGAAGATCCTGCCTCAATTTTAAAGGAATCTTTTGAAATCTCTAATTTTGGGGCTTCTTTATCGACGTTATAAATTCCTGTTTTAAAAGTCGTCGTCATACCCTGACTATCATAATTGACAAATTCAATTCGATACTGTCCCGTTTCATTTAAAACAATTCGAATAGCAGAGGCATCCTCGACATAAATGGTTTCTGTCTCATTACCATTTTTAATAACGGTATAAGAATAATTTACAACCCCATCTCCAGGTAAATAGTCAACAACAATATCGTCGCGTGTAAACTCTTCATGAGAGGCTACGCTGATGTAATATCCCTCATCTTCTAATAACATATTTACCCTCCTATTCTCCAAAAATATCTTCTAAATTGGAAATACCCATCGCTTTCATTTTCTCATAAACTTTTGGAACATAAGGTTCAAGAACAAATTCTCCTTTTACCTCAAGATTCTCCGTTAATCCTTGTTTATGGAAGGCAAAGATTTGTTTTAAATTTAAAACGCCATCTTCCATACCAGCTACTTCACAAATAGAAGTAATTCTTCTTCTGCCATCTGTTAATCTTTCAATTTGAACAACAACATCAATAGCTTCTTCAATATATTCACGAATAGCCTTAACAGGAATTTCCATTCCAGCCATTAACACCATCGTTTCCAAACGATTTAGGGCATCATGAGGACTATTGGCATGCATAGTTGTTAAGGAACCTTCATGACCTGTATTCATGGCTTGTAACATGTCAAATGCTTCTTTTCCACGTACTTCTCCAACGACAATTCTATCTGGTCTCATACGAAGAGAGTTGATAACAAGGTCCCGAATAGTAACCTCACCTTCTCCTTCATAATTTGGATTTCTCGTTTCCAAAGAAATGACATGATTTTGCTCTAAAGCAAGTTCTGCCGCATCTTCTATTGTAATAATACGCTCATCTTGCCCTATAAAAGAAGATAAGATATTTAAAAGCGTCGTCTTTCCAGCGCCTGTTCCACCAACGATTAAAATATTTAATTTGGCTTTTACACAAGCTTCCAAAAACCTTGCCATATAAGGAGTAAGCGCTCCATTTCTTAAGAAATCATCAATATTAGCAAGTTCTTTTTTAAATTTACGAATGGTAAGAACTGGTCCCTTTAAAGAAAGTGGTGGCAAAACAGCATTTAAACGAGACCCATCTGCTAATCTAGCGTCTACCATAGGGTTCGTCGTATCAATGGTTCTTCCAAGAGGTTGTATCAATCTTTGAATCGTTCTTACAATATGTTCTTCATTGATAAAAGAAATACTTTCATCCTTTAAAATCTTACCATCTAATTCGATATAGACTTCATCTTTTCCGTTAACCATGATTTCTGTTATTTCTTTATCTTCTAATAATTCTGTAATAGGTCCATACCCATTTACTTCATTATCAATTAAATTGTAAAGATAACTTCTCTCAACGATGCTTAAATCATATCCTTCGATAGCCTCATCTACTTCTTCACGAATAGCAAGTGAGGTCATATTGGCATCTTTTAGGTGTTTATCAATTAATCCTTGAATAATCCTATTGCGAAGTTCCTCTAATAATTCTTTGTTAGAAAAAGCTTCATAATCCGTTACTGCACTCGCATCATTTTTGACAGCAATATCAAATTCTTCTACAAACTTTTTCCCCATATTAATCCTCCTTTAATAGCGAACGCGCTATTAACTGAAATACTTTTAAAGCTCTACTAGAATGAGAGCGGATTTTCTTTTCAAGTAAGAAAATCGTTCCATTCATCACATATTTATCATATTTCTTTTGAAAGAAAGACTGTGGTACACGATAGTCAATCTCCCTTTTCATGACATTTTTCATATCGGTAATAGAATATTCTCCATTTGTCTTCTTCGTAGAATCATTCAAAACAACTACCATTTTATTAGATTCTATATCTTCAAAAATAGCAGACATCGTACGCATTCCTTTTAAATTCATACACTCATTATTAATCACAAATAAAATTTTATCGCTATAATCAAATGCCAAAAGATTTAATGGTGAAAGCAAATGATTGGTATCTACCAAAATGACATCATACTTTAAAGATACCTTAGAGAATAAATAACTTAAGAAACTCGCTTCCATCTTATTCGCATTACGAGGATCTTTTGGTGCGGGAAGAATATCAATACCTTGTTTATATGGATAGATATAGTCCTCTACTGCATCAAAGGTATGATTTCGCATATCTTCATAGCAAAGATAAAGATCTTTTTCATACTCTAAATTGAGACGAGCCGCAATATCTCCTGCAGCAACATCTAAATCAATCACTAAAACTTTCTTTTTATTAAGTGCATAAGTGGCAGCTAAATTTAAGGCAAATGTGGTTTTTCCAGTGCCACCTTTTACTGAAGTAATTGTATAAATTTTTGCTTTTTTCATAATCGAACCCCTATTCCTTTACAATGTAAACCTTTCCATTTATTTTTCCCCCATATAGGAGATTTTTAATTTTTGTCTTCCTATTAATGCTACCGAATATTCTTTCTCTATCTTCATAGAAATACCTTCCTCAAGAAAATCAATCGTAATATTTTCTTCTGATAATTCTGGAAAACTTATCTGTAGCATTCCAATCATATCTTCCTCCAACGTCTCTGATTCCTGATTCTTTAAGCCATAACTCACAGTTTCTTTTAAAGCACCCATCATTTTTTTCTTCTCTAGTTCCAAATTTCCTATTTGATAGACACAAATGAAAAGTAGAAGTAGAACCGGTAATAAAAATAAGAATAAAACTAATGTCTGACCTTTTTCATTCATACTATCCCTCATAAATCGTCTTACTCGTATCAACTCGGTAAGGACTTCCTAGTATTTGACTTAAAACCGGTGTAAAAATGGTGACATTCGTCTTTAAATAAATCGTTTTCATCTTATCGTCCTGGGAAACATCCATTACAAATTGATTGTCTTTTAAATACTGATTTAATTCTTCTTCCTCATCATCCAAATAAAGATTCACGACATAGTCTAACTCGTTTTCCAACTTATATCGATGATATAAAATATTTCCAAAATCAAACATTGCCATAATAATGATAAAAATTACTGGCATGAGAAGTAAAAACTCGATCAACGCTTGCCCACGATGATTTCTCATCTTATCACCCCTATATTATACATAAACCATTATACCAAAACTTGCCAAGAAAGGAAAGACTTCCGCAAAAAAAATGATAATAAAAATTATCATTTCCTACTTTTGTTTACTGCTCACAAGTTCCGTCGCCAGGATTTTCCCCAGCTACATAAGTTCCTCCTGTTAATTCACAAGAAGATCTGGTCATTGTATCTTTTAAATATCCGCCTAATAATTTTATAATACCAATTGCCACTACGCTAATAACAGCAATAATTAATAAATATTCGATTAAAGCTTGCCCATTATTATTCTTCATATCCCGCCTCCGACTATCAAAAGTATATCGCTAAATCCTAGTTTTGTCAATGAATTTATGCTATAATAAAATCGGTGAGAAGATGAAAATAAGAGGAAAAACCAAAGTCTTAGAAGTTATTCTTTGTAATCATTTTTGGGATAGATTCAAAGGGAATATGGGAAAAAAGAATATTCAAAATGTTCTTGTGTTTCCAAAATGTAACGCCATTCATACTTTTTTTATGAAAGAAGCTATTGATGTCGTGATGATTTCTTGTGAAAATCAAGTTCTTTATATAAGAAATAATATGCCACCTTACCATATTTTACTACCTAAAAGAAAAGTAAAGACAACGCTAGAATTTCCAAAAGGAGAAAACCCCTATTCGCTAGGCGACTTTCTTTCCTATCAATAAGCAAAAAACAAGGAAATATCCTTGTTTTAATTTGTGTCTTGATGAAGTGGTTTATTGATATCATAAAGGTCTTCTGGAAGAGGTTCAAAAATCTCTTCCTTTTTTTCTTTATAAGCTAAATAAGTATAAAGAATTCTTTCTAATTCTAACTTATCAATAGGCTTTGCTAGATAATCTTTAAATCCTTCTTTTAAATATTTTTCCTTCATTCCCTCAATAGCATTTGCTGTTAACACAACAACAGGAGTGTGAAAATCAGGAATTTTTTCCAGTTCTTTTAATGCCTCAGTACCCGTCATTTTTGGCATCATATCATCTAGGAGAATTAAATCATAACTTCTTCCCTCTTTTATTTTATCTATACATTCTAATCCACTTTCACACTCTTCTATATTTAAGTGATAAGGCGTAAGCATACGCGTTGCAACTTTCAAGTTAATCTTATTATCATCAACAACTAACACTTTTCGGTTACTAATATCTACCAATTTATCATAGGTAATTTCTCTTTTAACATTGGTATGAACCGCTCTGATTTCTTGTTTTAAATAAACCGTAAACTTAGAACCAGCACCATATTTACTTTGAACAACAATCTTACCACCCATCATTTCCACTAATCTTTTGGTAATGGCAAGTCCAAGTCCTGTTCCTTCTAGTGTAGTGTTACGGTCTTCCTCTAGACGTTCAAACTTATTAAAAATACTATCAATCTTTTCTGGCTTAATTCCCCTACCGGTATCCTCGACAGAAATGACTAGTTTGCATTCAGACCCACTGTTTACACAATTCACTTCTAAATTGATGAGGCCTCTTTCCGTATACTTAACCGCATTCGTTAAAATATTCATGACAATTTGTTTTATTTTTCCCCCATCACCATAAAGAATAGAAGGAATATCTGGGGCAAACTTAGTCCGAAGTTCAATTGGTTTTTCGCCAATTCTAGGAATCATCAACTTTGCAAGACCATTTAAATTTTCTACCAAATCGTATTCGGTTTCGACGATTTCCATCTTATCGGCTTCTATCTTAGAAATATCTAGAATTCCATTTACAATTTCTAGCAAGTTATTAGAAGCCATAATGATATCCTTCGCATCCGATTTAATCTGCTCTATGTCATTTTCTTCTAGAATCGCTTCACTAAAACCAACAACAGCATTTAAAGGAGTCCGAATCTCATGGGACATATTTGATAAGAAATCAGATTTTGCACGATTTGCTTTCTCAGCTTGATCTTTTGCAATATTAAGTTGCTCAATAATTTTAATATCCGGATTTTCAATCGTAAAATACATTACTAAGGTAATTAAAACCGTGCAGGGATTAACTAAATAGTTTAACTGTGGAAAAACTAATTGAACAGAAACGGAAAAAAGACCTAAAACTAATAAAAGATAAATAGGTAAATACTTTTTACTCGTTATATTCTTGAAATCCGTTAAAATGCTAATGAAATCACTTAAAAAGCCAGCTGCCAAAAATGTATAAAAGAAAACTAAACTAGCACCCGTTGCTTGCGCACCACTATCGGTTGCCTCTATTTGAACCGGTAAAATGACTAAAATAAAAATAGCTACTAAAATAATTTTTTTGTATAGGGATAAAACTTTTTTTCTATCCTTTCTTTTATTTAAGAAACTAATATACATCGTATAATAATTTAAAATGCAAGACCAACACATTAAACAAATTAAATAAATTTTATTAGCAATTTCTAAAATAAACTCACTCGTATTGAAGGATGGGGTTACCAAAATTCCTAAAACGATGCCTGAAGCTGTTGCTAAAGCATTAAATATCAAAAAATGAGCATAGGACTGATCCTCAACCTGTTTTTGTCTTTTTTTAGAAAAGAAAACTGTCATTAATAATAAACAAACGATTAATGCGTACACATTTAAGGATATAAACCCTACCATATAGTTCATATCATCACACCTATTCTTCCTTTATTATACTATAAATTGAAATAACAAGAAAAAAAGTTTCTTTTTTTGAAACTTTTATTCCTTTACTTTACATTTTATTTTACCATTTTTTTGCGGTGGAAGAACTGTAATGTTTCCAACAAATAAATTTGTTTCTTCCACATTTACCACAATTTCCGTTCCATCTAAGCCTTCTTGGATAAGGGCATTCACATCAAGTTTACTATTTTTAGTTAATGGCATATTGGCACGGAACCTAATTCTAGATGGGATTTGTCGAGAAGACATATCTTGATTAGCAATAATTTGTTCCTGAATAATTTCTTTTGAAATAGCTACAGATTCTTCTTCTGCTGGTATAACATTATCCTTTAAAACGATATGAGCAATCGGCATAAGACCTTTCTTTTCTTCATCATAATAATATGTAACGCGACAAATATCTACTTTGTTGTTCTTTTCAATTTCTCTTTCTATCTCTGCTGGTTTCACTTTATAACCATCAAATCGAGTAAAAGATCTATCCTTTCTAGCTTGGAAAAAGAAAACTCCATCTTCCCTCATTTTAACTAAATCTCTAGTTCGGATATAACTTCTACCATCTAGTTCGTAATGAGGAACAATTTGATGACCATGTAGTTCTCCACTAGTAACCGCATCAGAAGAAACAATTAACTCTCCGGAAATAAAGCCATCTTCATCCTTATCCACAATTGGGACAAGTCTATCTTCTATATTGGGATCGACAATTCCATAAATTGTATCAGGGAAAGGAATACCGATAGATTCATAGCAATTCCATTTTCCAACAGCGTAAGTTCCACCACCACAGTATTCACTCATGCCATGTCCCTTTTCTACTTCTGAGGAACTTCCATGACTACGAAGCCATTGGTGTAATTCTATCTCTTCATTTCTACTCATGGAATCTCCTCCATAAATAGCTCTTTTAATACATGACAAGTTTTCTTTTTTCAAATAAGAACATTTAGTAAGAGAAGATAACCAAGAAGGAGTTCCCAAAAAGACATTCGGCTTATATTTTTTGATTAAATATCCAAATTCATTAATTTCAAATTCTGGAACATCGAGTAAATTAGCGCCACTTGCCATATCAATTAGGAAATTATTATTAGATCCAAGAGGTGAAAAGAATGGCAATTCATGAATGACTCTATCTTTTACTCCTACATTAACACCTGCTTTGAAAACTTGTTCTGTTGCAAAAATCTGGTTTTTATTCGTTAATGGAATTGGTTTTGGTCTTGCCCCACTTGTTCCTGATGTATGGCCAATATAACTAACTAAATTTTCATCTTTAATTTCAGCAAAAGGAACATTTTGACATTCTTTCACTAAATCCTGGTAACGAATAACCTCAATTGGAGAAGAAGAAATAGCTTCCTTTAAAGCTGTTTTATCTTGTTGCATTCCTTGAATTTTCATAAGCAAAGCTTGATAAAACCGTAATTTTTGTGCAGCATTATCAGCAAGTCTCATATTTCTTAGCTGATTATATTTTATAACATCCATTAAATAATCAATAATTCCTCTAATCGTCATAGAATCACTAGCAGATACAACAATAATATTTTCTATTCCTAAATCCTTCAATTCTTTTTCAATAGGCTTTAACATAGCTGTATAACAACGATCTAAGGCAACAATATAGTTTGCCTTTTCAAAACGAATCATTTCTAGTACTTTTTTTGCATTTGCTAACAAATCCATACTATCTGGTCTAGGATCTGCAAAATCCACAATTGCACCAAGTTGAGAGGCCCCTAACCAGATATTTCCACTTTCGGGAATATTTGGCATAAGGGTAAATAAAATATCTCCCTTTTTTACCCCTAAACCAGAAAGAGCTCGAGAGGCATTATCCACTCTCTGGAAAGTCTCCTCAAAAGAAATTTTTCTTGTATAATAAGTTTCTGCCGTTAATTTTTCTAATCCAACTGTTTTTCTTTTTAGATAATCCGCAATATTGGTATTTGGTAAAAACATTTCATAATCCCTATCAGCATAATAAGCCATCCAAGGTTTTGTTAAATGTACCCCCAAAGATTCTATTTTAGATTGATTTACTTCTAAATTTTTTATCATTTAGTTTGATTCCCCCTTCGTCATGTCTTGTATTCTAACACATATTTTAAAAAGACGCAACTTTTGTTGCTAGAAAGAAATAAGAGATTACTCTTATGAGGCTTAAAAAAAGATGCATATGCACCTTTATCCGATTAATTTTTTCTTTTCTGGTTCCCGAAACTGATAATTGGCCATTTTTACTCTTTCGCTTTTCCAGGTATCATCCCATGGTCTTACATAAAACAAAGTATGTTCATAATATCTAGTTAATCCCTGATAACGAGTGACAATCTCTTCACTAGGGACTCCTCTTGTATACCCTAGAATATCATTACTTAAAAAGCTATCATGACTCTCTACAAATTTAACCATCTTAGAAGGATTACTGCCATCATAGTTTCCTAACACATTCATGTAATTACAATATTCATCAATAACATTACGATTTTCTTCGAAAATAACCTCTCCATATAAGAAAAGTCCATACATCTTTAACCGATAAATCAAATTAGGCCAAAAGCGATATCCCTCACTAGGAAGTCCTATCGATTTAGCGGCATCAAACCGAAATCCCATAATACCACAATCAATTAATTCGTTTAAGAAAGAAACAATTCTATCTTCAATATCTGGGTGATACACATTTAATCCCGGAAGATTAATACAGTGGTGAATCACTTCTCCTCGGTCCTTCCAATTATAAACTCTTTTCTTTTCCCGCCAATATTCTTCCTTTTGACGAAGAGATGGATTCACCCTAGGATGGGGAGTCAAGTCATCTAAATTAGATGCTCCCATATGATTGATGACAACATCCGCAAAAACCAAAATCCCCCTCGCTTTAGCCTCTTTACAAAGCGCAATTAAATCCTCTTTCGTACCAAAATAGTTTCCAATTGCAAAATCAATAGGCTGATAAGACATCCACCACTCTCTTAAACCATCCTCCTTTAGTGGCTGAATAGGATTGATTTGAATCGCATCAAACCCCTGATTTTTCACCACATCTAGATTAGGAATAATATCTGGAAGTCGCCAATTAAAAAAATGAATAATTCTCATAACACCCACCCTCTATTATCATTATAGCAAATAGATAGTAGAAAAGAAAAGAAAAAAAGTTCCTAAAAGAAACTTTTAATCTAAATTGAGAATTCCTAAATTTTTTGCATCCTCTTTTAATTTCTCTTCTTCTAATGCGAGTAGGTGTTCCCTAATCTCAATATCTTTTCGAATTTTTAACAATTCTGATTTTGATAGTTCTCCTTCGAAATATTCCTTTTCCAATTCCTCTTCTTCTAAATCTAGAGACTCTTGCTGCTTTTCTACATCCGTTTTGCGATAATACAAATTTTTTAAGCTAATATCTCGGTCTTTATTCTTATCCATTTTAACCGTATCTAAATCAAGAGAATCTGTTACCTCATATTCCTTTTTTAATTTCTCACGATTTGATTTTAAGAGAAGGAATTCCCTCTTTATTTGATTTACTTTCTCTTCAAATTCTTTTTTAGAAAATTGATCATGGTCATAATCATCATAAAGTTCTTCTAACTCTTTTTGTATTTTAGTTCTTTCTAAATCGTAGGAATAGTTTTTTTCATAATAAGAAGCATAATGAATTCTAGGAATGGCTTGATAGGCTGTATAGCAAGCAATACCAAAAACACCAATAATGATTAGGAGTATTAATATATAAGGATATTTTGATTTCATATAATACCTTCCTTCTAGCCATAGTATATAACAAATAAAATGGATTTGCAAGCAAAGAAAAAAGTGATCAAAATCACTTTTTCTTATTCAAATGTAATCGATTATTTAAAAGAATAATAAGAGTAAGAATTCCCACACCTAATACCCCGAATCCAAGAACATAAAGTGCCATATTTCCTGGTTCTTTTTCTATCTTTTCTTCCTTAGTTGTTTGTTTACTGCTAGATGGTTGATTAGAATTGGTATTCGTATTACTACTTACATTACTATTTGTATTACTATTGGTGTTACTATTCGTATTGCTATTTATATTAGTATTGGAATTAGAATTACTATCAATATTAGAAGAATGATTCACATTCGAATTAGATGGTTTTGAACTGTTAGAAGATGTCTTATTTTTGTTAGTACTCTTATCTTTACTTGGCGTCGTATTTGGCTTTACTAAAGTCTTCTTCTTAACTGTTACGATAACATCCATAGATACATGGTTATTATCTCCATCATAAACAGCAGTTAATTTATTTTCTCCCTCTTTTAAAACTATGGTTTCATCTTCCCAATGCCAACCTTCTGGAAGTGGTACTTCTCTTGCGGTTTTAGCGTTTTCAGATACTTCTATATTGGCGTTTGGAAGAGTTGTTGGTCCTGCTTTTTGAATGAGGAATGATGCTATTTTAAAGCCTGTATAGGTCCCCTTTCCTACAATTGTAATAGTTGCCGTTCCGGCCTCAATATTATCTTGATAAGTGACAGTATAATCTTTTTCTTCTTCTAATAGCGTTTCTCCATCATAAATAGTAACTCTTGGCTTAAATTCTTTTCCTGTATAGATAAATTCTCCTGCTTCGATATTGATTGTAAGAGTATTAATATCTGTTTGAGGAATCGTTTCATCCGTAATAATAACGTGGATATGAATTTGGGAAACATTTCCGTCCTTGTCCGTTACCTTAACGGTAATCGTCCAAGTTCCTACTTCCCACTTCAAATCACTTTGAAATTCGACAGCATCAGAATCTACTAAAATGGTTCCATCTTCTTTATCCGTAATAGTAAGAAGATTTTTAAAATAATCTAAATCCACTTCTTTGTCTTTGATATCAAAGTAGAAATCTTTTTTCTCTATCGAGATAACAGGATATTCACCCTTTGACTCTTCTTCTTTCGCATCCCGTATAACTAAAATTTCCATCTCATATCGCTCGTGATTGGCATCTCCCAAATAAATAATTTGAACGGTATTATTTCCAATGGCAAGAGTCTTTCCACTATCTTTCCACTGCCATAAAGAAGGAAGTGGGATTTGCGCAAGTGTCATCGTATCGTAAGAGACATGCATTTCTGGCGTAACCAATTCTGTTGGCACTTTTGCTTTATGAATGGTATAAGAATGCGTCAAGGTTCCCGCATAAATTCCTTTTCCTTTAACAGTTACCTGATAAGTTCCTGAAGATACTCTCTCTTCTAAAGTAATTTCATAATCTAGGTCAAGCGTTAATTCATGATTGTCATGTTTTTTATCGATAACGTAAACGGGAATCGATAAAGCCTCCCCTGTATAGTAAAGATTCGTATCATCAACAATAACTTCAAAATCTTCCTCATTTAAAGGAATCAAATCTGCCTCTTTATCTACAAGAAGAATTGGTAAACTCCATTCAAGCTTATTACCATCATTATCTATTACCGTAATATAGATATGATAAGTTCCTTCTACATCCCACTTGATATCTGATGAAAAAGTAACTTTTTTGGTATCATTAATATCAATTGTTCCATCTTCTTCATCGGTAATCGTAATCAGTTTTTTGATATCTTCTAAAGAGGCTACCTCTTCCCCTGTAAATTCATATTCTAAAGAGGTCTTATTATCATAAACGGTAATAACTGGATGAGACCCTTTTTCTTTGGTAATGGTTATTTCTACTTCCGTTTGTTCGTAATTATTTTGATCTTCATGGACTGCTATTGCTGCAATCGTTTCTCCCGATAAAAGTTCTTGATCTGAATTTTTCCAACTCCATCCTTCCGGAAGAGAAATATCAGAAAGCTTTTTCTTACTAACATCTACTGTCATTTCTAAAGAGGGTGCATTTGCAGGGATACTCGCTTTTGAAATCGTAAACTCTTTACTAACCGTACCATCATAGATACCAAGACCGGTTATTTCTATGGTCGCTACTCCGGCATTTGTATTATTTTGGTATTCTACACTATAATTGTTATTTTCAATAAGGTCAATTCCATTATCTTGAACAGTCAAAAGTGGTCGATGTTCTTCCCCATTATAGACATATCCCTCTTTAATATAGCTAATAGATAAATCATGAACACTTTTAGTCGTTGTAAGGGTATTTTCATACAAACGAATCATGGCTGCTGATGTGGAATGATTGACAGAATCTAGGGAGGTAAGTCTTACATACTTAGCCCTAATAGGAGTCTCTAAAACATAGGTCTTAATAGAATCATCATTTTTCCAGGTTAACTCACTTACCAAGGTTTCCCATTTCTTTCCATCCATACTAGTTTCGATTTTTACTTTGGTAATTCGACCAGATTCGTTAAAATCTTGGCGTGGGACATATTCTAACTTAGAAAGTTGAATTGTTTTATCAACCATAACCGTAACCCAAGCCGGTTCACTCGTATTTTTCTTGCTATGCCAGAAACTATAGAAATTTCCGTCTAACAAGTTTTCTTTTGCTTCCGCGTCAGAAGCATCACTCGATGTCTCAACCGTTAATCTAGAATTTGGAACATAAATAGCTTCTTTATTGTTTTCATCTGGCTCAAAGGTAAGAAAAACAAAATCACTTGGAAACTTGTTTTCCGTATAGCCATCGCGTACTAAAACCATTGTCTGTTCTGTATCACTAACAGGTGGATTGCTATCTTTAAATTTTTGCCATTTTAATCCATTAGGATTGATAAAAGCATCATATAATTCATCAAAGTCTTTTAACACATACCATTCCATGCTGTCTGTTGCACCAGCTACTTTATTTTCAAGACTATTCGCATAAATCTTTTTAGGCGAAATACCATCTTGTAAATCGATAAAGAATAAGTTATCGATATCATCCCGACTATTAACAAGTAGATGAACAACGATATCATCGCTCGTATTTAACTCATCTATCCTGCTACTTAAATCAACACTCGTCTTCCCATCTGTAACTTCTGTCCATTTGGTCGTATCACTTACTTTGCCATGTTCAGCATCATACTCATAATTTAAAGTGTATTCAAAAGGTATTTTTTGTTCCAGTGCCTTATTTAAAAGCCGTAGTTGATTTGCATATTCTCCATCAAAAGAGAAAGTAGCCGTATCATTATTTTCTTGCATGCCTAATAAGTATTTGGCAATTTCACGAATGACACTTGCTTGAAAATAATCACTATCTTTTACATTCTTAAGCTTATTTAGTGTATCATTTACTAATTTTGCATAAGCTGGACTATTGTTAATAATTTTACTATCGATTAGCTTTAATAAATCATGCATCGCAAGAGGAAACTCTTGAAAGTTTTCAACAATCTTTTTAGCGAGTTGATAATAGTCATCATCTGTTTTCGAACTATCTTTTAAATACGTTTGAATTAATTGATACCAAGAATCCAAGTTATAAGATTGAGCCTGAATTGCTTGCTCATACGTAGATATTTTATCCCCAAGAGAAATTCTTACATCCGCAAGTAAATTATAGAAGGATGCTTTTTGATAACGCTCCCATTCATCAACTGCTCTTTGCGCAAGTACTAAATAAGCACCATTATTAGAATCTGTCCAAGTACCTGTTTTTCTAGTACCCCAGTCAAGCATCATTCGCTCTCCCTTATAAGAAGCAGCCCAACCGGCAGCGGCATTTCCAATTTGCCACTCTCTTCTTACCTCACCATTCCAGGTTGTCTCTTTGGAAACAAAGTAAGCAGCGTGACCTGGTTGAGAAACTAACGTAGATGGTCTACCATAAGACATCTCAATATTAGATCCCGTTCCAGCAAGAGAGCCACAAACGCCATCTTCTTCCCAAATCGTCCAAAGGCGAAGAGGAGAATTTTCTCTTGTCTCTAGATTAAAATGTTTTAATCCGTACTTATCGTTACAATTTACTCCCCGCATATAGCCTGAACTATGCTTTTTGTTTTGATTGTTTCCATAAGCACAGTAATCAGAATTAGCTTTATAATAATTTGGATCTTCATAATACCAGCCATCAGAATAGTAGATATAGGTATATGGATTTGTATACCCATCGGCATTATAAGAGGTTTTCCCTGCTTTTGTCATCTGGGTATACCAGTTTAACCAAGCAATTTCAATATCACTAATTCGATTATTGACAACCCATCTCATCTCTTCTACTTCTAAAGATTTAAATAAATCTTTTTCAAAATAAGTAGAAACCTCATCAAAGGTATAGCCATCCGTTAACAATTTTTTAATCACTTCATATCGTTCTTTTTCATTAGAAGGTGTTCGAACAGGTACAACCGGAGGATTAGCCGTTTGCCAAAAGTTGACATCCACACTATAAGTAAGAGAGATTGCCATCATCATTTTCTTATAGGTCTCTTTGTTTTCGGGATCTTTTAAATCCTCCTTATAATCATGATAAAGTTCACTAAAAACAGTAAGGGCACGAATGTAGTTTCCTCCTTCTGGAGTACCACCTAATAAATATTCTTCAAGCGTTTCTTCATCCTGAAATAGCCACTTCATAAATTCTAAATTAGCCTTACTTTTATTCACAAAGGCTTGAAGCATACTATAATCTACCCGATTAACAAATGTTCTTTGAAGTAATTTCAATTTTAAATCTTTATCTTTTAAAATGGCATCGTTATCATATTTTAACAATTCTTCATCATACTCGGCAACCGTTAAAATCCAATCGACATTTGGAGTCTCTTGAGGAGAATACGTAGAAGAGTTATAAATCATTGGATCTACCCAAACAGCATGATCATAAGAATTTTCTCCGTTTTTATCCGCATATAATTTTAGCCATTTATAATCTTTAATACTAACGGTAAATTTTAAGGCATTATTATTTCCTTTTACTGGAGAAGAAGTTTCTAGTAAAATCCAATCACTATCCTGAATAGAGTTTAAGTCCTCTTTCTTAGAAGCATAAATCGAAAATTTAACGCCATTTCCATTAGACCCCTTACTAGAATCTACTCCTGCATAAGTTGTAAAGGTATCTAAATCATATTTTCCGACATCATAAATCAAAGTAGAGGAAGCATGGGCAAAAATCGCATTCATAGAATACGTTTTCTTTCCATCTACTAAGATAGAGATCATTTCTCCTGAATCATTTTGATTAATCTTGACACTTCCATAATCGACATGTGCCTTGGCATAGTCGATATCAGCAAGATATACATAATCTTTTTTCTCCTCTTCCAGAAAAGTAGGTTCATTAGAAACCGCTAATAAAGGAATTGGAAAACTAGAAAAGAGTAAAGCTACACTTAAAAGACCCATGGTAAATTTATAAGTGATTTCCTTTAAAACTCTTAAACATTTCATACTACAACACCTCTATCCATATTATAAGAAAAAAAATTTTTTTATTCAATTGAAATTGCCGTTATCCCGTCACTTTTTTTCTATCTACATATTTTGACGTATCAAATGCCAAAATCGGTATAAAAATTTGTGGTAAAACAACAAGTAAAATACAACTTATATCATCCCGGTTAAACGCTTTTCCTAATTGGTAGCAGGAAACAAAGAAGAAGACAATGTTGACAATCGGAAGGAGATACAAAAGACCGTACCATTTCTTCCCATATAATTTCTCTCCTAAAACGAGAACATTGTAAATAGGAACAAAAATAATCCATCCACTTTTTCCAAATTTTACCATAATTTTAAAGAAGCATAAGATTCCTAACAAGAGAATCATCAAGATAGAAACATAGACAAGATTCCACCAAGACGCATTTCCATGAGGAATAAGACCTAAGTCATCAGCTACTTGATTCGCTAAATCCTGATGACTAGAAGATTCTATCAAAAGAATCATATTATCAACCATGATGATAGATTGATACTTTTTACCACGAATCGTATAACTTTGATAAGATGGAAAATCAATCTCACTATACTGTTGATAATTAGAATTTTCCTTGATAGAGGATTTCTTATCCTGATAAAAATCTACACGAGTGTCTGTATTAGAAAAAGTGAGATATTCGATTTGAACAGGACAAGACTCATCCGTATATTGATGCAAAGAAACTCCTTCTCGGTGATCTTCCATCTTTCTTGTCTCACATCCCAGCTTATGTACATAACGGGTAAACTCTTCTTGAGAAGTCGCCTCTATTTTCAAAATAGCAATCGGATAACTGATAAAAAAAGAGCCCATTCCAATAACTAGCAATAACAAAAGGACTGCTACATAAGAGATTAAAAAGATTTTAGAGCTCTTTTTAAGTTCTGGTTTTTCTTCTAGTTTATTCCCACAATAAGGACAAAATACACCAACGACATCTATCGTTCTTCCACATTTATTACAAATATTATTAATCATTTCTTTCTTCCTTCCCTATTCTTGAGCTTATTATACCACAAATATCTTAAACATTATCACTTATCTTGTATATCTAGATATGTTTAAGACAACTCCCATACTGCAAAGAGTAATCAGTAAACTAGACCCTCCATAAGAAAGAAAAGGAAGCGTTACTCCCGTAACAGGAATAAGACCTACTACGACCATTAAATTCATAACCGTTTGAAACGAAAGACAAAATATAATACCAAAGCAAAGATATTTTCCAAAAGGATCTTCCGTTTTAAATGCGATACGAAAACCTGTAATAATGATGGTTAAAAAGAAACTAGCAACTAGAAGAATCCCTGCAAAACCAAATTCCTCACTAATAATAGAAAAAATAAAATCGGTCTGAGGTTCCGGTAAGTAAAAATGTTTTTGAATAGAGTTACCAAACCCTAATCCAAATAATCCTCCTGGGCCAATAGCATAAAGAGACTGAATAATTTGAAACCCACTTCCTAAAGGATCACTCCAAGGATTTAAAAAAGAAAGAATACGGGCTAGACGGTACGGCGCAATCGCAATAAGTCCTACTACCCCTACTACTCCTAAAATTCCCAGTTTTACTAAAAAAGAAATATCCATCCCAGCAATAAAGACAATTCCTAAAATAGACATGACTAAAATTGTTCCTGTTCCAAAATCGGGTTGTAACATGATAAGTCCAAAAATAAAAAGAGTAAAAAGAAGAATAGGATAAAATTTTTTATGGTTTGTTAAATATTTAGAGGTAAAAATAATCAGTCCTAGTTTGGTAAACTCACTCGGTTGAATGCCAAAGGAACCAATACCAAACCAACTACGACTTCCGTTTCTTACACTTCCAATTCCGGGAATTAAGACCAAAACAAGTAGAAGAACACAACCAAAAATAATTTGATTTGCTTTATCGTAATAATAGCGATAAGGAATCTTACTAATCCCATACATCAAAAAAAGGCCGATAAGAAAGAATATTCCTTGATTTTTAACATATCTTAACGAGTCATGATATTTATATTCTGCCCAAATAGAGGAAGCAGAGTAAATCATCAAAAGACCAAAAAGCGCTAAAAAGATAACGCTAAGAACCAGTAACCACTCTACTTTCCTTTTCATATCCATACCCCAAACAATAAAGAAACTAAACTAGCGAGTAAGCCAATAACCCAAAAGATTTTGACGACTTCCCGCTCAGGTAAATATCTTTCAAAGGTGTGATGAATGGGGGTAATCGGAAAAATTCGCTTTTTGGTAAATTTATAGTACACTCTTTGAATGACACAAGTCATCGTTTCTATGACAAAGACCAGTCCTATCACTAAAAGTAAAACCTCATGCCGCGTTAAAATGGCAACCATTCCTAAAAGAGCCCCTAGCGCTAAAGACCCCGTATCTCCCATAAATATCTTAGCAGGATTGACATTGAAAAACAAAAATCCAATAATTGCCCCAACTAGGGTAAACAGGAAAATACTAATTTCTTGATATCCTTCTAACCAACCGGTTGTCATGGTAATAATGCCTAATGTAAAAAAAGCAATGGCAGATAATCCTCCCGCTAGACCATCTAGTCCATCGGTAATATTAACAGCATTACTACTGCTAATTAATACTAAAAGAATAAAAAGACCATAGTACCACCCGATATTCCACTTCCACCCTAGCGTATGAATCCAAAGGAGAGGTTCATTTCCTGCTTTCATAAAATAATAGAATAAAAAAATAGCTAGGATAATTTGTAAAAATAACTTTGTCATTTCTGATAACCCTTTATTATTTTTTCGGTAAATAATTAGTGCATCATCTAAAATTCCAATTAGGGCATAACCGATAAAAGCAAATACCGCAATAAAAAGATGATAGGTCATCTCTATTTTATGCATCATCACTAAAAGGACTAAATACGCCAAGGTAGGTAAAATAAAAATCAAACCACCCATAGTTGGAATATTTTCTTTACTATGATGTTTTTCCTCTAAGTAAATACTCAATCGCTGATTAAAATTTTTTTCTTGGAGAAAAGGTAGCAAAATAAATCCTGTTATTAATGAAAGAATAAGACCAATCATGGTCGAGAAAATACATTTCATCATAAGAAGCATAGAATCACCCAGTAAAGTATATTCTAAAGAAATGGGAAAAGCACTAAAAAAGAAGAGCTATTCTCTCTTCTTTTTCCGTTCTTTTTCTTTTGGTTCTTCTACCACTTCTGCTTCTACTACTTCTACTGGTGCTTTTTCTACTTCAATAGATTCAATCTCAACTGGTTCTTCCTCTAGAATCGTTTCATTCGCACGTTCTACTACTACGTAATGGGTATTTTGGAAAACCATTACAATAAGTAATCCAACAATAAAAATAGCGAGTAAAACGTAATCGAAGAAGTCTTTTTTCGTATCTTTTTCAAACATGCGATAATAAAACTCTTCAAAGATATTCATCTTCTCAACAGTTTCTGTCGTATCACTTGTTAAAACTGGAACAGATACTTCCATCGCATGAACTGTTTTTGCCTCTAACTTCATGCATAGTAAAATTCCTACTAACAGATAAACGATTTTTCTCATAACCAATACACTCCCTAATACACTTTTCTACATTATACAAAATTTTATCTTGTTTTTTCAAGTATTTTTCCTATATTTTTAAATATTACCCTATTTCTCTTTATCATATTCATCAAAAACGTTTCCAATGACTTCTTCAATAATATCTTCTAAGGTAACAATTCCTATCCATTCTTCCCCATCCATTACTTTTGCAATCGACTCGTACTTTTGATTCAAAAGAAGAAAAGCATCATCGATAATCATATCTTTAGAAAGAGATGGACAAGGACGAAGATAATATTTTAAAGAAAACTGTTCTTTCTTTTTCATCATTAATAAATCTTTGATATTTAAAATGCCAACAATCTTATCTCCATCCACTACGGGAAACCTCGTATATTTGGTTTTACGAATAGTATTTAAAAGTTCTTCTCTGCTTAACGAGATTGGTAAAAAGATAACATTATTTTTTGGTGTCATCACGTTCTCAACGGTTGTATCATTAAATTCAAATACCCGAAGAAGCATCTTTTTTTCTAATTCTTCTAAATCCGCATCTACAATAGAACTTTTTACTTCCTCTTCGCGCTCTTTTTCTTTTTGATGAACACCCGCTAATTTTAAAACTGCTTTAGTAGAGGCATCTAAAATAAAGATAAAAGGTTTAAAAAAGATTAAAACAAAATCAATTACATTTACCATTGCAAAGGCAATTTGCTTGGAATAGATAAGACCTAATTCTTTCGGAACTAATTCTCCAAAAACTAGGGTAAAATAGGAAAGAATAATCGTGATAAAAACCACTAAAAAACTAGTAAGGGCACCTACACTAATCCAATCTAGGGATAGTGAAGTAGCAATCTCACTTGCAAAACTTTCTGCTGCAAAAGCACTTGCCAAAAAACCAGATAAGGTAATAACAATTTGAATAGCTGATAAAAAGGTACTAGAGTTTTCAAGTAACTTTAAGATACGAAAAGATTTTTTTGTTTTTTTCTTTAATTCTTTACTTAATTCATATTTATTCAAGGATAAAAAGGCCATCTCCGTAGCAGAAAAAATACCGTTTATAAAAATCAATAGAAATAAAATGAAAATTTTAAATATCATACTATCCTACTTTCTTAGTTCATTGTAACATAAAAAGAGGCACTTTAAAAGTGCCTTATCCTAAATAAAGACGAATGGTCTCACCGTCTGCAATCTTCATTCCTGCTTGTGGGGATTGATAACGAACAGACCCTTCTCCTTCATATTCTACTTTAAACTTTTTTAAAGCCTTCATAGCTTCTTTTAAACTCATCCCTGTTGTATCGGGTACTTCACTATAGGTTTTATCTAGATAAACAAATTCTTTTTCAATTTCATTAGCTTGTTGACTGATATTTAAAATAGGAATCGCTGATTGTAAAAAATTACGGGCCAAAGGAGCTGCTACGGTTCCTCCATATTGACTCACCCCTTTTGCGTTATCAACAGCAATATAAACAACAATTTTAGGATCATTCGCTGGCATAAATCCAATAAAAGAAGTAATGTAGTTTCCTTTTAAATAACTTCCATTTACGGCCTTTTGCGCTGTTCCTGTTTTTCCCCCTACTCGATATCCTGCAAGATATGCATTATGTCCTGTACCACGCGCTACCACACTTTCTAAGGCATATCTTACTTTCTCACTGGTATCTTCACTAATTACTTTTCTTACAATCGTAGGTTCATGGGATTCTACCACTTGATTGGTTTCCGGATCATTTAAACTTTGAACGATATAAGGCTTATAAAGAATTCCACCATTAATAGCGGCACTTACGGCTGTTATTTGCTGTAAGGCAGTGACAGATACTCCCTGACCAAAGGCTGTAGTTGCCGTTTCTAGATCACCAATTTTATCCACATTAAATAAAATTCCTTTCGACTCTCCTGAAAGTTCAATTCCTGTCTTTTTTCCAAAACCAAATTGTTGAATATAGGAAAACAGTTTTTCTTTACCAAGACGAAGTCCTAAATTGACAAAGCCTGTATTACAAGAATTTTCAACCACTTCTAAATACGTTTCTAATCCATGTCCACCATGTTTCCAACAATGTAATTTAGCACTACTAACCATAATCGATCCGGTATCGACATAGGTTTCTCCTTCTAAATCAACTGTTTTTTCTTCCAAAGAGGCTGCAAGCGTAATAATTTTAAACGTAACTACCATTTAGACAAAAAAATAATTTATATCGGAAATATAAATTATCAGACTGTTGACAAATAGGTAAATATTTTTACTTATTTGTCTTTTTTTCGTAAAAGTTGAGAAATCTAGGTGACTT
>CANROB010000015.1 GCA_947632115.1 uncultured Bacilli bacterium
TTGTTGATTCATCATTGGTTGCATTTGACCATTCATACCTTGCATCCCTTGTGTTTGTTGATTCATCATTGGTTGCATTTGGCCATTCATACCTTGCATTCCTTGTGGTTGTGGATTCATCATTGGTTGTATTTGGCCATTCATACCCTGCATTCCCTGTGCTTGTTGATTCATCATTGGCTGCGCTTGATTATTCATGCCTTGCATCCCTTGTGTTGCAGAATAATTTTGAAAACTATAATTCATTATTGGAGCATCCACTACTTCTCCTAAATAAGTAGCACTTCCAAAGGCTAACATCGGTATAAAAATAACTGGTAAAAGGGTCATAGCTACTCCATATCCTGTTGATTTTCCAAATTGATGAGCAAGTTCAATATAAATTTTAAAAGCAATATAAATTTGAACTAAAGGAATGAAAAGAAGAATGATTTGCCATCTTGGAATTTTTGCGATATCCATTAATACCAAAAAATTATAAATAGGAATTAAAGATGCCCAACCAGGTTTTCCTGCTTTTTTGTATAACTTCCACTGAGCCACGAGCAAGATAAGGTAGACAATTCCTACTACTCCCATTATGATTCCCATAGAAGCGAGAACTCCATTTGTATTTCCATTTATGGTAGAGCCATTACTCACATCTAGTATCACTTCTCATTACCTCCTACTTATTCTCTATTAACATGTTATCATCTTACCTTTTATAAGTCAATAAACCATAAAAAAAAGGATACAAACTTTACATCTAAAAAGGGAACCCTTTTTTTCCATTTTTACTTATGATATAATGAAATTAATAGAAATACTAAAACGAGGGATAAAATGGTAGAAATTATAGCTTACGAAAAAAAATATGAAGAAGAAGTAAAAGATTTATTAGTAGAATTACAAGAATATATCGTTTCTATTGATAAAGATCACTACAATATTTTAACGGATAAATACCGCGATAGATATTTTCAAAAAGCCATGCAGGAAGTGAAAAAATACCATGGTAAAATATTTTTAGCTAAAGAATCTGGTAAAATTATTGGACTAGTTGCTGGTGTCATCAACAACGAAGAAGAAACTGTTTTTGACTTTCAATCTCCAAAAAGAGGAAGAGTAACCGAATTAGTTGTCACTAGAGAATCAAGAAACAAAGGAATAGGTAAAAAGTTACTACATTACATGGAAGATTATTTTAAAAGTGTCGGATGTAAGGCCGTATTACTAGGAGTATTTGGCTATAATGAGCACGCTAAAAACTTTTATCACAATGAAGGATATAAAGATCGTTATATCGATGTCATGAAAAAAATTTAAAGTTATCCACATACTTGTTCATAAAATGTAAAATTTTCGTTTGACAATAATTTGATATTATTTTGCGATATTATTACTTTTGTTGTTGCTAAAAAAATAAATTTTTCATTTTATGATTTCTATTGACAAATAGTCCAAAAATCGTTACAATGAATACGTAAATAATAACCTTATGAAGAGAGACGGAGGGACAGGCCCTATGAAGTCCAGCAACCTATTTAGTTAGGTGCTAAATCCTGCGACGTAGTCGGAAGATGAGGAATAGTCTTAAAGTAGAGAATATTCTCTACTTTTTTTCTTCTAAGGGGTAAGGAGGAATATATGAAAAAATTATTTACATCAGAATCTGTGACAATAGGTCACCCAGACAAAATATGTGATCAAATTAGTGATGCCATATTAGATGCTTATCTTATGAAAGATCCGCATGCCCATGTTGCTTGTGAAGTATGCGCTAATCAAAAGCGAGTAGTTATCATGGGAGAAATTACTAGTAATGCAAAAGTGGATATTGAGGCTATAGCAAGAAAGGTCATTATCGATATTGGTTATGATAATGAAAATTTACTCTTTAATGGAAAGACCATTCCTATTCAAATTGAGGTACAAAGGCAGTCAGCAGATATTGCCCTTGGAGTTAAAGAAGAACATCTAGGAGCAGGGGATCAGGGAATGGTATTTGGCTATGCTACGGATGAGACTTTAAACTATCTTCCACTTCCAATTTATTATGCCCATAAACTAGCTTACCGTCTTGAAGAAGTAAGAAGAAAACAAATTCTTCCCTATTTGCGTCCTGATGGAAAGACGCAAGTAACCGTAGAATACGAAGAAAATATTCCTAAACGGATTGATAGTATTATCATTGCAGCGCAGCATGATGAAAATGTAGATCTTTCCATTCTAAAAGAAGATATAAAAAAAGAAGTCATTCAATCTGTCATTCCTGCTCATTTATTAGATGAAAAGACGAAGTATTATATTAATCAAACAGGAAGATTTGTTCTTGGTGGGCCGGCTTCTGATACTGGTTTAACCGGAAGAAAATTAATGGTCGATACTTATGGTAGTTTTAGTCGTCATGGTGGAGGCGCTTTCTCAGGAAAAGATGCAACCAAAGTAGATAGAAGCGGTGCTTATTATGCCCGTTATGTTGCTAAAAATATCGTAGCTGCTAATCTAGCTCATCAAATAGAAATTCAAGTATCATACGCCATTGGTTATGAACAACCTCTATCTATTTTTATTGATACTCATGGTACCAATCAAGTTCCTGAAGAAAAAATTTTAAAAGGAATCGAAGAGGTTTTTGACTTTTCCCCAAAGAATATGATTGAAGAACTTTCCCTAACAAAACCAATTTATAAGAAAACAACTTGCTATGGTCACTTTGGAAAAGATCTACCTTGGGAAAGACTTGATAAAGTAGAAAAAATAAAAAAGGCTATGAAATCGTAAGATTTAAAACCTCATAAGGAACCGTTACTTCGATGATACCCGCACTATAAGGAGCTACTTGATATTCTTCAAAAAGAAAAGTAATTCCTTTATCGTTAAAATAAAAATTTCGGAAATTAGCGTATTCTGCCTTGGTTCCCGCTTCTACCATATCGGGAAGTGCTCCTTCCTTCTTTAAAAGAATATTACGCACATATTGGGAAACTTCTTCTAGCTTTTCTTGTGAGAGAATATTTTCAATATAAATTCGCTCTTCTCCCATAAAATTGATAGTTTCCAAAAGCGTAGTCGGATGGGCTCCCCCTAAATCAAACGTCTTATAAAGAAGATAACTTAAGAATTCTTGATATACCTTTTTTTCATACGATATTTCTAAACGATAGATAGAGTCTTCTTCTAAATATTCTGCTAAAAAATTCTTCACATCTTCATCTATTTCTAGTTTAACTTCTTCATCAATTTTCTTATTACCCGATATAGGATAATCATATTTTAAAGAAAAAGAAGCATTGTTCATATTATCACCTTTTTATAGTATATGGAAAAAAAGGATTCTTATATCTTTCATTGCATTTTTTTTCAATTCTTTATATAATGAATGAGGAGGAATCATATGGCAATTATTCATGTAAATGATGAAACATTTGAAAAAGAAGTACAAAGTAGTGATACTATTTTAGTAGATTTTTACGCAGATTGGTGTGGTCCTTGCCGAGCTATGGCACCTATTTTAGAAGAATTAGATGAGGACCGCACAGAAGTAAAAATTCTAAAAGTAAATGTAGATGAGGCTCCTAAAATATCTCAACAGTTTGGCATTATGAGTATTCCTACTCTTATAGTCTTTAAGGGTGGAAAAGAAACAGCTAAAAGAGTAGGCCTTTGCTCTAAGGAAGAAATTATAGATCTCATTCATCAGTAAAAAAGGAAGAAATTTTTCTTCTTTTTTCTTTTTTTGTCATTTTTTAGCACTCATACTTGACAAGTGCCAAAAATAGTAGTAATATGGATAATGTTAGGAGGAATGTATATGATGAGTTTGATGCCAAGAAGATTTCCTTTTGGAAATGACTTAGAAGATTTCTTTGGAGAAGGAGTTAGTAGCGGTATGCAATGCGATATCTATGAAAAGGATGGTAACTGTTATGTAGAAGCCGATATTCCTGGTTTTACAAAAAACGAAATTTCCGTTGAAGTAGAAGAGGGATACCTTACCATTACTGCTAGCAAAAATCAGGAGGAAGAGAATAACGATGTAAATTATCTTAGAAGAGAAAGAACTTCTAAGACGTTACAACGTCAATTCTATATTGGAAACTTAGATGATGAACACATCCAAGCAGAATTCACAGATGGAATCTTAAAATTATGTATTCCAAAACTCCCAGAAAAAGAACATAAAAAAGTTATTGACATTCAATAAGAGGCAAATGCCTCTTTTTTTGATATAATGAATATGGTGATACCATGAAGAAAGAAGAAATCTATCAGGATTTACTCATCCAATATGATAACTTATCCTTGGCTGAAAAAAATGCTATTTTAGTCTATAAATCTAAACTTTATTTATTATTAAACCCCATGACAAAAATTCCTAATTTTTTAGATATGCCAGAAGAAGAGATTTTAAATCGGATTGGTAAAGAAGAGGCTATCCGTGTTTTTAACGGATTTAAAGGAATCGTCATGCTACCTAAAAATTTAGCAACGCGCTATACCGTCTTTTCATCCATTGACTTTACTGATATTTATACTTGTCTACACAGTTTAAAAAAGACCTCTTTATTACTCGATCAAGCACGTGGAAAAATTACTCTTCCTGACAAGTTAACCGTTTATCGGGGAATCAGTAGTGAAGAGGAAGAATTAGACGATATTGCTTTAGGAAAATATTTATCGACTGCTCTTGACATTGAAGATATTTCTCCTTTTCTCTTTCAGAAAAAAAATTCTTATATTTATCAAATAGAAGTAGAAAAAGGGACTAACGTTTTAGTAACTCCCTACTCTCTTGTTTCCTGTTATGATAAAGATCAAAGTTCTTTAGAAGGTCTTTTAAAGAATGTTCCTATGACCTCTTTACGCATCGTAAAAGGAAATGAGGACTGTCAAAAAGAACTCCTTTTCTTTCGAGAGGAATTAACTATCGAAGAGATTTCCAAGAAAAAATCATCCATAGAAGACCATGGCATTACCTATGAAGCTATGGTTCATAAAGTAAGAGCCAAAAAGAAAGAAAAGTTAGATACTATTTTAAAAGAAAAAAAGTGAAAACTTTTAATAGTTTTCACTTTTCTTTTCGAAATAAGCTTGTGGATGTCCACAAATTGGACATACCTTTGGAGCTTCTTTTCCAACATGAACATGTCCACAGTTACGGCAAACCCAAATAGCATCTCCATCACTAGAGAATACAATTTTTTCCTCTACATTGTTAAGAAGTTTCCGATAACGTTCTTCATGCTGTTTTTCAATAGCAGCAACGCCTTCAAATAAGAAAGCAATGCGATCAAATCCCTCTTCTTTAGCAACCTTAGCGAATTCTGCATACATGTCAGTCCACTCATAGTTTTCTCCATTAGCAGCATCTTCTAGGTTAACAGCGGTTGTTGGAACTTCATCGTTATGTAATAACTTAAACCACATTTTAGCATGTTCTTTTTCGTTATTAGCCGTTTCTTCAAAAATGGCAGCGATTTGTTCATACCCTTCTTTTTTTGCTTTAGAAGCATAATAAGTATATTTATTTCTTGCTTGACTTTCTCCTGCGAAAGCCGTCATTAAATTTTGTTCTGTTTTTGATCCTTTTAATTCCATAAATCCTCCCATATTATCAAAAAATAGTAATCACTACTACATTTTCATTATACCATATCCGTGAAAAATTGACAATATTCTCCTTAGGAAATCCACTCCATCATACTATAGTCTTCCGTAATAATATACGTTTTTTCTTCTTCAAAAAGATGAAGTTCTAAAAGGAGAAATGCAGGAGTTATCGTAAGATATTCTGGCGTAACTTTCGTTTGAAAGGAAGAAAAATCAATGTACTCTAAAAAATCATGCCATTCCTCACTCGTTAACCAATTTTCCTTTAAAATATTAGAAAACTGTAATGCCTTTTCTTCTACCCAATGTTCTAGTGCTTCCATAGAGAGTTCTTGTAAAGATAACTTTTCTATCTTTAAAAAATCTAACCATCGATCATGATAAAAATAATGAATAGGATTTTTAAAAGCCGCATCAAAATAAAACTGCAAGAATTGATCCGCTAAATAATCCTTCTTTTCAAGACATTCTTGTTCTTTTCCCTCAATCATTTTTAACAAGAGTTCTCGTTTTTCTAACTCACTTAACTCTTTACTTTCAAAGATTTCTTGATACTCTTCTAAGTCGCCTTCTAGATAATTTCCAAGAAGCCCCAAATGAAATGTTCCTTTATATTGCCAATTAGAAGGATGTTCAATGAGAAGAGGAAGATCCTCCTCTATTTTTTGATAGTTCTTTTTTCGCTTTGCGATATAATAATCTACATCTAAAACTTCAAAATAGCGATGATGATCTAGGGAAACCATGACCACATCTAAAAAATCTTTGTATTTTTCTAGTAGGGATAATATAGATTCTTTGCGCAAATCTACCCCTTTATAAAGACACTCTAGTCCCTTTTTTTGAAGAATATAAACATATTTTAAAACACTACTTTCTTGATATTCAAAATGAACTAGTTTTGTAAAACTCATAAGAAATGCATACATTTGGAAATACTCTAAAATATGATTTCTAGTATAGCCACTTAATTGAAAGATATAACCTTCTTGATAGCAATAAATAGCGTCATTTTCATATTCATAAAAAATTTGTCCACGATCTGTTTTAAAATTTTCTACAAGTGGGAAGACAACCTCCAAGTCATGCATTTGATTTTCAAATTCTTCTAGGGAGGCTCTTCGGTAAGTTAATAGAAAATTCTTCCCATGACGAAAAGAAAACTTTCCAGATAAACTAGTATTTTCTATCGAATCTGCATATTCCAAAATATATTCCGAATCTAGCACCATTCCATAAGTTCCATTAAATAATTTAATAAGATGCCATGACCAAGAATCATCTTTCACCTTTAAATAAGAAAAATCATTTTCTGAGATATCTTCTATCTTCTGCGTTCTTTTATGACGTGATAAAATAGCTGGAATCCCACCAAAAAGATTGATTGGCTTTTCCTCTTCTTGTTTTTGATCCACTAATTCATCAGGAATTTCTGAATTATAGGTTTTAGCCATCGCTAATTCTTCTAATTTTTCTGTTTCCATAAAACCCCTTTCTAGTCTCATTATATCATGCTTTTTTACTATTCCCTCCTTTCTCAAGAAGAAAAAACTAGGAGTTTACACTTCCCCTATGATATAATAGTAATAGGAGTGTAGTTATGAAGTGGAAAAATTTGAAAAGAAAAGTAAGCTTTAAGGCTTGGGTTTACATTATTCTTCGAATTTCCGTCATCTTATGTATGATGAGACAGGTAGAACAAGGAAACTTATCCAACGCCATTTTATGTGTATTTACACTGTTTTTATTTACTCTTCCCGCCTTTATTGAAGATAAACTAGATATTGAACTACCCGACCCTTTAGAAATTGTCCTTCTGCTTTTTGTTTTTTCAGCAGAAATCTTAGGGGAGATTAATGAATTTTATATTCATTTTCGAGATTGGGACTTAATTCTTCATACCACAAATGGCTTTATCATGGCAGGAATTGGTTATTCTCTTGTAGAAAATTTAAATCGCAGTAGTGATAAAGTATCCTTATCTCCTCTTTATATTGCTATCGCTTCTCTTTGTTTTTCGATGACAATTGGTGTTTTCTGGGAATTTTTTGAGTATAGTGCGGATAAATTTCTTGGCAAAGATATGCAAAAGGATACGATTGTCGAAGAGATAAAAAGTGTCACCTTAAATGAGGAAGGAAAAAATGAGCCCGTTAGAATCCCAATTGATTCTTTAGTCGTCAATGGTGAAGATTGGAAAGAGAAATATGGTGGATATATTGATATCGGTCTTAATGATACGATGGGAGATTTATTTGTTAATTTTATTGGCGCATTCTTCTTCTCTTTATTTGGATATTTCTACTCCTTGGGAAAAGATTCAAAGGTAAAATACTTTATCCCTATTCGCAAGAAAAGAGATTCTTAATTTTTGAAATTATCAATTTCTCATAAAAAAAGGTTGACAGTTATATGACTATTTTATAAATTTATTACCTATCATAATTAAATTTAAGGGGAGTTTTGATTCTCCTTTTTTTAATAAATTTTAATAGTTTTTATATACACCTTTTAAAAAAATATGTCATAATAAAGAAAAGTGTCATGGAATCGATTTGAAGATTTCATAGAGTAAAGGAGGAGTAGTTATGCCTAAGATATTAATTGTAGATGATGAAATAGATATAGCAGAATTAATTTCTGATGTCCTAACAGATGAAGGAATGGAAACGGTTATTAAAAGAAATGGGAAAGAGGCAGTTGAAATTGCGCTTAAGGAAAGTTTTGATCTCATTATTTTAGATATTATGATGCCGGAGATGAATGGTACAGAAGTATGTAACCAAATTCGAGATAAAGTAAAATGTCCGATTATTTTTGTAACCGCTAAAAATCAATTACTAGATAAATTACTAGGATTTGAAATAGGAGCGGATGACTATATCACAAAACCCTTTACCATTGAAGAATTGGTTGCCCGAGTAAAGGCCCATATTAGAAGAGAAAATAGAATGGAGACAAATAGTCAAAATATTATTTGTATTGGCGAAATAAAGATTAATAAAGAAAGTTTTGAAGTATATAAAAATGATACTCCCGTTGATCTTTCCACGCGCGAATTTGAACTTCTTGCCTATTTGATGAGTAATGCGGGAATTGCCCTTTCTAAAGATCAAATTTTTGATGCGGTATGGGGAAGTAATTATGGAGAAATTGGTACAGTAGCCGTTCATATTAAAAGTATTCGGAAAAAATTAGATCCCGAAGAAAAATATATCAAAACCATTTGGGGATTAGGATATAAATTTGTGAAGGTGGTAGAATAACATGAAAATGAAAAGTGCCACTCTCCTTTTAGTTATCTCTGTTTTCTTCTTAAATTTTATTTTAATTGGAGGGTATTTTCGTTATTTTCTCATTCCTCAATTAAGAGAAGCTGTTGAAAATAATAGTGAACAGTTAAATCAGGATATGGAAGAACTCCTAAATGCCTATCACAAGCAAGACTTATATGAGACTTCTAAAACTTTTGCCCAAGAAAGAAACTTATCAATTTACTTAGAAAATACCAGCGGGGAAGTTATTTTTAATAATAATCCTGATATATGGAAACATAAATCTATTTATTATGTAACTACTTTTTTACAACTAGATAAACAAATTTATTTAGTAAAAATCTTTCGGGATACCAATACTACCAATATTCCTGCTCTTAATAATTTTATTCTCTTTGAAATACTAGTGATTTTAATTATTGTATGTATTATTTTTGAATCGACAAATCAACGCATTATCTCACCCATTGAAAAAGTACAACGTTCGATTAAAAATTATAAGTTTGGCATCAAACCAAGCCGAACAAACGGGAAAACAGAGATTGATGTCATTCAAAATAATTTTGTCGATTTAGTAGATGCCTTAGAGGAAGAAAAAGAAAAACAAAATCGAATTATTGCCTCTATTTCTCATGACATTAAAACTCCCCTTACAGCTATCATGGGGTACTCCGATCGCCTTTTAAAGGCCAATATTTCAGAAGAGAAGAAGTTAGATTATATTGAAAAAATTCATAACAAAGCTCTAACACTGAAAGACTTAACAGAGGAGTTTGATGATTATTTAAGTTGTAATTTAAAAGATACTTTAAAAAGGGAAACGATAGAAATAGACGAATTTTTAAATCAAATTAACAAGGATTATAAAGAAGAATTGCAAGAAAAAAATATTAAATTAACCATTACTAATACTATAGAAAAAGGAATCATGCATGTAGATACTTCCAAACTAAAAAGAGTGTTTAGTAATATCATTTCTAACAGTGTGCGTTTTTTAGATAAAAAAGGGAAAATTCATATTTACGTCAAAGAAGTAGATAAGTATTTTGAATTTACGATTAGCGATAACGGAAAAGGCGTACCCGAACAAGATTTAAATAAGATTTTTGAACCACTTTTTACTTCTGATCCTTCTAGAAAGATATCTGGCTTAGGGCTTTCTATTTGTAAGGAAATTGTAGAAAGTCATGGCGGATATATCTATGCTAGAAATAACAAAGATAATGGATTAGATGTCATTTTTACAATTCGAAAATAGTCTTTAATTATTTTTAATATTTTTTACATCATCTCTTAATATTTCTTCCCTATAATGGAAAGTAGAAAGAGAGGTGATGGGATGGTTATAAAAATAATTGGTTCTAATTGTAGTAATGGAATAAAGTTGAAAAAAATGGTAACACGCTTTGCCGACGATTTCGCCGATATTGATATAAAAATATTAGATGATAAAAAAGATATTGATGCTTACCATATCAAAAATATTCCAGGGCTTATCATAAATGACCAATTAGTTAGTGAAGGCAAAGTTTTAACGGTAAGAGAAATTTCAAGATTAGCCAGTGAAGTTTCTATTGCCTAATTTAATAATTTTTAATAATTTGTACAAAAATATTTTATATTTAACCTATATAATGAAGGTGTAAGTGATTAAGGATTACTCCTCTTAATACACTTATATCATTTATGGACAATAAATGATTGAAAGCCTTACTTATTCTACAACACTTAACTACTCTTGAAAAAGGACTTTAGTCCTTTTTCTTTTGAATAAAAAAGCCAATTTATGGTTGGCTTTGATAGTTTCTCTTACTTTCTTCAATGATTTTCAAGGCATCTTCTTTCCCATGATAGCCTTTGACGGTAACATCAATTTTTTGTAATACTTTATAGTTTTCAAAAAAGTTTTTAATTTCCTGTAAGGTAAAACTGGATAGATCTTCCAAACTATTTATTTCTTGATAACGTGGATCCACATCCACAACACCAATTACTTTATAATCTTCTTTGCCGTTGTCATACATCTCTAAATACCCGATTACTCTAGCTGGTACTAGACACCCTGGAAATGTTGGTTCAGAACTAATCACTAAAATATCTAGTGGATCTCCATCCCCTGCTAATGTATTTTCAATATAGCCATATTCTGCTGGATAAGTCATAGCGGAATATAACACACGATCAAGTTTCACAATTCCCCTTTTTTTATCTACTTCGTATTTATTTTTAGTACCTACAGGTATCTCAATAATTGCATTTACCATTTTTAACCTCCTAGTATTACTTTCATTATACACTAAAATTCATAGTTTTTCTATTCATTTTGTGTTATGATTAAAGTGGTGATTGTATGGATTTAGAAATGGAACTCATTCCCATTAGCGAAATAAAAAAAGAAGAAAACACCTATCTTCTTCCTCTTTCCAGATTGGAGTATTTTGCCTTTTTAGCAACAACATTAACACCTCTAGAATCTTTTTTAGAGGAAGAAGGATATACTAGTGCGCTATTTGAGTACATGCAGGATAAAAAGTATCAAGAAAAGGAACTTTTTACCGATTATGATAAACTGATTCATGCTATCAATGGTCATGCTATTCTCTCTACTTTAATTCAATTATTTTTAATAGAAAGGAAGATGCGAAGTGAGGGAATTTCTAATGAATTATTAGGCCGTTATCAAAGGTTACAAGGGGAATATCAAACCTTACTATGGGAACTAAAAAAGAAGTCATAAAAATTGACTTCTTTTCTTATACGTTGTCAATATTTTCAACGCTATCCATATTATCTTCCCAATCTTTTATTAATTGTAAAGCTTCATCTTTAGAATGATATCTAAAAATTTCTACATTTTTATTATGAATGCGTCCATAATTTAAATAGTAATCTGTAACCTCTTTTAAAGTAAAATGAGAAACATCAGATAAATTTTCAATACCACTATATTTTGGATTAATATCTGATACCGTAAATATCATATTTTCAGGAATGCCATCTACTGTCATTTCTAGATATCCAATGACACGAGCAGGTACTACTCCTCCGGCAATAGTCTCCTCAGAATTTAATAAAAATGCTCTTAGCCTGCTTCCATCATCTGAGATTGTGTTACTAATATATCCTCTTTCTATTGGATAAGGAAGAGGGAAATATCTCACTTCTCTTACATAAGGTACATTATTTACTACATCATAAGATAATTTTGAATTTAATGGTACTTCAATAACAACATCTACCATAATACATCCTCCTTCATTCACAATATCTTTTTACCCCTATTTAGAAACTCTTTATACCGTATTTCTATCTAATAATTGGTTATTTGTTTTGACTCCATGCCATTTTGCTTTTAAAAACAATAATATTGGTCTATTACATTATTTCTATAATGTCCTAGAACAAGTTTATTGATTTACCAATTATTAGACGTTGCTTTTCTAAATCACCACCTTACTATAATGCATTATACAAAAAAAAACATGTTTTTTCAAGGAAAAACATCTATGATGACATTTCCTTTGCATAAATTAATAACTTTTTTCCATATTAAGATTGGTGATTCTATGTATTATCTGAATTGTTTTTTTGTCTATTCCTGTCTAGGTTTTCTATTAGAAACGATTGTTTCTATCGTTACTCATCAAAATTTTAATAGTGGGATTTTATATGGTCCTATTACTCCTGTTTATGGAATTGGTGTCATTCTCATTTTAGTAATTTCTCACTATTTTTTTATGAATTTACATTTACCAAGATGGCGTGAGACTGTGATTGTCTTCTTTATTTTAACAGTTACCTTAACTCTTCTAGAATGGTTAGGAGGAGTTCTCATTGAGAAAATCTTCGGCATTGTCTTTTGGGATTATAGTAAACTTCCTTTTCATATCGGACATTATATTTCTTTAGAAATTTCTTTTTTATGGGGATTTTTATCTATCTTTTTAATATATCTTATAAAACCAATTATTGATCCTTTGATAAAAGGAATTCCTACTTTGATAACTATCTTTTTTCTATTTCTGTTCCTAATAGATTGTGGGTTTAGTTTTTTCCATTTAAAAGGTTGGTACTAAAAAGAGATTATTATTTATAATCTCTTTTTCTTTTGCTTCTTTTTTGATATTGTGACTGAAAATAATCATCTGTCATTCCAGCAATAAAATCAATCACTTTCTGTTCATCACTCGTATTTTTAAGATATTTATCACACATACCTTCTAAAAAGACTAGGTAAATATCTTCTTCCTTACTATTCTTTTTAATATCCTCTAAATACGTATCAAAAAGGAAACGAAACATTGTTTCATATTGACTTAGTGTTTCTTCGGTATTAGCTTTCGCATAAATGTGTTCATGATTAAAACGTTTTAATTCTTTAATGGCCTGATAAACTTCACTACTCATTTTTATATAAGGCTTATTTAAACTGTTTTTAATAATATCTAAAATCACAGTATTAATGATTTCCCGATTCGTAGAACCCAAGACATCAATGATATTTTTAGGTACTTCCTCAATAGAAAGGGCTCCTAGACGAATAGCGTCCTCTATATCTCTTCCAATATAAGCAATAATATCACTAATACGAACAAGGCATCCCTCTAATGTCATAGGATGTAATGTCTTTAATATATCTGGATCTAGGTAACAGTTCTCATAAATATCCAAAAACTCTTCTTTGGTCTTAGGATTAGGATAGTATTCTTCACTTACAAATTCACCGTTATGGCATAAGACACCATCTAATACTTGGAGTGTAACATTACTACCATTTCCATGTTCTTCTAAATCTTTTAAAACTCGTACACTATGAACGTTATGATGAAACATACGATTTGTTTTTTCTAAACTAATTTGATTTAAAATGGCTTCTCCTGGATGACCAAAAGGAACATGGCCTAGGTCATGACCCAAAGCAATTGCTTCTGTTAAATCTTCATTTAAATTTAAAGCACGAGCTAAAGTTCTCGCAATTTTACTGACCATTTGAACATGCGTCATTCTCTTACTGATATTGTCATTTTCATTATTACTAAATACTTGCGTTTTATCAATATAACGGGTATAAGATAGGCAATAAATAATTCGATCAATATCGCGAAAAAAACTAGGCCTCATATCAGGAGTTTCCTCTACTAAGCGAATAGCATCCTTATTATGAGTCGCATAAGGGCTTAGATTGGCATCCTGTTTATTCATGTTTTCTATTACTTCATTCATATTATCACACTATCATTATATCGCAATTTGGCTTTTATTTCCAGATTCTAGTAACACGTTTTCCAATACTCGTCAAAACTTCATAAGAAATCGTATCTAAATATGCTGCTACCTCTTTGATATGTTCTTTATCTTTTAAAATTTCTACTTCCTCTTCATTATTGACTGTATCATCTACTTCCACAAATAGCATATCCATACAAATTCTCCCAACGATAGTATAAGGTTTATTGTGAATATAGACCATTCTTCCTGTATTTTTACGAATAATTCCATCGGCATAACCGATAGGAACTACCGCTATACGGGTCTTCTTAGAAGCGACATAGTCTCCACCATATCCTAATTTTTCACCTGCTTGTAACTCATGAATTTGAACGATATAACTCACTAGCCGGCAACTATCTAATAAGGGAAATGGCGTTTCGATTAATCCATAAAGAGCAATTCCTAACCGGCAACCATTTTCTATTTCTCGTTTAGGATAACGAATCGTTGCTTCACTTGCACGAACATGGATGATAGGAATATTTTTCGTATTTTCAATCATAGCCTCAAATAAATCGAGCTGACGGTTAGCTTCTTCTTCCTCATCTGCTTGATAAAGATGAGTATAAACGCCTTCTACTTGTTGTTCTAGTAAATGATAAGCCTCCTCATATTCCTCTTTCGTCCCTATTCCTAAGCGATGCATACCAGTATCAATTTTAATATGGCATTTAACTTCATGAATATCTATTTTTTTAGCATACGCTAAACTAGGAACTGTAATCGTAATATTTTTCTCTACACAAATCGGTAAATACTTTATATCAATATACCCTAAACATAAAATTGGAATATCCCTAAATTTCTCTCTTAATTGTAAGGCTTCTTCTAAAGTAGCAACACAAAAGTAATTGATACCAGCCCTCTTTAAAGCAGAAACAATTTCTATGCCATGACCATAAGCATCTGCCTTTACTACTCCAAAATAATAAGTATAATCTGGATAATTTTGAATGAGTCTTTTGGCATTTTCATAGATATTTTCTAAAGAAACTTCTAAATAGGTTTTTCTAAACATTTTTTTCTCCTTTTAAAACGGGTTTCGTACCTAATTTTTTCTGTTTTGGCTTTTCTTGATAATTTAAATTTAATTCTCTTTGATAGTGACGAATTGCTTGTGTTATCACTGCGCCTTTTCTCATAAACAAGCGAATTTCTTCTTCCGTTAACAAAAAAGTACTTACAAAACGTTCTAAACGATCTGAGTTTCGTTCTAATTTTAACGCTAAGGCGATAATTTCTTCTCGTGTTAAAATATGCTCAATAAATATATTTTCCGCAGAATAAAGTCCATAATAACCATACCAGTCATCAAAGCTTTCTACAATTTTACCGCTTCCTATAACCTTGGCTAAATGTACTTCCTCATAAGGAGGACGCAAAGATTTCTCCATAGGGATTGTTGGAAAATAGCGAAAAGTATCTTCAAAATAGCGACAAAAATGATATCCGTTACCATGTACTCCAAAAGAAATATTTCCCTCGCGATGATAGTGACATCCCTCTTCAAATTGTTGTCCGTATTGATTACAATTGTTGCCATCTAAAGCTTTATATCCCACAATTTCTTTTTCCTCAATTGCCATAGTCATCTCTCCTCGTTTTTGTATTATAGCATACATTTATTAGGAAAAAAAGTATATCTTATCTTCTCATGTTTCTTTACTTTTTCCGTTATTTCTTTTATAGTTATATTGAGGGATGTTATGAAACGAAGTGCGGGTATTGTAGCCTATAAAATAGAAAAAGGAAAAATCTATATTTTTCTCGCGCATATGGGTGGACCCTATTGGCAAGGGAAAAATGTATGGTCTATTTTAAAAGGAGAACTAAAAAAGGAAGAGCGAGCAAAAGAAGCGGCAATCAGAGAATTTGAAGAAGAGTGTGGCCAAAAAGTTCTTTTTCAAAACTTGGAATATCTTCATACCGAAAAACAAAAAAGTAGGAAATTAGTTACTTTCTTTAGTGCGGAAATAGAGCTTGATCCTTCCATTTGTTTTAGTAATACCTTTCAAAAAGAATTTCCTAAGGGAAGTGGAATTATTCAAGAGTTTAAAGAGATGGATAATTATCGATGGGTACCTTTAGAAGAGGCTAAAGAGATTATCTTATCTGGTCAAAGAAAAAGTATTTGTAAATTAGAAACACGCCTAAAAAAGAGGACTTTTTAAAAGTTCTCCTTTTTAACTAAAAATCAATGATTAGCACCAATTCTCTTTTATGATTTGGGAAAATGAATCAATGTCTTCTAAAGTTAACATGTTATTCAAATCTGTTCTTCGAATATAAAAAGGAATATTGGAATCATTTAAAACAGGATACTCTCCACTAATTTTATCAAATACCGTATGAAAATTAGAAACAAGAATTCCTACAACAGGAATAGTAATTTTTCTTCTAATCTCTTCTTCCCTTTTCTTTATCTCTTGAAAACCATTAATTGTTTTTATCTCGCCGTTTTTTTGCTTTAAATACCAGTCATCTACACAAACTCTAATTATCCCTTCAACAGGGTATAAATAAAGAAAATAAATACCTGTTTCATTTACAACAAAAAGAGTATTTGGAAATTTTGTTGCCTTTAAAACAATACTATCCTTTTGGGATTCTAAACTTTTCTTCAAGATATCGATTCTACTAACTTCTTTTTTTTCTTTAGAAGAAAATTTAAAGACTTTTTGAATGCCAAACTGTCTACAGTCTCGTATAATTTGGATAATCGCTCCAAGAAGAAGAAAAAGGACAGCAACCAGTAAAAACTGCAGAAAGGAAACGCTTCCTGTCCAAATTAAAATAGCTAATACAAATAAAACTGCAATGGCAATAATTACTAAAACCACAAACATCTTCCTTATCTTTTATATTTCCATTATAACATACTTTCACCAAAAATTGGAAATGATGTAAAAACTACATTTTAAAAAGAAAAATCAAACAAAAAAAAGAACAAATGGCAAGTAAGGATGCCTAATATTTCCCTACCCGCATTGTCCTTTTCACCAAAATTCGATATAATGAGGATAGTAAGGATAGAGAGGTATATATGAATCAAGAAGAAAAGCAAACCATTGAGATAGAAGAACTCAATCGTGCCGTAGATATTATCAATCGTCTACGAGATTATTATAAAGAAAGAATTGTAGGGCAAGAAAGACTAGGAGTTTCCTTGCTTACTTGTTTGATGGCAAATGGACACATTCTTCTAGAATCTGTTCCTGGTCTAGCGAAAACAACAGCCGCTAAAGTAATGACGGATGCCCTAGCAGGGACTTTTTCAAGAATCCAATGTACACCAGATTTATTACCTAGTGATATTATTGGTACTCAAATTTTTAATTATAGCAATAACACATTTGAAACAAAGATTGGTCCTGTATTCGCTAACTTTTTATTGTTAGATGAAATTAACCGTTCTAGTGCGAAGACACAAAGTGCGATGCTAGAAGCTATGCAAGAAAAACAAATTACAATTGGTGGAGAAAATTTTAAACTACCAGAGGTATTTATCGTGATTGCCACCCAAAACCCTATTGAACAAGAGGGAACTTATGTCTTGGCAGAGGCTCAACTAGACCGATTTTTAATGAAGGAAAAAATAGATTATCCTACTGTCGAAGAAGAAATACAAATTCTTCATAGAGTGGAAGAAGATGTTTTTTCAAAAGCAGATTCTATTCTCAAAGTAGAAGATATTACGTTCTTACAAGAATTAACAAAGAAAGTATATATAGATGATTCCATTAAAAAATATATTGCCAATATCATTTATGCAACTAGGTATCCAGAACAATTTATTGGAAAAGAACTTGCTAGTTATATTAGTCTAGGAGCCAGTACCAGAGCATCTATTGCCTTTATGGAATGTTCTAAAGCAATTGCTCTTATGAATGGTAGAACTCATGTTACCCCTGATGATGTCAAATATTTAAGATATAATATTTTGCGTCACCGGATTTCCCTTCATTTTTCCGCTTTAGCAGATAATATTTCAGTGGAACAAATTATTGATGCTATCGTAGGAGCGATTCCTACCCCATGAAGTTAAAGTATGTAAATCAAATTAGATCTAACCTAACGATATCTTCTAATAAAAAAACGAATAACCTTTTAGATGGAACCTATAAGTCTGTCTATAAAGGAAAAAGTATGAACTTTGAAAATTTAAGAGAATATACCATCAATGACGATGTCAAAGATATTGACTGGAAAGCTTCTTCTAGAAGTGGAAATTTACTGGTAAAACAATTTATTGCTGAAAAAAAGCACAATATTCTACTAGTTATGGATACGGGAGCAAAAATGAATGCCGATACAAAAGACTTAGAAGAAAAAAAAGAAGTCGCTCTTTTTAGTGCGGGAACAATTGGCTATCTTGCTATTAAAAATGGTGACTATGTAGGAATGATTTATAATCATCAAGAAGAGATACATTATAAACCTTTCCAATATGATTATTATCATTTAGAGCAATATTTAACAGAATATGAAAAAGAAGCTAGTAGGGAAAATAAAACGGGATTAAACAAAGCAATTCACTATCTTTGCCGAAATATCAAAAAACGGATGATTGTTTTTATCATTACTGATTTAAAAGGGTTAGCGGAGTTAGAAAATAGTCGTATACAAGAGATTAGTACTCTCCATGATTTACTAGTAATCGTCTTATCCGATGCCTCTATTCAAACGAAAAATGCCTATGATGTAGAGAAAAATAATTATATCCCAAGTTTTTTTGCTGGGGATGAAAAGCTAAAAAATGTAGAACAAATGGTTAAAAAGGATCTACTTGAAAAAAATCAAAAAAGAATTCAAAAATATGGAGGGAATCTTATCTTCATAGACAATATCAAAGAAATTCCTCTTAAAGTAATAGAATTACTAGAAAGGCACTCTTATGCAAGTAACCGTTAAATTAAGAGAAATGTTTCACTATTCCCTCTATCCGTCTCTTTTCTTTTTAGGATTATTTTTAGGGACAATTCTTATATTCTTAGGAATTTCCTTTAAGAAAAAAAAGGAACAAAAAAAGCCAGTTCCTACTATATTGAAAGATCCTAATGCTATCAAACAGAAATATCTTCAAAAATTAGAACAATTAAAAAATCTTTTACAAAATAAAACAATTTCTAGTCGAAAAGGATATCAAGAACTTAGTAAGTATATTCGCAAATTTATCTTTGAATTAACTAATATTAAAGTTCAAAATTATTCGCTAGAAGAAATAAAACAGTTAAATATTCCTATTCTCTATGAGTTAGTAAAAGATTACTATCGCCCAGAATTTGCTAGAAAATCAGAGGGAAATATTCTAGAGGCAATAGAAAAAGCTAGTGAGGTAATTCGTAAATGGAATTAAAATACCCAATTTTTTTCTTTATAGGTATTCTTTTTATATTAGGATTTTTCTTCCTTCCCAAAAAGAAAAAAGAAAAATATCAAGAAGGAATTAAAGTAGCCAATACCGAATTTATTAGAAAAACACCTTATTTTCAAAAACAATGGAAGAAGTATCAATGGATGGTAAGAGCAATGAAGTTTTTACTCATTCTCTCCCTTGGCAGTTCTCTTTTTCTTCTTTCTAGGCCTTTAAAAATAACGGAAGACATCCAGGAACAAAAAAATCGAGATATCATCCTTTGTATGGATGTTTCTTCTTCTGTCAATGAGTTAAACTATGAAATTGTAGATACTATTAAAGATACGGTTTCTTCCCTAAAAGGAGAAAGATTTGGAATTGTTGCATTTAACTCTTCTACTAGTACCCTTGTTCCTTTAACGGATGATTATGAATACGTCTTATCAACATTAGATCGGTTAAGAATAGCCCTAGATGTTACCAACAAAAAAGATTATCAATACCAAGATGATTATGGAAATTATTATGACTATAATGCCCTTTTAATGGAAGGAACTTTGGAAGGAGATAGTTCTAGAGGAAGTTCTTTAATTGGCGATGGATTAGCTTCCTGTATGTATCATTTTCCTGATGAGGAAGAAAATCGTACCAAAATCATTTTGTTTTCAACGGATAATTCCCTTGCAGGTACTCCTCGTTTACAATTAAAAGAGGCTGCAGCTTTAGCCAAGAAGAATAAAGTTATTGTGTATGGTATTGAAACAGAAAATATCTCACTAAAAGATCATGAAAGTTTTGATGCCGCTATGAAAATAACGGAAGGAAAACTTTATAGTTCTAAAGAAGAATCTGCTAAAGAAATTGTTAGTGAAATTGAAAAGACAAGTAAATCTCTCATCAAGGGAAAACCACAAATCATCAAAACAGATATTCCCTTTATCCCCTTTCTTCTATTAAGTATCTCATTGATTCTTTTTATCGCCATTAGAAAGAAGGTCGTTTTATGAGAATACATCCAATTATATCCCTTTGGATTATCATTCCCTTTTTTCTTCTTATTCTTCTTTATTTATGGTGGAAAAAAGGGAGACAAAAAGTAGTCCTTGAAACACTTCTTTTAGTATTCTTATTTCTTATCAATTTACGGATTCAATATCCATCAGATGATATTCAAACCTCGACTAATAATTTAGACGTTCTTTTAGTCATTGATACCACTATCAGTATGAATGCCTTAGATGGAAGAGACTCCAAAACAAGATTAGATTCTGTAAAAGAAGATGTAGAATACATTATTGACAATTTAAATGGTGCGAGATTTGCGCTAGTTACTTTTGATAATAAATCTCGTATTCTCATTCCCTATATTAGAGATACTCAGATGATATTTCATACAGCGCAAGGTTTAAAAGTATTAGACCGTTCTTACGCAAGAGGCTCTAATATTAGTGTCTCTATCGATTCTATGAAAAAAGCGCTAGAATCAGCCAATAAAGAAGAAGATCGAATTCAAGTCGTATTTTACTTTAGTGATGGGGAAATTACCAATGAAGAAAAAAGGCAATCATTCTCTTCTTTAGCTTCTTATATTGATGAAGGTGCTGTACTAGGATATGGTACAGAAAAAGGAGCTAGAATGAAAGTGGCTAATTATGCAGGAGATGGAGAAGAATATCTTCCTTATTATGGCGATGGATACGCAAATAATATTGCCGTTTCTAAATATGAAGAAAAAAACTTAACAGAAATTGCTAAGGAGATGAAAATCGACTATTTTCATCTTACCGACACCAAAGATTTAAAAAAGAAAATAGAACAAATTAAAAAATCAACCACGAGCAATGAGGATGGTAAAGAGACAGGGTATGGTGATCTTTATTATCTATTTGTCATTCCACTATTCTTTTTACTATTATTAGAAATGAGGAAAACGGTATGAGAAAAAAAATAATTTTTGGAATCATTTTCCTTCTTTTCCTTTTTGGCCTTAGATTTTTTAGTGTTTACTTGTTAAATGAAAAAGTGATTCTAGAATATGAAAAAGGGCATGACCCTTCTTCCTATATCAACCTTTTATATACTCTTAATTTAAACCTATCTTATATCGATTACTATAATCATGGAAATCTTTACTATCAAAAGGAAGAGTATGAAAATGCAATTGATCGATATGAAATTGCTCTTACCAAAAATCCTCCTAAGAAAAGAGTTTGTGATATTCGTATTAACCTTTCTTTAGCAACCGTAAAACTAGCAATCATGAAAAAAGATACCACTTACTTAAAACAAGCAAGAGAAATTCTTTATCAAGATGATTGTGCGCATGAAGAGGATGATACCGGATCTTCCAAAGACGCAGAAAAACTAGAACAGGAAATTAAAGAATTAGAAAAAAATGCCGTTGGAGAAGACCCAGGAAATCCCGACCCTAATGAAGACCCAAATCCAGATTCTGAGATTCCTAATGAAGAAAATATTGAAGAACAATTAAAACAAGAGATTATTCAAAATAATCAAATTAGAAACGAAAATATTCAAACATGGGAAAATTTAAATAATTACGAATATTATAATGGCAAAAGTTGGTAAAACCTCTAGAAAGATCTAGAGGTTTCTTTTATTTTTTGAATTCCTTTTTCTTGTAATTCATAAATAGGAATTTCTGGACGAAGATATTTTAAAACATCAATATAAGTGGGATTTGCTATTCCTATATAATCAGACCATAGCTGTTCAAAAAGGAAAGATAGCATATCCCGAATATCTTTACCATACTTCTCTTCTTGATCTTCTAAAATAGCATTAATCCACTGTTCCGGTTTTTCATATTCATCCAAGATGTCCCAAAATTGCTGTAAACTTTCCATAAAAGGATATTTTTCAATTTTCTTACCAAAATATCTTTCTAAATAAGCTATCAGATTTTCTAAATAAGTCTCTGTATAACAGGATAAATCCAATGCTAAGAAAGGAATTTGACAGATTGGTTTATGGGTTAAATGTTCTGGTAATAGAATTCCTTTTAGTTTATCCCGTGCAATTCCGCCCTTATGAAAAACCTCATCGTCAAAATAGGTTTGTCTCTCTCCTTCTCTACTAATAGAAATACTTTTATCTACCATAAAAGAAATACTAGAAAGTGTATGAAGCGTAAATGACTCAAATACAGGCGAAAAGATAATATCCTCTGGATACCTCGTTAAAGATACAAACTGCCTTCCATTTTTAGAAAGAAAAGCTCTCGCATCATGAGTATAAGTAGCTAATAACTTCTTTTCTTCGATTTCTTGTTTTGTTAAAATTCCATTTTTTAAAATAGAATCTACTTTAATCAAATTTAAATCAATCACAGAATGAAAATAATATTTTTGAAAAAAGGATTCATTGACAACAATAGAATGAATATATTTTTCAATAGGATGTTCTTTAATCATATTTATCCCCCTTGATTGCCTATTATAGCATAAAAAAGAAAGAAAATTCACGATATTAATATCATACTAAGCTTTATAATCATAACAAAAAACGACTTTTTGATAAGTCGTCTTTGACTAAAAAATTTCAAGTACGTTTCCTAAACTTCCATATTTTATTATAAAGCGTCTTTCACTAAGAACAAACGTTTGGTATAATGCTCATGGATACATTTGAAATTATCAGATGTTTTCCCTTTCAATTATCATTAGATAAGAGAGAGGTGGTGGTTCATTATGACAAAAAGAGAACTTTCTCAATTTATTATAATCCTACTATTATTCTTCCTAGTAATCACCTTACTATTTAGATAATAAAAACATCTGATTTCAACAATCGTTGATTTCAGATGACATCCATAAGGGATAACATCTGATTCCAGCAATCAAATGTATCCTTTTTTATTTTATGCAAGTTTCCTTGACACATTCAATATATCATAAAAATGGCTTTTTGACAAGCCGTTTCTTACTTTTTCGCGAAAGACAATTTATTATCTATCTAATTTTCTAAAGGAAAACATATAACTTTATAATTCAAATAAATATATATTCTCTATATATTTTTCTCTAAATAGATGATTCCCTATATACTTTCCACCAAGATGCTTATAAAAGTTATTCGAAGGATTACCATCTAAACATCCAATTATTATTTTTTTGATGCCCTTTTTCATAATGTTTTTAATAGCATAATTATATAGCAATTTGCCATAACCCTTTCCTTGATATTCTTTTAGAATATATAAAGAATGTATTTCTGCAGCATTTTCATATTTGTCACTATCTAAAGTATAATAAATCCAACCAATTATTTTATCTTGTAAAGTTAAAACATAATAATCTGGTTGATCATTTATATTATTTTTTAATCTTTCAATACTTTGATTTTCATTATCTAATAATCCCTTTAAAAAATCGTCATCCACAATTCCTTTATATGTTGTATTCCAAACAAGCGCAATAGAATGAGCTAATTCAGTAGAATCTTCTATTTTTCTTTTTCTAATGATAGGGTCCATCATATCATCTCCTTACATTTTAGCATAAATTTAAATATATGAAAACTCGAACCATAAAAGTTCGAGTTTGGTATCAACCTGGTGTCCACGGCGAGAGTCGAACTCGCGACCTTTGCCTTCGGAGGGCAACACTCTATCCAACTGAGCTACGTGAACAGTTCATATTCATTGTATCACATTTTCGTTCTAATATGGAACTTGTATATTTTAAAAAGTTCGATTATAATATATTTCTTGTTAGGAGGTCCTATCATGAAAAATGAAATAGTAAAAGATTTTATTGCTAGTAGAGAAAATCATGTTCCCATGATAGGAGCCTTCGGATATGGATCTGGATTTTTTCACCAAAAAGGATATTCCCTACAAAAGGAATCGATGTTGGATTTAATCTTTATTGTAAAAAATGAAAAGGAATGGCATAAGGAAAATAAAAGAAGAAATGCTCAAGATTATCCTTTTAATGCCAAAATTTTATTAGGAAATATTAACATTGATAGACTTTCTTTTCTAAATGGAGTTTCTTATTTAACCCATGTTCCATTCGAAGGAAAACTTTTTAAATATGGTGTTGCTAGTGAAGAGGCTTTTTTGGATCAATTGACGTCTTGGTCTAGTTTCTTTCTACCAGGAAGATTTCAAAAACCGGTTTTTCCTTTTCGTTCAACAAAAGAAATTAGTGAAGCCATCTATCAAAATCGGAAATTAGCGCTTTTAATTTCTCTTTATACCCTTCCTTATGAAATGCATACTTTAAAAGGGTTATATTGTCATCTTTGTTCTCTTTCTTATCTAGGAGATATTCGTATGTGGTTTGTTGAAAATCCTAATAAGATTTCTAATATTGTCGAAGCAGAATTTCCACTATTTGAAAAAATTTATGGAACCAATACCACTTATTTTAAGACAAAAGAAGATGGTCGTATCATTATTTTTTATGATCAAGTTTATCAGGCTTTAGAAGAAATGTTACCAAATTTCTTTTCCGGGACAATGGAGGAGCCTAACAGAAAAAGGATTCTAAAATTCATTGAAGAGAAAAACAAAAAAGAGAGTATCTCTCAACCACTTTTAGGCCTTGCTACTGCTGGACCAGTCACTTCTTTAAAATATATTCATGAAAAAATGTTAAAAAAAGAAAAGCAATTAAGAAAATTTTAATTGTTTTTCTTTTGGTCTTTTTCTAAGTATTCCAAAAAGGGTTGAAAAGCAGTTGGAATGGCATAGTTCTTTTTTATTTCTTCTAAAGAAACCCAAACATAATCTTTTATAGGATGATCTAGTTCTATAAGATAACTTTTCATAGTCCACTTCTTATGCGTAAAAATATGGGTATTGGTAACTCCTTTTTTCATGTGTTTCACTAGATTACCCTCTCCTAACCAATTTAAAGCCTCTTCCTGCGATAAAAAGGATGCCGCATTAGGAAATTCCCACAAGTTCTTTAAAAGTCCTGTAGAGCGCTTATTTAAGGCAATTTGATGATTCCATACCAAGAGAAATACTGTCAGTTGTTCTTCTTTCTTTTCTTTCTTTAAAATTTTTCTAGGAAGTTCTCCCTCTAGATGATAGCGGTATGCCTGGCAGTATTTTGAAAGAGGACATTCCATACATTTAGGAATAGCATTAGGTAAACAAATCGTTTCCCCCAATTCCATGATAGCCTCATTGAAATCTCCTGGAGTATCTGGTAAAATCTTACGAATTTCTTCCCCTACTTCTTTTTTCACTTTACTGTCTGTAACATCGATATCTTGCTTACAAACTCTAGCATAAACCCGCATAACGTTTCCATCTACAGCTACTTCCTTCTTTTGAAAGCAAATAGAACTAATCGCGCCTGCTGTATATTCACCAATCCCCGGAAGGGTTAAAATTTCTTCATATTGAGAGGGAAACTTTCCTTGATATTTTTCCATAATCTCTACCGCTGCTTTCTTTAAATTTCGAGCTCGATTATAGTAACCTAATCCTTCCCAAAGTTTTAATAATTCATCTTCCTCTATCTTGCTTAAATCCTCTATCGTAGGAACTTTATCCATAAACCGTTTATAATATTCTTTTACAGCTTCAATCCTTGTTTGTTGAAGCATAATTTCAGAAATCCAAACATGGTAAGGATCTTTATCTTTACGCCAAGGAAGTTCTCTTTTGTTTTTGCTATACCACTCTAAAAGCGGACTTACTATTTTCTTCATAACATCACTCATTTATTATAACATACTTTCTTCTTTTTATTTTCTTTCAAAGCAAAATATGATATAGTTTAAATAGTAGAAGAGTGTGTGGTGTATGAAGAAGTTTATTTTTTTTATAATACTAGGAATATTCCTGTTATTCCCAACAAGTATTTATGCGAAAGGAATCAAGGGAATGACTATAGAGGGAGATAAAGAGGGAAAAATTGGGGATACCATTTCTCTTAAATTCTCCTTAGATTTAGATTGTGCAAATACCAATAAAAACGATGTATTTCTAGTTGGTTTCTCATTAGATTATGATAAAAGTGTTTTACAATTCAAAAATTCTAACTCGAATTATTCTACCTTTCATACTTATGAGATAGAAGCAGATGGAACACAGTTAATTTTTTCAGTAGATGAAGAACATTTAGAAGGAGTAGGCTGTAAGAATTATGAATTAAACATTGATTTTTTAGTGAAAGATACTTCTAAGGCTTCTACTTCCCTAAAGGTAGATGAGGCAGCCATTGTATTTGTAAATAATTCTGAAATAAAAGGAAAGATTTCTTTAGATCAGCCCATAGATGAATTATTTGCTACCGTAGAAAAACTAGGAGAAGAAGAAAGTCTTAAAGTCAATAAAAATTATTCTCTTACTATTTTACCAAAAGAGACGTCTCCTAAACCTAGTAATAGTAACACTAACACAAATACGAATACCAACTCTAACACGAATACCAATTCTAATAAACCATCTAATTCTAATTCCAGTTCTAATACGAATTCCAACACCAATTCCAATACCACGGTTTCTAATAATGCCTATTTAAAAGACTTACAAATTGAAAACTATGAGATTGATTTTCAAAAAGAAACAAAAAAATACACAATTTATGTAGAAAAAGATATTAATAGTATTCAAGTAAAAGCTACCCCAGAAGATTCCAAAGCTACTTATGAGATTTTAGGATCTGATGATTTAAAAAAGAACCAATATCAAGTAAAAGTTGTTGTTACCTCACCCATGGGGACAAAAAATACCTATGTGATTTTAGTAAAAAAGAAACCAAATTCTAATGAGGTTAGTAATAGCGATCCTGTTAGCGAAAATTCCAAACCAGAAGAAAAGGAAAAGAAAGAGTCTCCTATTCCTTTTTATATCGGAATTGTGGCTATCGGAATTATCCTTCTTGTTGTTATTGCTTTTATAGTAGAAAAAATAAAAAATCGTAAAATGAATAAAATGCTTGATGATTTATAGAAGTACAAATGTGCTTCTTTTTTTGTAAAGAAAAAATCCTCAATTTTTTTGAGGATTTTCTCTTTTAAAAGTTTTTACGATAACTTTTAATACCGAAGAGTAAACTTATCATAGATAGTAAACTAATGAATGTCCAAAGGATAGGATGAGAATTATCTCCCGTATTTGGTAACGTTGGATTTGGTTTACGTCCACGGCTATTTGTATAACTAGTAACAATATTCTCACCAGCAACTGTCGTAGATTGCTCGTTTTCTTTAGATACCGTATATCCATCATTATCTGTTTCTTCTACTTTGTATCCAACTCCGTCTGGAAGTCCGGTTGCCGTCTTAGATTCCCCATCTTTAAGGGTAAAGTTTGCAACACCATCCGTAAAGAACATATCTCCATATTGACCATTAATCGTGTCATCATCTAGGGTAACGGTAAAGGTAAATTCTTTATTTGGATCAGATGCATCTCCAGTAACATGATTTTCTACCGTAATACTTGCATAAGAATTGATAAATAATACAGTATTATCATAAGCAACTTCTCCAAATATTTCATGATCAGTAAGTATGCCACTCGTTGTTTTCTTTACGGTTACCTTACCAACTTTTTCTGGTATGTCCTCGATAATACGATAATTGATATCATCCGGAATATCATAGATAATGATATATTCTCCATCTTTTAAAGTGAAACTCTCGCCACTTTCAATAGAGTCCTCCTCACCGATTGCTTCACCTGCTTCATTATACTTTTGATAAGTATATACCATAGGATAAATAGGATTCTCTACATTAGAGAAAAGAATGGTAAAATGATAGTCCTTATTTGGTTCTGGCTCAACACCATGAACTCTCTTCTCAATACGAAGATTTCTAATAATATAATTAGTAAATGTTACTTCTTCTGTTGCTCCGGCAATTACCTTACCATTTTGGTTATTAGCTTCTACATAGTAGTTTTCTACTCCACTTTCGGTAATTTCATATCCTATGTCATCTGGAAGACCTAATGCTTTTTTCGTCTCTCCATGTTTTAGAGTAAACGTAGCAACACCATTCGTGAAAGTTAAATCTCCGTATTTTCCATTTACTGTCTTATCAGATAGAACCATCGTAAATTCAAAGTTTCGGTTTCTATCTCCTGTTTTACCAATAACTTCCTTGCTAACTGAAATACCTGCATAGTAATTAGTGAATCGAATATAACTATCAGTAACAATATCACCTGATACTTCATTTCCATTCGCTTCTTCTTCCATACTATCTTTATAGTAAGTAGTTCTACTTGCAGAAGTTTCTTCTTTCACTGTATAAGTTACTTCATCTGGTAAATTCTCAACTACAAAGTATTCTCCATCTTTTAAAGTAAATGTAGAATCTTCTGTTAAGATTCCAGATTCTAAGACTTCTGTTCCATCATTTGTATGGTATTTTTTGTAGTTGTAACTATGCTCATAAGCTTCATTTTCTAAATGTTTAAATGTGATATGGAAAGAATATTCTGCTAAAGAAGTTGGTTCCTCTCCATTAACTACTTTTTCAATAATTAAATTCTTTGTCATATAGTTAATGAAACTTGCTTGAATTGTTGTTCCCGCTACGGTTTTTCCTGTTGTATTTTTTCTTACTACTCTATAGTCATTAGCAGTTTCTACAATTTCATAATCAATGTTATCAGGAAGTTCTAATGCTTTTAAAGTTTCTCCATGCTTCAAGGTAAACTCTGAAACACCATTTTCAAAAGTTAAATCACCATAAGTTCCTGTAACACTCTTATCGCTCAAACTCATCGTAAAGTTAAATGCTTTTTCTTTATCACCAGTTTCACCAATTACAGATTTTGTAATGGCAATTCCTGCATAAGAGTTTGTACAAATTACATAGTCTTTAGAATATAATTCTCCTGTAACAGTCTTACCCTCACTTGTGACATCTGTACCCTTTGCAATGGTTCCTAATGAGTAACGGATTTTACTAACACGAGCATCTTTCTCTTCGATTGTATACGTAATTTCATCTGGCAAATCTTCAATAATGATGTATTCGCCATTTTTTAAGGTAAATTCACCATCAGATGAAATCGTAGAAGTCGTTCCTATTTTCTCATCTTTACTATTATATTTTTGATAAGTAAAGTCATTGATGGTAAGTCCAATATTTGGAAGAGCAAGTTTTAAAACAAAGGTGTAATCTTTCTCTGGATCTTGTGCCTCTCCCTCTACTTTCTTCTCTATTTTTAAAGCCTTACTAACATAGTTTGTAAATTGAACGTTAGCAGTTTCTCTTGCTTTTAGAGTTCCCTTAGCATTATTTCTTTTAATAATGTAACCATCCGATGCTTTTTCAGTAACTGTATAACCTACCTCTGGTAAACCAGTGATTGTTTTGGTCTCTCCATGTTTTAAAGTAAATTCTGAAACACCATTTTTGAATGTCACACCGTCATAGGTTTCGTTAATTGTAGGATCATCTAATGTTAAAATGAAATTAAATTGCTTACTCTTATCACCTGTAAATCCTATTACTGATTTACTAATAGAGATACTAGCATAAGTATTAACAAATTTTACATAGTTTGCAGTATAGACGGTACCAGCTGCTATAGCACCTTTCATCGTGATTTCTAAATCTTTACCTTCCATACCTTGATAATAACCAACAACCTGTTTATTAGATACTTTTTCTTCAACCGTATATTTAGTATCATCTGGAACATTTTCAACAACAATATATTCACCATTCTTTAAAGTAAATGTATTCCCATCTTTAATTTTTCCAGTTGTTATCTCTTTATCTTTATTATACTTTTTATAATCATATTCTCCACTATCAATAGCTGTATTGGTCTTTGTTAAATGAAGAGTAAACGTATAGTCAGTTTGATCATTTAGTTTTCCCATAACCTCTTTTTCTATCTTGAGGTTTTGAGTTTTATAGTTTGTAAAGATTGCAGTTACATTTTCACCTGTTTTAAGAGATCCCGTATCATTTGTCTTATATACTTGATATCCTTCATTGCCACTTTCGGTAACCGTATAAGTTACTCCGTCTGGAAGTCCGGTTGCTGTTTTTCTCTCATTATGTTTTAAAGTAAACTCTGCAACACCGTTTTTGAATTCCATTTGTCCATAAGTTCCATTTACTGTTGTATCACTTAAGGTAACGGTGAATGTAAATGCTTTTTGTTTATCTCCAGAACCTAATACAACTTTTCTAACGGATAAACCATCATAGTAGTTAATAACTTTAACATAATCGTGGTTATAAATATCTTCTGTTATTTGTGTTCCCTCGATCTCTGTTTGTTCATCTAATCCGTCTGATGCTTTACCATGATAGTGAGTAACTTTACTAGCATGACTATTCTTTTCTTCGACTGTATAGTTTGCTTCATCAGGAATTCCTTTAACGATAGCATATTCACCGTCTTTTAAGACAATTTCTCCCCCAGAAATAATCGTAGAAGAGCTTCCTTGAATGACTCCCTCTTTATTATACTTATCATAAGAATATGTTTTAGGATAAGCCTCATTAGTAAGATTATTAAAAGTTAATGTAAAGTGGTAATCATCAATTCCTTCAACAGCTGTTCCACTTACTTCTTTCTCAATTTTAATATTTCTTGTTTGATAGTTTGTAAACTTGACAGCGGTTGTTGTACCGGCTACAAGAGTACCTGTACTGTTTTTTTCATGAACGACATATCCTTCATTATCACTTTCTGAAACAGTATAAGTTGTTGCAGGTAATCCAAATATATCTTTCTTTTCACCACTCTTTAGTTTAAATGTTCCAACACCATTCGTGAAACTTATGCCACTGCGGGTTCCATTAACCGTTTTATCTCCTAAAGTAACTGTGAAAGTGAAGTCTTTGGTTTTATCTCCATGACCTAATACTTCTTTTTCAATAGAAAGAGCTGCATAATCATTTTCAAATTCCACATAGTTTATCTCATTGATACTTCCTGTAAATGTCTTTCCCTCTTTTACTTCAGAGTTAAGAGTATCTATTGTTCCTGTTTTATAAGTCGTTTTACTAGTTGAACCGCTACTAGTTTCTGTAACAGTATATTTAGTAGTATCAGGTAATCCCTTAATAATGATATATTCCCCATTCTGTAACGTGAAAGTACCATTATTTTGAATAGTAAAATCTTCCTCTACTTTTTCATTATTACTATTATATTTTTCGTAAGTATAAGATTTTTTATAGTTATTATGATCAGGATATTCAAAAGAAACTTGGAAAGTATAATTTTCCTTAAGATCACCGTCTTCTAAAACAACTTTCTTACCAATCTTTAAATCTTTGGTTAAGAAGTTAACGAAGGTAACTTCACTCTTCTTACCAATTTCAAGATTTCCAGTGTAAGTCTGTTCTTTTGCTTTATAAGGAGTAAGTTCACTTTCTGAAACAGTGTATTTAGTTGCTGGTAGCCCTGTTGCTGTCTTAGTTTCATCATGTTTTAATTGAACACTAGCAATACCATTTGCAAAAGTAATATCTCCGTATTTTCCATTTACTGTCTTATCTTCCAATACAATACCAATGGTAAATTGCTTATTCTTATCTCCATTAGCCCCCACCACTTGTTTGCTAACAGATAAGCTTGCATAAGTGTTGATGAATTTAACGTAATTAGAGTTTGATAATACTCCCGTTACTTGTCTTGACTTTGTAGCGGTCTCTGGTAAAGACTGCATTGTTCCTTGTCGATAACTAACCACTCCATAATCTGGTTGTGTTTCCTCTACTGTATAAGTTACATTATCTGGGATTTCTTGAATTTCGATATATTGACCATTCTTTAATTTAAATTTACCACCACTGGTAATAGTTGAACTAGAGACCTCTTTTTTATCTTTGTCATAAATTTTATAGTTATATGTTCCACTATCAATAGTTGGATTTGGTCTTGTTAACGTTAAAGTAAATTCATATTCTGTATCGTTATCTTTTTCATTTACGACTTCTTTTTCAATTTTTAATGTTTTGGTAATGTAGTTCGTAAATGTTGCTGTTGAGTTTTTGCCATCTACTAATTTTCCTTTGTCATTAGTAGAATAAACTTTATATCCATTGTTATCACTTTCGGTAACTGTATAATCAATATCACCAGGAAGACCAATAGCCTTCTTTGTTTGATTATGTCTTAAAGTAAACGTAGCAACACCATTCGTAAATGTCATATCTCCATGAGTACCATTAAAACTTGTATCACTTAACGTAACCGTAAAGGTGAAATCTTTGTTTTTATCTCCAGAACCTAATACCGTTTTTCTAACTACTAAATCATCAAAATAATTTACAAATTTAACATAATCAAATTCTGATACCTTACCTTTTACTTCGTTACTTTCTTGTTCATCAACGTTTTCTAATCCTGTACCTACATTTCCTTGATAATAAGTAATTTTACTAGCGTCTTCTGATTGTTCTGTAACAGTATACTTAGTTTCATCAGGAAGATTTTTGATAATGATATATTCTCCCTTTTTCAAGGTAAAGGTTTGTGATGTAGAAGAAATAGTGCCGCCGCCATTAGTGACTTTCTGATTGCTACTATCATATTTCTCATATGTATAAGAAGTAGGATAAATAGAATTACTAATATTATCTAGTTTTAAAGAGAATTTATATTCTTCATCAAGACTTAATGCATCACCACTAACATCTTTTTCAATTTTTAAATCTTTGGTTTTATAGTTTACGAATTTAACTTCTTGTATTTGACCAACAATAAGAGTTCCTGTCTCACTTGTTTTATGAACAGTATAGTCATCATTATTTGTTTCTGTTACTGTGTATGTTCCTTCGGGTAATCCAGAGATAGTTTTAGTTTCACCGTTCTTTAGTTTGAAAGTTCCAGCACCATTTGTGAATTTTACGTCATTTCTAGTGCCATTAAAGTTTTTATCGCTCAATGTAACAGTAAAAGTAAACTCTTTATTCTTATCACCTAATGGTCCTTTTACTTCTTTACTAACAGAAATGCCTGCATAAGAGTTAATAAATTTAACATAGTCTTCACTTTTAATAGAACCACTTGCCACTTTTCCCGATTCTTTAGAAACGTTCGCAAGTCCGCTACTAGTTGTACCTTTTTGATATTCTGTTTTTGTCATATTATTTGTTTCTTCTGTTATTGTATAAGTTACTGTATCTGGCACACCCTCAATAACTAGATATTGACCATTTTTAAGAGTTAAAGTATCACCACTCATCATATTTGCAGATGACTGCTGAGTGCCATTTTTATCATATACTTTGTAATTATAAATATCATAAACATTTTCAATAGTATGCTTGAATTCTACTTTGAAAGTATATTCTTCATTTTCTTTTTCTTCTGTCCCAACTACTTCTTTTTCAATTTTTAAGCTTTTTGTCTCAGGAGATTCCTGAACATTAGAATCTAGTGGAACAGTAAAGCGCATGTAGTTGGTAGATCCTGAAGCCCCACGTTCTGTATAGAAAAATTTAAGTTTATAGGTTCCAGAAGCAGCTTGTGTCTGTCCATCTTTCTCATAATCAAGTGGCGTAATATAATCCCATAGATTAACATATTCTCCAACTGCGCTATGAATTCCTCCAATATCAGCAATCAATTGTTGTTTTCCACTTGGATCTGTTAAAAATAGCCAAAAGTCATCATCACCAAAGAAGAAGAAATCAAGAGGAGCATTGTACCCAGGCTCTAGGGTAAACTCAACTTCATAAGACATGCCAAAATAAGAATTATGCATAAGTCCATCATCAGATGATGCCATTGCTCCAGCACGTTGACTACCATTTGTATTTAAATAACTGATATTTTGACCAGAAGCACCAAATTTCAAGTCATGATTATTTGCTCCGTAAGAATCTGCATAATCCATTGGCCAAAAGTCATTCGAATAAATCCAGTTTGCGTCATTATTGAATTTTCTTAATTGAAAAGAATCTAAGTTTGATAAAACCTTTCTATTGCCACTAGTCTTAGTTACACCCGACAAAACAAAAGTTCCACCTTTTCTTGTAAAGTCAAGTGAAAATTCATCGTTATCATACTTCGTTTTCCCTGTGACTTGAGAAGGTCCAAAGATACTTGGCCCTTGAATACCGCTAGACCATTTAATGGATCCATCTGTATTATAACTAGATACCAAACCAAACACGGCCATAGTATTTCTATTAACAGTATTGTTCGCACGATTGATTCTATTGGTTTGATTGTTATTTTTCCATGTCTCATCTTTTACACCAGTACCTAATCCATTTCCAAATCCATATTTAGCACCGGTAGAGTTATAATTGCTATCACTATTGATACCTTGTTTATAGATATGAACATACCAAGGTCCTAATAAATTTGAAGACTGAGAAGATGTATTTTTTCTATAACTTGTATTAATAGAGGCTTTATTATAGATATATCCATTTGTAATATCGTAATCATAGAAATCTACACCAGTTTTTTTATAGTTAGACGTCGTCATGGTGTCAAACACTAGTCGTACAACGGTACCCTCGCTTATCAAGATTGTATATTCGCTGCTGGTTGGAACGGCATCTCCATTTAACTTAGTAAGGTTTGGATTTGATGGATTATTCGTGAAATGAATAGCTTCGGGATTATGCCTGCCATCTGAAGTTTTAGGCACTTCATACACATAGAAATCAGATTTGTTAACACTATTGGACTGCTTTCCAGCTTTTAATATCCATACTTCTTTTAAAGTGTAATTTGAGTTGTAATCATCTGTACCATTATATAAACGGCTCATATAATTAATAGTCGGATTACTTTTATAGTCTGTTTCCTCATCTTTAAATAACTGGGTTAATTTTTTTGTCGTCTTAGGAACATACCGATTAGAGGTACCATCTGAAACTAATTGTATGTAAGAAACGTTATCACTACCATTTTTAGGTAATTTTCCACCTTTTCCTTGACCACCATTGCTGGTATCCAATATTTTTACATAAGATTTATCTGAAGAATTTTTTACGATATCAATATCTTCAAAATAAAAATAATGTTGTATAGTAAAACTAGGGTTTGCATTAATTTCTCTAGTAGATGCATTATTTGCAATTGGTAACCCAATGTCGTTTAATAAATTTGTAAAAAAGTCGTTTTTAACGAAGAGGGCAGTTGCTATTAAAACAACTAAAAGACTAGCAGCTGCGATTTTTTGATTTGTTTTCAATTTTTTCAATTTATTCACTCCTCTTACTACAAAATGGGAAGAAAAAATCGTCATTTTTCCATCTATTCTCACATTAATCTATTCTTAGTCATTATACAACAAAATGCGACAGATATCAATATTTTGAAAAAGGAAAACGGTTCTTGAAAAAGGTACTTTTCTCAAGAAATAAAAAGGAAATTGATGATAAAAAAATAATAATATAGTAGGAGGAATTATGGAAAAATCTATAAAACAATTAAAACAAGATTTTGAAAGAATAAAAAATATGGGTTGGATAGAAAGTAGAAGGCAAGGTCCAACAGGTGTTGGGTATACTTTTGAATCCTTATTAGGAAAAGAGGAAGAGAATTTTGAACTTCCAGATTATCAAGATATAGAGATTAAAACGCATCTTACTTTTGGTAGAGGAAAAATGAAACTTTTCGCAGCTACACCAGATGGGGATTATTTATTCCCTATCCAAAACATTGTTACAAAATACGGCTATCCTGATAAAGATCTTCCTAATTATAAAGTATTTAAGGGAGCGATAAGTAGTCAAAAGTTCACTCCTATTGGGACACATTATTTATTTAAAATTGTTGTGAATTTAAAAGAAGAAAAACTGCAATTGTTGGTAGTCAATCATCAATTAGAAAAAGAATCAGAAGAAGTGTCATGGTCTTTCCAAATGCTTCAAGAAAAGTTAACAAGAAAACTACAAACACTAGCGGTTGTTTCAGCCTATCAAAAAGAAAGAAATGGGAAACCCTTTTATCAATATCATAATATCAGATTTTTTTCTTTGAAAGGTTTTGATGTATTCTTAAAACTAATAGAAAGCGGAGTCGTCCAGATTAATTTTACCATTGGTATATTTAAAAAAGGAGACCGTATGGGGCAGTTACATGATCACGGGACAGAATTCATTATTCAGGAAAAGGATTTAGAAAAATTATATTCTATTATTTCATAAGTTTTGTTTATTTAGGGTCCCAAACCAAACAAAGAATACTGCAGAAAAAATTGCATACAATAAAATAGTCAAACGCTCTTGTAAGATAGAAATTTCGTAAATTTTTAGACTAAAGTCCGTTTTTTGACGGATTTTTTTCTTTACTAGATTTAATGTCGTTTTAGAAGATAAAGCGGAAATAAGGCTGATAAAAGTAAGAGAAAAAATAAGTAAATTGTTAAATTTTTCCACGACGAAAATAACAGACCAATGTCCGTTTTTTAAACTTATTGCCGTTTTTTTGTTTCTATGCGGAATTTTATTTTTTTAGTAACAAATAAAGATGAACTTTATTTGTTTAACTATTATAAAAT
>CANROB010000016.1 GCA_947632115.1 uncultured Bacilli bacterium
TTTATCATATTTCTAAAGGGGAGATTATGGTCATGGGACGAAATATGCATAGCGATTTTGAAGAGACGATTTCTAAAATAGGTAGTTTAGTGGATGGACCTAGTTCTTATTCTCATTTAACCGGTATGGAAAATATTAAGGTAATGGCACTTTTAAATCATCAGAAAGATTTAAGGGATGCTCTTGCATTAGTTGAAAAATTTAAATTAAATAATGTTATCCATAAAAAAGTAAAAACGTATTCTTTAGGAATGAAACAGCGACTCGGTCTTGTTTTAGCGCTCATGAAAAAGCCTAAAATCATATTACTAGATGAACCAATGAATGGATTAGATCCTCTTGGCATGAAAGAATTAAGAGAATTTCTAAAAGATATTAGTCAAAAGGAGAAGATATCTATTATTATGAGTAGTCATATTTTATCCGAGATGGAAAATGTATGTGACCGGATTATCATTTTGGATAATGGCTATATTATTGATGATTTAGAAATAGAAGAAATGCAAAATCAAGAAAAAACATTAGAGGAAGAATTCCTTACTTTGACAAGTGGTTCTCAACATCAAATTGGAGGGGAAGTATGAAAATTTGGGATTTAATCAAAGCTGAAAACATCAAAAATAGAAGCTGGTTCAAAGGCATTTTTTGTATCGCTGTTTTATTCTTGGCAAGTAGTGCAATCATCATATTGCTTGCTCTATACAATGACCCTACTAATGATGTAAGTGTAGGAGAAACTCAATATCAACTAGAGATGTATTTGAATATTCAAAGAGAAGAATATCAAAGGCTTCAAAAAGGTTTGAAAGAAAATACGCTTGGGTTGAATACGGAATTTGAAAAAGAATTAGTTTCTCTTCATTCCCAGTATTTAGAGGAATTTGTTGGCGAAATAGATCAATTCAAACAAGAAATTCCTTCTATTTATAGTTGGCAGTATTATATAAGAGAAGAACTTATTGCCGTGAAAGAAGAAATCTATATATTAGAGAGGTATTACCATAATAGGGAGGATAAAGCGTTTCAAGATTTTCTTTCTGAGGATAGTGATTTAAGTTATGGAAAAGACACTTTTTATCAAACTTTAAAAGAGTATTATCAAAAATCATCTTCCGAGTTAGAGAGCGCAATTAACGCCAAAAAAGAGTATTTAAAGAATGTTGAACAACTTTTAAAAGAGGGGATTTTTTATCGCTATTTAGAGTATATGTTAAAAGTAATCAAATCGGGATATGATATCAATCAAGATACCGGAAGACAACAAGATACGGATTACTTTATGCAACCTTTTCTTGCTTATCCCGAATTAGCAGACTCGATTATTGAACAGAAGGTAGAAGAGGAACAAGACTATCGTGTTCAAAATGTGTATCGCTTGCAAACGATTCCTAGTTGCAGTATTTCTGGAAGTATTTCAAATGATGAAGGAAGAAAAAGAGCATGTAAGAGAGAAGAAGAATGGGCGAACGAGAAAAAAGAAATTTTAAAGTATAGTACTACGCACGCCATTTTATCGGCGATTCCATTAGGAGATACCGATGAGGAACACGTTCATATGATACTTTCTTCTAAAATAATAGTCGATGGCGTAAAATACTTAGGAATCGTGATTTTAATTTTGATTATTTTTACGAGTGGGGATATTTTAACAAGAGAGAAGGTAAGTGGGGAAGAAAATATTCTTTTAACGAGTCCTAATAAAAGGGGAAAAATTTTCTTAGCGAAATTTCTCTATATTGCGTTAGAGTGTTATTCTTTATGGCTCATTGGTCTTTTCCTATTTATTATTATTTCGGGTAATCTTTATGGATTCCATGAAATTTTTACCCCAGCCTTAGTTTATAAAGGGGGTAAAGTTGTCGAGAGTTTTTATCTACTTACCGTTTTAAAAGATATTTTCCTTGCTAGTATTCCTATTTTAGCGTTTTTATCCATTTACTTTTTACTTTCTCTTTTTAGTAAAAAAACATTTGTTGTAGCCGGAATATCTTTTCTTGGTATTGCCTTATCAAGTGTTTCTTGGTCATTGATTGTAAAGTCTAAAACGAGTATCTTAGCTTATATGATTTTCCCATATTTAGATTATGCGAAGATTTTAAATCATACGCTTGAGTATGAATCGGTGTTAGCAATTGTTGATATCAAAGATAGTACAGGTATTATTATTTCTATTTTGACATTTTTAATCTGCTATGGCATTGGAAACTTTGTTTATGCTAAAAGAGAAATTAAAAATGACTAGAGAAAAACTTACACAAAAAGAGAAAAATAACTTTTCTCTTTTTAATATACTAGTTTTTTTATTGATGTCTCCTAATTGGGGTTCACATCATTTATTCCATAAAGCTTTTTTTTAAATGGAAATCTTCATAATAAAGGATAAGAAGAAGCTAATAGTTGGAAGAAGATAAAGAGAAGCTAAGACTATTCCATATAGGAATAGATAAATTACCTCCGCTATCTTTTTTAACAAACGATTTTTAAGAAGATAAGAATAGATATTTGTTTTAAAGAGAATAAGGGCGACTACAAAGAAGCATATGGTAAGAAGAAGAGAACTTTTAAAATAGTTAGGGATAAAAGTAAGATGAATGGTTTCGCCATTACCTGAAAGAGGAATCCCTAAATAATTTTGATAAATAGAAGTAAGAGGAATTTTTTCTCCATCCACAGTTGCTTCATATCCTTCTAGATAAGTAAGAGGAAGGAAAAGTATGCCTTTTTGATCCTCACTAGAAATCGTAATTTCCTTGGAATCAAAAGTAAGTTCAAAAGTAGGTGCCTCTTCTAGCCAAGTATTTAGCTTTTCTAAATCCAATAGACCGATACTGATAAGAGGAAGAGGGATTTCTTTATCAACGTGAAGTGTTACAGTGACTTCTTCCTCTTCAAAGACTCCTAAATCCACAACCCCATTAAAATCTTTATTAGGATAATCTTGTAAGAATAGGGTATCATTTACGTAAATTGAAAAGGCGTGGAAAATCTCTTCATTTTCTTTATTGACAAGACTCTTATAAAGTTCTAGATATAAGTGCTTTTTTCCTTTTACGGAAACATGAAAAGTAATGGTGGCCTTTTCATTTGGTTTTAATTTTTCATCTGCTATCACAAGATTAGAAGTATCATAATCCTTTAGAACCGTAAATAAATCTTGTTCGCCGCCAACAGAGTGAAAAAGCGCATTTTGTAAAAGAAACGTATTATCATAATCTTCTACCGTTACATCTTCTTGAAGAAGAAAGCCATAAGGAATTTTACTATCTCTTTTTTGAAAATAAAGGTCTTCGTATTGCTTTTGAATACTAAAGCCTTCTTTTAATTTCTCACTTGTTAAGACATATTGATTACCAAGAAGAATATCGGTAAATAAAGTTCCTCCGTAAGAAGTCGTTCTCGTCCAATAAGAAGAATAGCCTAATTGTTTTAAAAAGCGTTGTTCTTTCCCGTTTGTTAGGGAACTAAAGTGATCTAAAGTAGGAATACTAGTTACATTCCCACCATTATTAGTAAGATAAGGAACCTCATTTTTATAGCGATAATAAGGCTCTTTAAAATCATTATGGATTTTCGCTAAAGTAGTATAAATTTTATGAATATCATTCTGTACAAAATCAATTCCTAAATAAAGATAGCTAGTAGCAAAAATATGTGTAAGAAGAATACTAGCGACTAAAAGATAAGAAGTCCGATGAAATCCTTTTTGGAAAAGAAGAACACTAATACTAGCAACGAAAGCAATGATAAAAAGAATTGCTAAAAGGAAAAAGCTAGTTTTATCTCGGGATAATGTTAGACTTTCTATTGCCTTTTGAGTGGCATCATAACGGTAAAAAGTAAGAAATAAAATACTTGCGATAGCAAAAATGGTGCCACCAACTGATAAAATAGTATTTCTTTTAGGAAGTATTCTCGTTTCCTTTTTTTCATGTTGGAAAGCGTAATTGGCTCCTAAAATAAGAAAGAAAACGGTAATAAAACCAAAGCGGCAAGGAAAAGAAGCATAAGAACCAAAATGTAAAAGTTTATGAACTGGTTCGACGAAAACGGGAATTAGTAAAAGGGCCATAGAAGGAAGATAGAACGATAAAAACTTTTTTTCTTTTTTCCATTTTTTTAAAAGAAGGAGTAGTCCAACAAAAAGAATTGGTCCAAATAAGAAAAGAGAAGTTTTATCAAAAATTGGACCCAGTTTAGAATTTAGTAAACTTTCAAGTCCGTAACTTACTCTAGAAGAGATGGAAATCTGATAAAGAGTAGGAAGTAGAATCACTAAAGCACATCCGATACTAAGTACGGTTTGTATGCCAAGTGCTAGTAAACGGCTTCCCATCTCCTCTTTCTTCCCGTAGGCATGAAGATAAGGAAAAGCAAGAAGAAAGAGAAATAAAATGACCATGACCGCAATATAAAAGTGAAACCATAGACAAAGGGTTAAAACTATCCAGTACATCTTCGAAGAATTTCCATCTAACAAGCGCTTAAATCCTACAAATAGAATAGGAAATAAATACATGACATCGATCCAACCCGTGATTTGATAATAGTTTAAACTATAAATAGAAAATCCATAAAGGAGGGATAAAAATACACTCAAGTAAGAATTTTGATGCGGAAACATTTTCTTAAGTGCATAAAGACAGGTAATATTGCAAAGAATAATTTTGCAGAAAATAATAATGGATAAGAATAAATAAATTTCTTCTCTTTTGACAAATAAAACAAAAAGCGAAAAAGGATTTAAAAGATAATATGTAATAATCCCAAAGAAAGATACTCCTCCCCCAGAGGTAAGATTGAGGAAGAAAGACCCGCTTTGATGGAAACAATCATAAAGGTAATAGTAATAAGAGGCAATTTGCTCCTGCATATCTCCGTAAATGAGAGTATGATTCCCAAAAGGATAAATTCCTTTTAAAAGAAAAATACTAAGACCAATCATAAGCGAAATCGCTATGATAAAAAGATAATCTTGATATCGTTTCAATATTTTTGTCATATCATCACCAAACTCATTATATCATGTTTTATATAAGAAAAGAGTTGATATTCCTTTGACAGTTGAAAGTTTTTTAGAAGGATTTTCTTTGATGATTTTCTGTTCTTTATGTATAATGAAAGTGAATAGGAGAGTGTTTATGAAAAAAATCAGTATTTTATTGATTGTATTATGCGTAATGTTTGGAGTATCTGGTTGTAAAAAAGGAGAAGAAGAAAAAACAAAAGAAATTACCTTTTCTTTATACAGTAATTCCTCTACTGGTTATATATGGTTTTATGAAGTAGATCAGGAAGGAATTATTAAAATAGAAGGAAGTTATGACTCAGGATCATGTCCAGATGATGTGGAAGGCTGTGGGGGAAAGGAAGTCTATCACATCACCGGTTTAAAAGAGGGAAAGGTAACTTTATCTATGCGTTATCAATTTAATAATGATGAAAGCAAAGTAGAGAGTACGGCTATTTATGAGTTTACAGTAGATAAAGATTTAAATATTACTGAGACGCATAGTGGAACTTATTTTGATAAAAATAAATAGAGTAGAAGTTTGTAGGAATACAAACTTTTCTTATGTTCACTCTTTACAATATACCCCATACGGGTATATAATAAAGATGGTGGTGATGAAATGAAACATACTTATCGAACAGAAGAAGAAAAGACATTGATTTGTCATCGGCTGAATCGTATGGAAGGTCAGCTAAGAGGAATTAAAAAAATGGTTGAGGAAGATCGCTACTGTAATGATATTTTAATTCAGTTATCGGCTGTTGAAAATTCCGTTAAAAGTTTATCAAATCACATTCTAGAAAAACATCTTTATATGTGTATTCAAAAAGATTTAGGAGAAGAAAAAGAAGAAGTCATCGAAGAACTTGCTAGTTTGTTTAAAAGGTTTAATAGATAGGAGAGAAAAAAATGAAAGAATATGTTTTTAAAGTAGAAGGTATGCATTGTGAGGGATGTGAGGCAAGAATCACAAGAGCTTTTAAAGCCAAAGAAGAAGTAGAAGAAGTAAGGACAAATTATAAGACAAAAGAGGTTCATATTAAATCAGAAGAAAATAAACAGGATGACTTCTTAGAAACTTTTGAAGATCTAGGATTTCAGGCGACGTTAGAATAATATGAAGAAAATAATTTTAAGTATTGGGGGCATGAGTTGTAGTGCTTGTTCTAATGGACTAGAAAAGTATTTAAAAAAACAACCGGGTATTATCGATGCTTCTGTTAATCTTGTACTTGCCCAAGCACTTATTTACTATGAGGATACTTTAACACTAGAAGATTTAAATCGATTTGTTGAGAAAGCTGGATTTGAATCCCTAGGAGAATTTCATGAACTTTCTAGTCAAAAAGAAAGTATCAAACCGGTTATTTTTTATGGAATTTTCCTTCTTTTTTTCATGTATGTTTCGATGGGAAAGATGTTATCTTTACCGATTCCATCGATGTCTAATCAAGTATATGGATTAGTACTATTCCTCTTAACCCTTCCTTTTTTAATTTATGCACGAGATATTTTAAAAAGTGGAGTAAAAAATCTACTTCATAAAACGCCTAATATGGATACGTTAGTAACGTTAGGGGTCATGGCTAGTGTTTGCTATAGCGTTTATCTTTTAGTGCTTACTTTTTATCAAAAAGGAATGGCTCACTTTTATTTTGAGTCAGCAGCTATGGTTCTTTATTTTGTGAAACTAGGTCGTTTTATTGATTATAAAAGTAAAAATAAAACAAAAGAAGCTATTCAAAAATTAGTTCAAATCACGCCTACGAAAGCCCTTCTTAAAAGGGGAGAGGAAGAACTTGAAGTTACGATTGATGAAGTGGTAAAAGGCGATATTTTGATTGCGAAACCAGGGATGAAAATTGCAGTGGATGGAATGATTACCAAAGGAAGCACTCATTTAGAAGAGGCTTTTATTACAGGAGAGTCCTTGCCTGTTAAAAAGAGTATAGGCGAGCAAGTGATTGCCGGAAGTATGAATATGGATGGCTATATAGAATATAAAGCCGAAAGAATTGGTAAAAACTCTACCATCTCCGAGATTGTAAGATTAGTAATAGAGGCAACGAATACGAAAGCTCCCATGGCGGCTTTAGCCGATACGATTAGTGGATATTTTGTCCCTAGTATTTTTTTAATTGCGGTTGCTACTTTTTTAGGATATCTATTACTAGGTCAAGATATGGGAAGTGCTTTAGAGCGATTTGTTACCGTTTTAGTAGTTGCTTGTCCTTGTGCGTTAGGCCTTGCAACGCCACTTTCTATGGTTGTTAGTATTGGTAATAGTGCTTCTAAAGGAATTTTAATTAAGAAAAATGAGGTCTTAGAAAAAGTTGCGAAAGTAACAACGGTCCTTTTTGATAAAACGGGAACCCTTACCTATGGTAAGTTAAAAGTAGATAAGGTATTTACTAGTATTTCTAAAGAGCAACTTCTTTCCATTGTTGCTAGTATAGAAAGTGCCTCTACTCATCCTATCGCTCAAGCCTTCTTAGATTATCCTAAAATAAAAGGATTAAGTGAGGTAGAAAATCTTCCGGGTATGGGTATACGAGGAAAATTAGAAGGAAAACATTATACTATCGGTAATCAAAAATTGCTTTCTAATCTTTCTAACCCATATCAAAAAGAAGAAGAGAAGTTAGCCTCTTTAGGAGATAGTATTCTTTATGTGATAGAAGAAGAGAAGATTATTGGTCTTATCGGGGTTAAGGATTTACCACGAGAGGATGCAAAAGAGGTTATTCATCAATTAAAAGAAAAGGGTATCAAAGTTATCATGTTAACTGGAGATCATAAAAAGACTGCCTCTGTTGTTTCTTCCGAATTAGAAATCTCTGAAGTAATGGCAGAAGTTTTACCAAAAGATAAACAAGAAGTAATTGGAAATCTTCATGACAAAGGAGAGATTGTCATGATGGTTGGAGATGGCGTGAACGATGCTCCTAGTCTTGCTCTTGCGGATATTGGGGTTAGTATAATGAGTGGGACAGATATTGCAACAGATTCCGCTGATGTTATCTTGATGCAAGATCATCTAAAACCGCTACTTAGTCTTTTTAAAATTAGTAAAAAGACAGTTCTTAATATTAGAGAAAATCTGTTTTGGGCGTTTTTCTATAACGTCATTATGATTTTTATTGCGATAGGATTTTTGGAACCCGCGATTTCTTTAAATCCCATGATGGCCTCTATTATGATGGCAATTAGTAGTTTGACCGTTGTTTTAAATGCACTTCGTTTACGAAAAGTTTAAGAAACAAAAAAGTATGATATAATAATGATATTGGTGGTGTCTCATGATAAAAGTTTTTGTAAATATTCTTACAACTAGTAGATTTTTTCTTTCCTTTTTTCTACCATGGCTTTATCAAAATTCTTCTTATGACCGTTTTTTAATGATGATTGTTGCCCTTTTCTTAACGGACACAGTAGATGGCTTTTTAGCTAGAAAATGGAAAGTACAGTCCTTTTATGGGGCTACCATGGATACCATAGCCGATAAAACATTAAATATCATTTTACTGATTGCTCTCATTTCTAAATTTCCTGTTTTATGGGGCGTTTTATTAGGAGAACTAGTGATTGCTCTTATCAATGGTATTGCTTTTTTAACAGGGAAAAAGACACGCGCCAGTATTTTTGGAAAGACAAAAATGTGGTTAGTGGCCTTTGCCGTTATTTTCGGATATCTTTCAGATTTTGGTATTTGTAATTCATCTTGGATTGTAGGTAGCACCATTTTAGCTATTACGTCTCAAGTTATTACTATCATTGACTATAGTAAGACTCTTCTAAAAGAGAAAAAGACAAATACCCAAAAGGTAAGTTGGCAAACTTTTTGGTTCGATACTGATTTTTATTTAAAAAATAAAATATGATAGGTGAAATATGAATGAAATACCAACTTTTTTAAAAGAAAAAATTCAAAAACAATATCCTTCCTTACAAGATACGATTTTTCTAGGATATCAAGTGGATAGATATCCTTCTTTTCGGATTAATCGTCTAAAAACGACAAGGGAGGAAATAGAATCTTTTTTAAAGGAAGAGAAAATAGAGTATCAAACCGTTTCCTTTTTCCCTGATGCTTTTATCCTTAGGAATCAAAAGGAATCTTATTTAGAAAAAAAAGAATGGTATCAAGAGGGAAAAATTTATGTTCAAAGTCTTTCTTCTATGCTGCCTGTTTTATTTCTCGATCCAAAAGAAAAGGAAAGTATTTTAGATATGACCTCGGCTCCAGGTGGAAAGACTACAGAGATTGCTTCTCTTACCCAAGATAGGGCTTTACTGATGGCCTGTGAAAAAAGTAAAATACGATATGAGAAATTAAAATACAATCTAGCAAGACAAGGGGTTAAAAGGATTACGGCTTTAAATCAAGATGCTAGAAGTTTAGATGATTATTTTTCTTTCGATAAAATCCTTTTAGATGCTCCTTGTAGCGGGAGTGGAACATTTCATGTAGGAGAGAATTTTTCAGAAGAACTTTTAGAAAAACTTCCTAAAGTTCAATTAGAACTCCTTCTAAAAGCGAAGAAATTGCTAAAAAAAGGAGGAACCATTCTTTACTCTACTTGTTCTATTTTAAAAGAAGAAAATGAAGAAATTGTAAAAGCCGTTTTAAAAGAAGGGGATTTAGAAATAGTACCCATTACTTTAGAAGGGGTACCTCTTTTACCAACTTCGCTAGAGGGAACAATAACGGTTTTACCAAACAGCCAATATGAAGGATTTTTTATGGCAAAATTACGGAAAAAAGAAGAGGTATAATCTTCTTTTTTGTTGCAAAATGAAAAAATCTTTCCTATAATAAAAATGAGAGTAGGTGTTTTGATGACATATGCTGAAATGTATAGAAAAATAGAACTTCAAAGAAAAGCGGGAACCCTTTCTTATGATTGGTTTCAAGAGAACTTTACGTTAGATGAAAGAGTCAATTTAGCAAACACAGATATGGCCTATACAGATGTCTATTTATTTCTCTTTTCTGAAGAAGAACTTCTTTCTATCAGTAATCGTTTAGAAAGTACAGGAATTCTAAATGTTTTTCCTATTCTATCGGATAAAAACAAACTCTTTTTTCTGCAAAGTTATACGCAAGATAGTTCTGTTGTTAATTATTTTCCTTCTTTGATTCGTCTTATAGATTCCGATGAATATAAGTTGGAAGCTTGTCGTCTTTTAGAAGAGGTTAGTGACAAGGCAGATATTGTTGCCTCTCTTTCTTCTGATGATTTAAAGGAATCCCTTCTTTCAGAGTATCGAGGAGAAGAGCGAATTAGAATCATTACGAGTTTAGAAGATGATAAAAGGAAAGAAAAATATATTCGTATAGGATCGCATATGGAAGAGATTATTGCTTCCCTTTCTTCTGATGAATTAAAGGCATCTTATTTAAGAAAATATCAATTGATCCTCTCACAACAGAAAAAAGCTCGTATTATTTCTAGTTTTGAATCTGCTGACAGAAAAATTTCTTATTTGAAATATGTAAGAGAGAGTTCTGCTCGTGCGGATATCATTGCTACCTTAGAGCCAGATGAAGCACTTTCGTATTTGCCAACTATTTCTAAAGATGAAGACCGTTTACAAGTGCTTTATCAGTTAAATAATGAATATATTGCAAAAGCTATTCCTATATTAGGAGATAAAGCTGCTTTAGAATTAGTCGAAAACTTTTTACTCGATTATCAAAAGGGTGCTTTTCTATCTCGTTTTTCTCAAAAGCAAATAGGGAGCATCCTAGAATCTTATCAAGATACTTCTTTAGTATTAGAACAAGTTTTAGCTTTAAAGGATTTTTCTAAAATAGAAGTATTTATTAGCCATTTAGAAAATTTTCCTCCTTATTTAGAAAGTTATGAACCATTAATAGCTTCTTTTGCCGAACATTATCAAGTTTCTAAAGAACGCCTAACAACATTAGCAGAACTTACTTCGATGCAAGTATTATCGTTCATGAAGGGGAAAAATATTCAAACACTCCTACACTTAGAAGAAGAGGATTTTAATCATATTTTATCGTTCTTTGCGAAAAATAAAACCACCTTGAAAGAATCCACTTTAAATGATATTTTAAATTCTTTATTACAACGACAATTTAAAGTACAAAATCCTGACACTATGGATATTTTCTCTCATATCCTTCATGCGATACAACTAAAAGATATGGATGAGGCACAGGCGTTGCTATTAAAAATAAATGAATCTTGTCCTTTTCTTCCTTTCTTACAAGAAAAAGGAATATCAAAAGAAGAATTCCTTCAAGGCTTATTTCAAGAAAATGAAAATATGCGTGGTATTTTACGGGAGATAGCGGGACAATATTTGGTGAAAGAAAAGAATCAATATATTCAGGATAATCTGGAAAATATGCGTCAAAAATGCTTAGAACAATGTTTTGAAAAGACGACTTTTATTAAGGAGGCCATGCAGAAAATTTCCTTTGAATTTTTAATGGATAGTTTGAATTCTATGTCTCATGCTTTCTTTACTAAAGAGGATAGGGAACTTATTGATAATCCTGACCTTTTAAAACAAGTTTATCAGTTTAAACAAAATCCTCGTTCCTACGGAAAAGAAATTCCTTTAGAAGTAAAACGGTCTTTAATTACGTATCAACATATTTTTGGTGTCCTTTTTGAAAGAGGAATATTAAATTTTGTTTCCCCTTTAAAAGCCCAAAAGGAATATCATTTGCCAGAGAGAAATCCTGCATTTTTGTTATCGACTTTAAGTGAACTAGATATTTCTCATCTTCTTGAGGTTGCTAAAAAAAATCCAGAGATGTATCAAAAGTTATTAGAAGTTTTAGATAAGTATCAATTCCTAGCTTGGGGAGAATCTTTTAGTCCTTTTTTGCAAGAATGTGATTTATATTTTGATGCCAGTACAGTTGCTAATCTTTTAAATAACTTTTCAGAATTTTATCCAAAATTACAAGGACAAAAGGGTTCAGCGAATGCTCCAGATATTACCATTACAAGGCTCATTGATCAAGCAAATTGTTATGGGTCTGATTCTATTCGTTATTCCCAAATTTTTGGAAGACAAGATTATCAATTGCTAAGTGCGAATCCGGCTCCCAATAGTGCTTCTATGAAACGAAAAGAGCGGTTAGAAATTGCTCTTAAAAAGGTAAAACAACTCTATAAACGAGATAGTATCCCTGTTCCTGCTATTCAAAAAGAATATACCTTACCAAATGGGAAAAAGATTTTAGTCGAAGTAGGAAATGTTTCTGATATGAGCAATTTAACCCTAGGTGAGAGAACAGGTGCTTGTATGAGGATTGGAGGAGCAGGGGAGTCTCTTTATAACTTTTGCTTAGAGAATCCAAATGGATTTCACATTACTTTTCACAATGCTGAAACGAAAGAATTGATTAGTCGAGTAAGTGCTTTTCGTAATGGAAACTTGTGTTGTCTTAATCAACTTAGAAATAGTTTATCAAAAGAGTATTCTAATAAAGATTTAATCTTTACTTGTAAAGAGGTTGCAAATGATTTTCTTTCTATGACAAAAAGTGATACTTATCCTATTGATCAGGTTATTATTTCAAAAGATTTTGCTATGCAAGAAAGTAATGATAAAAGAGTAGATTTAGAGGTAGAAAACATTAAAGCTGGCTTAGGGAACTTTTATAGTGATGTTTCTGAAAATGCTGTTTCGCTTGCCAGTAGAGAAGAGGTAAAAATTCAGTTAGGAAAAAATCGTGTAACTCGTTATGCTCCTCCTCGTTCTCTTCCTAAAACCTATCAGGGAGAGGCGGCTATTTCTGATTTAGAACATATGGAAGCCTTACGACAACATTTAAATGGGGTTTCTCTAGATGAGATAGAAATTCCTTCCTTTACCAATGTCGATGCTTGTATTATTGGACCAGATTGGTATGTAGCTTCTTTAAGTGGTGAGATTAAAAAGGTCCTTTTTGAAGGTAGTTCAGATAAACGAGCTCGTCAGGAAATGGAACAAGCTGCATCAAAATTGGCAGAAGAATTTACTTATCAAGGAGGGTATGAACGATGAAAAATTATGGAAAAATCAAAGACTATAATGGTTATACGGGTAATATTTTAGGAGTGGATGGAAAAAACTATTTACTGCTTCAAAAAGAAATTGTAGAAGGAAAAGCAGAAGTAGATCAAAATGTATCTTTTTTGGCAGAGACTTATGAAACGGCAGAAGAAAAAGAAAATATTGCTCGTTTTGTCAAAGTATTAACATTAGAAAGCCAAAAGAAAAAGTAAAAAAGTACTTTTTCTTTTTACATTCATCAAAAATATTTATGAAAGTAGAAGAAAAGGTTAGAATAACAGAAACGAAAGAATATGTTATAATGAAGATGGTGATAAAAATGAAATGGGTGGAAAAAGGAAGAAGATTCATGCAGGATCGGTATGGAACAGATGAACTTTATACCTTTCTTTTATATATTTATGTCGCGCTTCTTTGTTTTGATTTACTTTTTCATAATTGGATTTTATCTATCGTTGTCATCGTAGAATTTACTATCATGTTTTATCGAGTATTTTCCAAAAACAAAAAAAGAAGAAGAAAAGAAAATGAACTCTATTTAAAAATAAAAGAAAAATTAGTGGCACCTTTTTTGTCTTTGCAAAGAAGATGGAAAGATAAAGATACTTTAATTTATAAAAAATGTTCCCGTTGTAAAACGACTTTAAGAATTCCTCTACCTAGTGAAAGAGGAATAAAACATGTCACTTGTCCAAAGTGTAAAAAACGATTAACGGTTTTATGTCTTCGAAAAGTGAAAGTAGAAATTTTTAACAAAGATGGGAAACGGAAAAAATAATTTTTATTTACAAATAAGAAAAAGTTTGCTATTTTTATTTTGAAGTAAGGAAGTGTTTTATGAATTATAATAACTATAACCATACCTATCAACCAATGCAACAGCCAATGTATCCACAGGGCTATTCGAATTATCCAACTTATATTCCTCCAGAATATAGGCCAATTTCGATGTGGGGATATTTTGGATATCAAATCCTTTTTGCCATTCCCGTTATTGGTTGGATTATGTTATTAGTTTTCGCGTTAGGAGGAACTTCTAACATCAATGTGCGTAATTTCGCCCGGTCTTATTTTTGTATTCTAATTATTTTAGTGGTGATTATTATTAGTGCTGGAGTTCTAGGAGTAATAGTAGGATCATAGGACTCTAAAAAGGATTTTATCCTTTTTTTATTTATTTTGAAAAAATGCTTGACCTTCCCCTTAGGGAATGGTCTATGATGAAGACGAAAGGAGGAGAACATGCTAATTAATGAGGTAGAATCGATTGTTGGTCTTTCTAAAAAGAGCATTCGTTACTACGAAGAAAATGGACTTTTGAAACCGAAACGGAAAGAAGAAAATGGATATCGAATCTATGATGAAGAAGATATTAAAAAGTTAAAAGTGATTAAGTTTTTGCGTGAACTAGGGGTTCCTATTAAAGAATTACAAGAACTAGAAAAGGGAACTTTAAAGTTAGCGGAATGTATGGAAGAAAGAATTTATAAGATTACTAAATTAGAGGAAGACTATGAAAGTGTCAAAGAGATGTGTTTAGAAATTCAAAAAAGTAAGGACACTTTTCAAGATATCGATATGACACATTATTTTGAGAAAATGAATATATTGAATAAGAAAGGATTTACGATGAGAGATATTCAAAAAGATCATTCTAAAAAAATAAAAGGAGCTATCCTCTCCAGCGCTATTTTTTCTTTTCTCTTCTTATTTTTAATGGGGTTAATTACGTATTTTCAATGGATAGAAGAAGAAAAAATGCCTTGGTTTTTATATGTGTTTTTCCTATTAGTTTTAGGAATTCCTATTATTGGAATTGTGTATAACTTGATAGAACGAATTCGTGAAATAAAGAAAGGTGAGGAAGATGAAGCTAGTAAATATTGATTATATTCCTGGTGAGGAGATTGAAGAAGCCCTAGGAATTGTAAAAGGTCAAATTGTTCAATCAAAAAATATTGGAAGAGATTTTATGGCCGGAATGAAGACGATTGTTGGAGGAGAAATTAAAAGTTATACGGATATGATTTCCCTAGCAAGACAAATGGCTACGAAAAGGATGGTAGAAGATGCAGAGAGCCTAGGAGCAGATGCCATTATCAACATTCGATTCGGTTCCTCTTCTGTCATGGGAGGAGCTGCTGAAATTATTGCGTATGGAACGGCTGTCAAATTAAAAAAGAAGCAATAGCATTTCTATTGCTTTTTTTTGGGAATATTTTTATAATGAACTTATATAATGAGTAACTTAGAAAAGAAAATTAAGAAATTCTTAAGGTTTAACAAGTTAGAAAACTGTTATAATGAATATAAGGAGGATTTATGATAGAGTTAAGAGAAATTTGTAAAACTTATAAGTCTAAGAAAAGTAGTAGTACCAAAGCCTTAAATGGTGTATCTCTTACCCTAGGAGAAAAAGGTATGACTTTTATTCTAGGAAAAAGTGGGAGTGGAAAAAGTACGCTTTTAAATATCCTAGGAGGATTGGATAAATATGACTCAGGAGATATGTTCATTCTAGGGAAGAGTAGTCAAAACTTTACCCAAGCGGACTGGGATTCTTATCGGAATACCTATGTAGGATTTGTATTTCAAGAATTTAATATTTTAGAGGACTATGACGTTTATCAAAATATCGTTTTAGCGCTCCAACTCCAACAAAAAAAAGAGGATGAAAAAGAAATAGAGGAACTTCTTGAAAAGTTAGAATTGAAGGATTTAAAGAAAAGAAAAGTAAATGAATTATCAGGTGGACAAAAGCAAAGAGTAGCAATTGCCCGTGCTTTAATTAAAAATCCAAAAATTATATTAGCCGATGAACCAACTGGAAACTTAGATAGTAAAACAGGTAGGCAGGTGATGGAACTCTTAAAGGAGATATCCAAAGAGAAATTAGTGGTCATTGTTTCTCATGATGAAGAATATGCCGAAAAATATGGAGATAGAATTATCGAAATTCAAGATGGAAAAGTTGTTTCTGATACGAAGGAGATAAAGCCTGACAAAAAGGTAGAAAATACTTATGAGACGATTAAGTCCCATCTACCTTTCAAAGGAAGTTTTAAACTAGGAATAGGAAGTTTAAAGTATAAGAAAGTAAAGCTTTTCTTTACCATTCTGTTAACCGTTGTAACCTTGGGACTCTTAAGTTGTACGGATACTTTAACGAGTTTTCAGTTGAATAAGGCCCATGCTAAGTTATTAGCAGAGAGACAGGAACCTTTTATCCTAGCTGAGAACTATGATCTTTATAAAATAGATGGAACGATTGACTACTCTTTTAGAAGGTTAGCTACCATAACAGACGAAGTAAAAAAAGAAGCAGAGAAGAGAACTGATAAAAAAGGGTATGAAGTTTATAAATACATGGATACTTATGAAGCCTTAAGTCCTATTCAGTTGTTGAAGGCTAAAATGGCAGAGGAATATGCAGATGGTGATACTTTCTATACGTATGGGCATTATGGTTTTGGTGCCGAGATTGTTTTAACGGATAATCTAAAAGATATTGTTAAAGAAAAAATCATCGGAAGGGCACCGGAAAAAGAAAATGAAATTGTGATTTCTAGTTATGTTGCCAAATTATTGATGTCATCAGGTGTTTACGTCTATGAAAAAGTAAATACGGATGAATTTCAAGATGAACATCTTTTCCTTCCTAAGACGTATGAAGAAATTATTGATACCAATTATACGTATTATTTTGGAAAGGATAATAAGGTAAAAATTGTGGGAATTATTGATTATGATATGGATCAGTATGAACCTCTCATTAAAAATGAAGGAACGAGAAAAGAGTTACAAGCGTTAACTTCTGAATTAACCTTGCAGAAAAAATTTTTTTATAGCAAAATCTATGCAAATCCTGACTTTATTGCTAACTTAAAAGTTCCAGAAAGATTTGAGTTAGATACAAGATATAACTATCAATATACTTCTGATGAAGTAGATATGGTAAGAGAGGGAATATATATCGATCCCGCGATTCTTTCTAAGAAGATTACGTATTTTGATGGAGAGAAGTGGACGACAACGAGTTCTCTAAAAAAGGATGAAGTACTTGTTAATTTTAACCAGTTAGTGATGGCAAGCGATTATGAAAAAGATTTAGAATCTTACTATCAAAAACATCAAGATGAAAGTTATGAAGAGGTTAAAAAAAGATTTTTAGCAAATTATGTTTCAAAACAAGATATTATTGGAAAGACACTTACATTAAGTATCTATGGCAATGTTGATGAAAAAATGATAGATTCGTTTAAGGTCAAAATTGTAGGAGTAATTTTTCAAGATATAGATAAGGGATATGATGATTCCGATGAAATAGTAACGTATAATTACTATAACTATTTCTCAAAGGATTTAGTAGAAAAATATCGTGCCTCTACAATTCAAAGAACGGCACTTCTTTATCCTGTTACTACCGAAAAAGAAATTAGGAAGATCCTTGATGCTTTCCCATTTCAGGATAGCCTTTCCGCTAAGACTTCTTATAGTGATGAGGTGTATGGTCTTTATTCTATCGTTTCTATCCTCCGGAAGGTTACGTTCTATATTGGATTAGTATTCGTTTTATTTGCTACCTGTTTAATTGCTAATTTCATGTTTAATAGTATCTCTTATCGTAAAAAAGAAATTGGAGTCCTAAGGGCCCTTGGTGCTAGAAGTAGAGATGTTGCTAAAATCTTCCTCTGGGAAGGAGTGGTACTAGCTTCTATTTCCGGGGTAATCGCTTCTATTCTTTTGGTAGTTGTGACAGATGGATTAAATTCTATTATTATGGGAGAAGCAGGATTACTTCTTACGCCATTTATTGTTGGTATTAGACAGTTTATCGTCATTTGGGTTTTAGTATTTACTGTGACCATACTTGCTTCTCTTTTACCAATTCAAAAGATTTCTAGAAAGAAACCAATTGATGCCATTTTAAATAAATAGTGCTTTAAGCACTATTTTCTTTTGTAAAAAGATGATATAATTGGATATATAAGATAGGAGGATACTTATGAAAAATGGAGTTAAAGTTTTTTTTGTTATTTTTAGTGTAATCATTGCTTTAGTAGCAGGCGTTTTAGTTGGTGCGAATCTTCCAACCGAGAAGGAAGAAAAAGAGGAACCAAAGGAAGAAGAAAAACCAGCCGTTGAAAAGGTTTATGCTGTTACAACGAATGAGATTGAAGGATGCGGACATAAAAAAACACTTTATTATGAAGGGGAAAATCAAAAAATTTATCTTTATTGCTTAGATGGAATTACTTTAAATGACGGACAAAAAGATGTCAGTCTAAAAGATTATATTGATTCTGAAGGAAAAGATATTGAAAAGGCTTTATCACTATTTGTAAATCATGATAAACTTTGGGATGACTCTATTAATGCCTTAGAGGATGGAGGAACCGTTATCTATAAAGATAGCGGGTTAACTGGGGTAACGAACCATGGACTTACGATGATAAAGTGCGCTTCTTTAAATGGTGGTAAGGATATTTATTTTGGACCTTATAATATGAAATATCAAAATTCTTATTGTGATCCAACCGTAGGAGATAAATTATACTTTGTTAAAACGTATACTGTTTTATACAAGTTAGAAAGTAATGACCAGCAATTTGTTTATTTGACTTTACAACAATTTCAAAATGATAATCTAGATACTGTTAAAGTGCCTAAAGAGCGAGCAAAGGGTATTAAAGCAGGTAACAACTATGAATTTACATTCCAATATAAAGATAAATATATTGATGACAATAACATTAAATCTGTTTTTGCAAATGCTAATGTAGTTTCCGCTGTATTAACGAAAAAACTAGGTGCTGATCAAACACAGGAAAATGCGGAATAGAAGTTTTCTTCTATTCTTTTTTTGTCTTGACAAAAGAATAGATTGCTCTTATAATGAATATAGATAATTGAATAATCATTCAACTGTTTGGAGGAAATATGATAAAAAAAGAGTTTGTTTGTGACTGTAATGTCATTCATGAAGAGGCCGTTATTCTTGCTAAAAAGAAGATGCCAAAAGAAGAAACTTTTGGGGATTTAGCCACTTTTTTTAAGTTGTTAGGAGATCCAACACGAACGAAAATTTTATTTGCGCTTGATCAACATGAGATGTGTGTTTGTGATTTAGCGAATGCTCTTTCCATGACAAAATCTTCTATTTCTCATCAATTAAAGACACTAAGAGATAAGCATATTGTAAAATGCCGAAGAGAAGGAAAAGAAGTATATTATACCTTGGATGATGAACATGTGGTACGGGTATTTGAAGTTGGTTTAGAGCATATTTCTCATAAAAAATAAGGAGGAGTTATGAAGATAGCTTGTGTAGAATTAGGGGTTTCTTTTTGTTTATTCTTACTAGGACTTTTTTTTCCAGTTTCTGAAATTCGTCCTCTTTTTATTCTTTTTTCTTATCTATTTGTCGGATTAGGGGTTTTAAAAGAGGCGGTTCAAAATCTTTTTAAAGGAAAAATTTTTGACGAAAACTTTTTGATGACAGTAGCAACTATAGGGGCTTTTTGTATTGGTGAATATCCAGAGGCCGCTGCCATTATGTTATTTTATCGTTTAGGAGAATTATTTCAGGATTTAGCTGTTTCCAAATCCAAAAATTCTATTAAAGCCCTAATGGAATTAAAACCGGATAAAGCATTTTTATTAGAAGATGGAAAAATGAAAGAGGTTTCTCCTTTACAGGTCCAAGTAGGAGATATTATTGTTATTAAACCGGGAGAAAAAGTTCCCTTAGATGGAAAAATTATCGAGGGTAGTACCTATTTAAATACAGTAAATTTAACAGGGGAATCTACTCCTTTAGAAGTATCTAAGGGAGATACAGTATTAAGTGGGGTTGTGAACCTTGAGGAAGTAATTCAAGTAAGAGTCACTCGGGCGTATCAAGAATCCACTGTTCAAAAAATTTTAGAATTAGTAGAGCACGCGAATAGTAAAAAATCTACGTCTGAAACTTTTATTCGGAAGTTTTCTAGATACTATACTCCTATCGTAGTGGGGAGTGCTTTTCTTTTAGCAGTACTTCCACCACTCATTTTGAATCAGGCTTTCTCGCCATGGATTTATCGGGCACTCTCTTTTCTAGTAGTATCTTGTCCTTGTGCTTTAGTGATTTCTGTTCCACTTAGTTTTTTTGGGGGAATAGGGGCTGCTTCTCGCATGGGAGTACTGATAAAAGGTAGTAATGCACTAGAAGATATCCATAAAGTAAGTACTGTTGTTTTTGATAAAACAGGTACTTTAACAGAAGGTGTTTTTGAAGTTCAAAAGATAAACGCTATCGGAATACCAGAAGAAGAACTTTTAAAGATAGCTGCCTATGCAGAAGTTTTTTCTAATCATCCTATTGCGAAATCTTTAAGGAAAGCGTATGGAGAGAAAATAGATGAAAAATATGTTAAAGAATTAAAGCAATATCCAGGGATGGGCTTAAAGGTTTTAGTAGATGGAAAAGTAGTATTGATTGGAAATCGTGCTTTGATGGAAGAAAACCATATTACTTTTGTAGAAGAAGGGGATAAAGGCACCATTCTTTATCTTGCGATAGATGAAGAATATCGTGGCAATATTGTGATTGCTGATCGAATCAAAAAGGATGCGAAAGAAGCTGTTAATAGTTTAAGAAAATTAGGAGTAGAACATATTGTTGTTCTAACTGGAGATAAGGAAGAAATAACCTCTTCTATTTGTCAAGAGTTAGGAATTCACACTTATTATGCTTCTCTTTTACCAAATGAGAAGGTAGAAAAAGTAGAAATTCTCCGTCAAAAGAAAAAAGAGGACGAAAAAATTTTATTTGCTGGGGATGGCATGAATGATGCTCCTGTTTTAGCGCTTTCCGATATTGGTGTTGCAATGGGCGCAATCGGTAGTGATGCTGCGCTAGAATCTGCTGATATTGTGATCATGACAGATGAACCTTCTAAGATTGCTAATGTTATCAAATTATCACGAAAAACACTTACCATTGTAAAAGAAAATGTTATCTTTGCTCTTGGGGTTAAATTAATCATTTTAGTAGCGAGTGCATTTGGTCTTACGACGATGTGGTTTTCTGTATTTGGCGATGTTGGTGTTACCATTTTAGCCGTTTTAAATGCTCTTCGTACGATGCGTATGAAATGGTAAGAAGGGTTAAAAATAAAAGTATTTCTAAAGGTGCTTTTATTTTTTAGTAAAAATGTGACAAGTAAAAATCAGAAGAAGAAAAAAACATGTTAAAACAAGAAAAAATATGTTATTCTTAAAGTAGGTGAGAATATGAAAAAGACAATATCTAGAAAGAAGAAAAAAGAGTTTGAAATTGTTCTTCGCGTAGAAGATAATTTTTATGAAGAATTTAATCATGAAAAGGTTTCTCGTGAGTTAATTCAATATTTAATTGAAAATGTTAATCCCTTTGAAAAGGAACAAATAAAAATTGTAATTGAAAATCGTCTTCATAAGGAAGAATGTATCCCTATGATTCGTGAGGGGATTAAAGAGGAATATGAAAAGTGTTTGCATATTAAAAAGTACAATAACAAAGTGCAATTTTGTTATTGTTTGGTAGGATTAGTTATGCTCTTTTTCTCTTTTTATGTAATGCATGATTCTATTTTTAAAGAAATCTTTTTGATTGGTGGTTGGGTACTAATCTGGGATACGATTGAAATCGAGATGTTTTCAGATTCTGACAATCGAAAAAGACAAAAGATTTTAAGAAAATTATATTATTCTAAAATTGTAGAAGAAGAGGGTACTAGTAAATGATAAAGTTTCAGTCTCTAATTCCGGAACTTTCTGTAAGCAATATTGAGGCGAGCAAACAATTTTATCAAAGTATTGGCTTTTCCGTCGTTTATGAGAGGAAAGAAAATAAATTTTGCTTCTTACAACTAGAAGAAAATCAATTAATGATAGAAGAGATAAATGAGAATTGGAATACTGGTACTTTAGAATATCCCTTCGGAAGGGGAATGAATCTTTCGATGACGGTTTCTAATATTTCCGCATTTTATGAGAAAATCTTAAAATTAGGATATCCTATTTTTCGAAAGTTAGAAGAAGATACTTATCGGGTAGGCGAGGAAGAAGTTACCGACCAAGAATTTTTAATTCAAGATCCGGATGGATATCTTCTTCGCTTTACGAATTAATCTTTTTAGGAGGAAAAATGGAAACAAAAGGAAAAATAGAACTTGTTCTTTTTTTTGTATTAGCTAGTTTTATAGTTTTGGGGATTTTTCTTTATGAACAAAAAGATGACTCCAAGGAAAAAGATATCAATTGGCATGGGTACACTACCTATTCTATTTCTTTAAAGGATAGTGTTACTATTACAGAAAAAGGGATTTATCACTTAACGGGAAATTTATCCAATGGGATGATTACAGTAGATACCACTTCTCCTGTTAAACTTATATTGGATAATGTCTCTATTACAAATCAAGAAGGTCCTGCTATTTTGATTACTGATGCTTCTTTGGTGGAAATAGAACTAAAAGAAAATACGATCAATGTGTTAGAAGATGGAAGTGACTATCTTGATAGTGAGGAAGTAGGAACCATTTATAGTCATGATGATTTACGCTTTACGGGAGAAGGTAGTCTTAAAGTGATTGCGAATAGCGAGGATGCGATTGTTGGTAAAGATACTTTAACCTTTTTATCTGGAAATTACGAAATTGAGGCTAAAGATGATGGAATAAGAGGAAAAGATATCGTTACGATTAAGTCTGGTACATACACCATTGATGCAGGCGGAGATGGCATAAAATCAACTAATGATTCGGATAATGAAAAAGTCTCTATTACGATTTATGGAGGAAATTTTTCTCTTACAACCAAGGATGATGCCATCACTTCACAAAACTCTCTTACGATACAAGATGGTAATTTTCACATACAGGCACAAGGAAAAGGAATCAATGCGAACCAATCTTTAACGATAGAAAAAGGAATTATTGAAATTGTAGAAAGTTATGAGGGATTAGAAGCTTCTAACATGACTATAAAAGGAGGAGAAATTTCTATTCTTTCTAAAGAAGATGGCATTAATGTTGCAAGTGATTATAAAAACGATTCTTTAACCCTTACAATAGAAGGGGGAAAAATAACGCTAGATACATCTGGTGATGGAATTGATGTGAATGGTTCTTTTTATATGAGTGGTGGAGAGGTCACTATCTTTGGACCAACTGATAGCAAAAATGGAGCCATTGATTATGATGAGGTATTTGAAATCACGGGTGGGACTATTATGGCAGGCGGTAGTAAAGGAATGGATCAGGCGATTAGCACCACTTCCAAGATTTATGGCATATGGATTACTTTTTCTAGCCCTTTAGGTAGTTCTGATACGATAACCATCAGTGATAATAAGGAAGAAGTACTTCTTACTTATCACTCTAAAAAGAATTATTCTTCTCTTGTTATAGCCACTCCTATTTTAGAAAAAGGAAAAACTTATCACATCGAAAAAAATGGCGAAGATTATCAAGAATTTACCGTTCAACAAATCTTAACGAAATTAGAAAAATAGATTTTATGTAAAGAAAGTGGAAACTAGAAAATTCCGCTTTTTTTAAATTCCTTTTTTCCCTTGATTTTAGAGTCATCTTTTTTTTAAAATTGTGTATAATAAAGAGACTAAAAAAATTTGTTTTTTTTCTTTAAAAATCTTATTGATTTCAGGCATTTTCTAGGATATAATAGGGGTGTAGAAGGGAGAGAATTTTTTATGAGAAAAATAATGAAGAAACTTTCAACACTTGTGTTGGTAGTAGCAACATTATTCAACAATTTTGCACCGTTAGCTGTTCTTGCTTTGGATGATGCACCAGTTACCCCTGAAGTGATTAGTGCAGTAGAAGATTCCAAAGAAAATACACCTAAGGGAAATATTGAATTGGAAGCCCAATTAGTTCTTCCTATTAGAAATCGTGAGCAAAATAATATTCAATTTACCATTACGGATGCTTCAAAGAAAGAAGCTACTGCAACAATTGACCTAAATGATATTACGAGTGCTAAAGACGGTTATTATGAAGAAGCAATTACATTGGGTAGCCAAAAAAACATTCGTGTAGTGGCAACGAAACGTGACAACAATGGAAACTTATTGAGTGGTGTAGATTATCAGAATAACATCGTTTATTTCAGTATTAATCTCTACTCTTTAAACAAGGGTACTTACACACTCAAATTAAGTGGAGACCATTTTGCTACTTATGAGGTGCCAGTAACACTAGACGACTTTTCTAAGCGTGTTAGTATTACCGATGAACGTGGTATGTTTGAAATCGGTGATATGAACCAAGATGGAAAAGTAGACGAACAAGATAGTGACCTCATGATGGAAGCTATCGATGAAAACAATGTAGATTACGACCTAAATTTAGACGGTAATGTAGATATTGCCGATTTGAACTACATTACAGCCATTTTAAATGGAACTAAAAAGAAAGCAAAAATAGAAAATACAAGTGCTATCATTAATCCTGAGGCAATTACTTTCTCTGAGGAAGAAGTAAAAGTAGAGGGAGGAGCTTTAAGTGATCTTTTCCAAGAAGAGGGTGTTGTTACTCTTGCTCCATCTAATGGAGGAGAAGTAACCGAGGATAATCCAATCAATCTTACGATGAATTTAGCAAATGAAGAAACTGATAAAGCTATTGAGATGAGTGAGATTCGAATTGGGGTTGGTGAAAACGCTCCAACTAAGATGACACTTCTTGTGGAAACTGCTGATGGCAAAGTAGAAGAATATACCTATAATGGTGAGAAAAATACGCAAGGTATTCATCTATTTACCGAGGAAGTTACCGAAGGAACTATCGTTATTGATTTAAAAAATCAAGTTGCTGTTAAAAAGGTAACGATTAAAGTAACGGAGACTTCTGGTAATAATTTAGCAGACATTGCTAAAGTAGAATTCTTAAATAATGTAAAAGTAAAAACGAAAGAACCAGAAGATTTTTATACACCAAGCAATATTAAGGTAGATGAATCAGTAAGTGAACAATTAACAGTTACTTTTGATTCTGTTCCAAATGTCACTGGTTATGAAATTCGTATTGTTGGACCAAAAATGGAAAGTGGAAAAGTTTTCCAAACAACGTTCACAAGTTTTACAATTGAAGATTTAAAAAACTATAAAAATTATAAAATTCAAGTACAATCTTCTAACCAAGAATGGAGAAGTGGATGGAGTAAAGAGGTCGTTGCTAGTCCAAAAGCAAACCGTCGTCCTCCCGCACCAGATATGGTAAAAGGAACTGCTACTTTTGGTGGTATTACCTATAGTTGGAAAGATATGGATGATACCACTTCTTATAATCTTTACTATCGTAAGGTAGGAGATGATAAGTGGACAAAGGTAGCGAATTTAACAAGTCCTTCTTATATCTTAAAAGGATTAGAGGGAAATGCTGAATATGAGGCTTACATTACTGGTAATAACCCACTTGGAGAAGGAGAAGCTTCTGCAACGGTAAAGACGAAAGTCTTAGAAGCCGGAGCTGCTGTTGTTCCTCAATATGGAATTATTAATGATTATAATGGAGAAACAGGAAGAACGAACCATATTAATCGGGTTATCTCTTCTAAGGGAACATTTACCAATGAAGATTCTTGGGCTTTAGTAGATGATGAATTTCAAACGGTTTGGTCTTATAATGACTGGACAGTAGGTACTTATAATGACAATACAGGATACCCAATTATAGAGTTAGATCAAGTTTATGAAATGGATGAATTTGTTCTAACAGTACCAGATACGTATCCAAATGAATATAAAACAGGTGGATATGTTAACAATAATGATGCAGCAGTATATTACTGGGGCGAGATAGATAATTATACGAGCAAAAATCAAACTAAAGTTCCAGCTGTTATTACCAAGAAAAAAGATGTAAATGGACGCTACTATTATGTTGTAAAACTAGAAAAACCAATTAAGGCAAAAGCTGTTCAATTTGGTTTAACTGTTGCTAGTAATAGATCACCAGTTACCATCTCAGAAGTTAAATTTTATCATTATGATTCTTTAGTAAATGACGTAAAAGCTTTATTTAAAGATGATCTTAGAATTGAGCTTGCCGATGGCGTTGATCAAAAGAAAATTGATGAACTAAGAACTCGTGCAAATACTCAGAAAAATGGGGAATACAGTCCTTATCAAGAATCTGTTTTAAACGATTTAGCGTATGCTGAAAAGATTTTAAGAGATGAAAAATTAGATGATGTTATAGAACTAAACCCATACATTTCTAACTACTATAATGGTCATGTAGGTTTTGCCATGACAATTAGTGATTATCAACCTCTTGGTATTGCTGTAAGACCAGGAGATCAAATCACAATTTATGCAGGATCTACTGGAAATGTAAATGTAGATGTTGTTATTTCTCAGTACTATGCAGAAGCAAGTGCTTGGAATAAGACCGTTAAGAAATTAAGTAAGGGTCAAAATATTATTGATATTCCAGAAGTAACAACGGAAAGTTCTTTAAGAGAAAGTGGCGGAAGCGTTTATGTACGTTTCAATTCTAAACCAGATCCTAAAAACCCAGTAAAAATTAGGGTTAGTGGCGGAACAAAGATTCCAGTTTTGGATACTTCTTTATTGACAGATGCTTCTTCTAAGAAAGCCGCTGTTAAAGAGTATATTGAAAACCTTGATAGTTACGTAGCATCTCTTAGCGGAATGTATGCAAAAGAAGAAAAAGAATTTAGTCCACAAAAAAGTGCATTAGGTGCTACAGAAATTGTTACGACTCATGGATTATGGTCTGTTTCTGCGGTTGCTGTTAAAAATGCCTTAGATTCTGGAACAACTTCTTTAGATCAAAGAGTAGAACGTCTTTATGAATCTACGGAGGCTTTCGATGAGATGATGGAAATGTTCTATCGTCAAAAAGGACTTTCTAAAAATGCGGAAGACCCTAAAGATGAAATGCCAAAAGCGCGTATTAATATTCGTTATATGAAGATGTTCGATGGCGCATTTATGTATGCTGGTGGATATCATATTGGAATTGAATATGGTTCTATCGCTGGACTTGTTCAAGCACATCGTAATACAGATGATGCAACTGGTTACTTTGGTTGGGGAATTAGCCATGAAATTGGTCACCAAATTAACCAATCTGCTTTAGTACATGCTGAGGTTACGAATAACGTTTATGCTTTATTAGCTCAAACAAGTAATGATAAAGATATCTCTCGTTTAGAGGGTAGTGGAATCTATGAAAAAATCTATGATAAAGTTACTTCCCATACGATTGGAAAACCACAAAATGTATTTGTTACTCTAGGGATGTACTGGCAATTACATTTAGCTTATGATGAAGGTAAGACTTTTAACGAAAAAGATTCTATTTATTCTCGAATCAATCATTTAACGAGAACCTATGAAAAAGTAAAGGACTTCAAGAAAGATGATTTATTAGTCATTCTTGCTAGTAAAGCTGCAGGACATGATTTAACAGAATACTTTAAAGCTTGGGGAATTGTCGCAAGTGAAGAGGCTGTTGCAGAAATTAATAGTTTTGAACTTCCAAAAGAAGAAAGAGCTATTTACTATCTAAATGATAAGGCAAGAAGATATCGTTTATCTGGTGGCGCAAGCATGTCAGAGAATACGAAAGTAACAGCTGATATTGTGGATGCTGATAGTATCGGTAAACGGGTTACGTTAACGTTTGGTGTAGATCAAGATACCAATAAAATCTTAGGATATGAAATTCTTCGTAATGGCGTATCTATCGGTTTTGTAGAAGGGGATGTACGTCAATTTACTGATGAAATCGGTTCTGAAAATAATAGAGCCTATGTTTATCAAGTTGTTGCTTATGATTACTTATTAAATAAAACAAAACCAGCTACTTTAGAGGAAATTAAGATTAGTCATGATGGAAGTATTGAAAAGGGAACATTTACTATTACTTCTAATGTAAAAGAAGCTGGAGAAGTTGTTGATTATGAAGATGAAGATGTAGATTTCTCTACATTAAAAGTTAACAACTTAATTGATGGTAGTAAAGATACCGGATTTAAAGGAGTAGAAAAAATCAAAACTTTAAATCAGACAACCGATAAACCAAGTTTAAGTGTTGATAATGGAAATGCTTATGTTATTATCAACTTAAATAATCCAATGTCTATTAGTGGTATTAAATATCGTGCCCTTGTAGAAGATGGTGAATTAGCTCCTAATACGATTAAGAAGTATAAGATTTCTGTAAGTAAGACTGGTGAAGATGGTAGTTGGACAGTTGCTAGAACAGGAACATTTAATGTAACTGCTGATGATCCAGAAGAAACAATTTACTTCATGGGTCAAGGAACAACTAGTCAAACTCAACTTTGGACTTACCATGATATTGCTTATGTAAAAATTGAATCTGATGGTAATAAGAACGGTCTTTCTGGAGCAGAAATCGATATTATTGCTCCTCCAGGAGATAATATCGATATTGATATGGCTTCTTCTGATGTTCCAGCCTTTGGAAAATTAGAAAGTGATTATTGCTATCTAAAAGATGGATGCGATGATTCTAAACTAGATGAAGATGGAGATGTCGTTGGTAAGATTAAGAAAGGTTCTGTTATCATCAAAGGAACTTATCGTGGAAATCCAGGATTCAACGTTGTGTTAATTGGAAATCCAAATGATGAGACAAAAGTATACTCTGGATATCAAATCATTTTTGCAGAATTAAATGAAGATGATACTGTATATGATGTTGCTGAGGGATACTGGATTTATGTTATGAGTCAAGAACAATATGAAGAAATGTTATCTAAAACAGCTTCTATTCGTGCTTATTTATATCGTGTAAACGATGCAGAAACAAATGAAGGACAAAGAATTACAAGTACTTCTAAGTCTATTACCAATTTACCTAAATATGAGGACTTAAAACCTGTAACTTTGAATAATTCAAAATAGGGAGGTACAACATGAAAAACAAAATATTATTTACTCTTTTATTAGTAATCTCCCTATTTTGCTTTTTCCCTAGTGTAAAAGCAGAAGAACGAGCAAAATTTACAGAAAGTTCTAATGGAAAACTAAATACAGTCATTCATTTCGAAGAGGGATTTGTTGGTGGTATTGATGTTGTATTTAAAATTGAAGGAAATGTATCCGTAAAAGATTTTGCTTTTAATGAAAAGGTTGCTGATAGCAACTACGTAAAAAAAGCAAATTATGATTCTAAGAATCATACGCTTACTGTTCGCGTAACAACTGGTGGAGTAGGGACTACTCATAACTTGTTAAATAGTGCCAAAGAGTTAACTTTAGGTACCATGGAATTTACTTCGACTTCTAAATCGAATGTAGAATATTCAGTTGGCATTTCTTCCATGAAGATTGTGGATAATACGTGGAATTCTAGAACAGTGGTAAAGGAATTAGAGAATTCTTCTAAATTTATTTATCATGTAAAAGCGGAACCATCAAAACCAGAAGATAGTAATTCTAATACAAATACGAATTCTAATACCAATAGTAATTCTCATAGTAATACGAATTCGAATACAAATGACAATTCTCATAGCAATACGGATTCACAATCTAATACTAATAGCAGTGTGAATTCTAATTCTAGTAGTAATATAGCAAGCAATTCTAACAGTTCTAATTCTTCTACACAAAACACTAATAGTAACATAGTTAGTGGAAGTAATTCTTCTAGCAATAGTTCTTCTTTAGAATCTGGAAGCAATTCTAATAAAGAATCTAATTCAGTAGAAAATAAAGAAGAAGAAAAAAAGGTAGAGGAAAAGAAAAAGACAACGAAATGGCCACTTATCTTGATTGGTGGTGCTGTCGTAGTTGTTGCTGCTGTTGGAATAGCTGTTGCTATTCAAAAAAAGAAAAATTAAAGAAGTAATCAAATTACTTCTTTTTTATCGCATGAAAAAAGGATAGTAGAAACTATCCTTTTTAAGTATTTATCATCTTATAGAAAATCGTCATAGTCTGTTTCAACAGGTGGAACAAGAGAATTCATGATTTGTGATACGAAAGTTACAAAATTTGATTTTTCTAAATTCTCCATTGCTTGCATTAATTTTAAACTATCTTGTGATGTTATGCTCTCAGCATCTATCGCTTTACTAGTATCTATATCAGCTATTTTTGTACCAATCTCTACACTGTAATTCATCTTCATGCCCATATCTCCAGTCTCTGGAACAGCCGCAGAGAATTCTAAGACACCTTCATATTTTTTATCGCTAGTTTTCTTTAGGGTAGCTTTGAAAGTACCAGTAATAGATTGTCCTTCTGAAGAAATGGTATAATCACAATCAATTCCTTCATCATTAAATTGCTTTACATTTAAAACAATAAGATCTTCTAGCTTGGAATCTCCATTACTATCGAGTTTGAAAGTAACTTTTGTTGCATCTTTTTCTTTTTTGCCAACAATTTCAAAAACGGTTTCTTTTCCTTCTTGAAAGCGAATGTTGAAATTACCTTCATGATTATAGTATCTAAAGTTACCTTCATCATCTACAAGTTCTATTCCTACAACAGAATTTTTAGAAGTTGTTGTATAGAGGATGAATTTTTCTTTAGTATCAGCTACTTCGTCATAATATTCTGGTTTGGCAAGTTCTTCTAGTTGTGCTTTAATCTCTTCTTCGCTCATGCCACTAACTTTAACTAGTTTATCAATAAAATTTTTATTTCCTTGTAATTCTTTAAAGATAGAAGTAAATAAATTTTTAATAGAATCGCCATCAATATTGTAAGTGAGACGATTTACTTTAATAGTTTCGTCATTGATCGTTAATTCTGCTTTTTCTTTGGTTAATTGTTTTTCATCCAAAGAATTAATAAGAGCATCTTTAAAATCTTTAACGATAGCATCGAGATCTTCTACATTAGATGTATTTTTTAAACTTTCTTTTATTTCCTCTACAGAATCTCCTAAAGAGGATAAGTCTATTTCTCCAGTTGTGTATAGGTTGTCGAATAAAGTTTTACTAGCCATATAGCCTTTTCCATCTTTTCCATAGAAGCTAATATCGGCTAAGGTTTGATTCTTTTCATCTAAACCAGCATACATTTCCATGCTTTCGTTTTTGGCATCTAGGCCTAATGAAAAGTTAACTTTATCATCCTTGATAGTTTCAAATAGGGAGCCAGTTAGAGAAAATTCACCATTAAATTTAACAGTATCATTTAAGATAGCGTCAATAACTGGGTTTTCTCCATAATCCTTTAAAGTGTCACTAAAGTTAGCATATAAATCGTTGATGGATTTTTTAAGTATTTTAGTTGGGTTATCCGTAAGTTTTTTGTATCCAAAGATACCTCCAACCATTAGCGCGATAACAGCAACGATGGCAACACCAATTCCAATGATTTTGCCTTTTCCCTTTTTAGGTGCAGAACCAGTCTACATATTGTTTTGACTTCCACCCATAACAGGTTGTGGAGTCACAGGAGATCCCGTATTGTAAGCAGGTGCTTGCGTAGGGGTTCCTGGTTGTCCAGCTGGTGTATTTCCAGTTGGAACATTGTTATATTGATTATTGTTATAATCCATATATATCTTCTCACTTCCTTCTACTATATTACCATCATATCACAAATTTCAAAAAAAAGTCATAAAAAACGAATACTATTTACAAAAATATGATAATATGATGATGGATATTTTTTTCTTGCTTGAAAAAATAAGGTTAGGAGAGTTTTATGGAGAAGTATCAAGAAATCGAAAGAAGCATTATCAAAAAGTATCGAAAAGACATTTGGAGTAAATTTGTTCATGCTGTTCAAGAATATGATTTGATTCAAGAGAATGATAAAGTGATGGTTTGCATTAGTGGAGGGAAAGATTCCTTTTTAATGGCTAAGTGTGTTCAAGAATTAGTTCGCCATGGAAAAGTACCTTTTGAAGCTCATTATGTTGTTATGAATCCTGGTTATAGTAATCAAAATATGGAAAAAATTCTCCATAATGCAGAAATTCTAAATCTTCCTATAGAAGTATTTCAAAGTGATATTTTTGAGGTTGTAAATACGGTTGCTTCCAAAAGTCCTTGTTATCTTTGTGCCAGAATGAGAAGAGGATATCTTTATAATAAAGCAAAGGAATTAGGCTGTAATAAAATTGCTTTAGGGCATCATTTTGATGATGTCATTGAAACAACTCTTCTTTCTATGCTTTATGGTGCGGAAATTAAAACGATGATGCCTAAGTTACATAGTGAGAACTTTATAGGATTAGAACTGATAAGACCACTTTATCTCATCAAGGAAAAAGATATTATGGCATGGGCCAAATCGAATGATTTAATTTTCTTAAATTGTGCCTGTAAATTTACAGAAGCAAAAGCCTCTACCGAAGAAGAAGGAAAGAGGAAAGAAGTAAAAAAACTGATTCAAGAATTAAAGAAACAAAATGAAGAAATCGATCACAATATTTTTAAGGCTTTAGACAATATTAATTTAAATTGTGTGTTAGGAACCAAAAGAGATGGAAAGTATGAAAGCTTTTTAGATACCTATGAAAAGTAACATACTTTTTTTAATTTAAGAAAAAAAGATATTGCTTAATTTAAAAAAATAGATTATAATGTTACTTGACGTTTTGCAAAGAATCTACAATTTATTACTGACAGAGTGAGCTACATAGAAAAATGTGGTTTTTTGCGTTATAGAAAGGAGTAGGAGTGATGAAGCTGGAATGATAAATTGTCGATTCTTGATAGAGAGGAGTTGATAAAATGTCATTCATTGAGGTAAAACACATTCATAAAACGTTCAAATTACCTCTAAAACAAGGAGGAATAAAGGGAAGCCTAAAATCCTTCTTCCATAGGGAATACCGCACGATTCATGCGATTGATGATATTTCCTTTTCCATCAAAAAAGGAGAAATCATCGGTTATATTGGCCCTAATGGAGCAGGAAAGTCTACAACGATAAAAATCCTTTCAGGAATTTTAGTGCCAGATAGTGGTAGTGTTGTAGTAGACAAGATGACACCATGGAAAGACCGTAAAAAATACGTTGCTGAAATTGGCGCTGTTTTCGGTCAAAGAAGTCAGTTATGGTGGGATATCCCTGCAATGGATTCTTTTCGCCTATTAAAAGACATTTATAAAATAGGGGATCAAGAATACGAAAAAACATTGAATGAGTTGATTGATTTACTAGACTTAAAAGATATTTTAAATGTACCAGTAAGGCAACTGAGTCTAGGAAGTAGAATGCGCTTAGAAATAGCCGCATCGCTTCTGCATCGCCCTAAGATTTTATTTTTAGATGAACCAACAATTGGCCTTGACGCTGTTTCCAAACGACAGGTAAGAGAATTCATCAAAAAAATCAATCGACAAAATAAAGTAACGATTATTTTAACCACCCATGATATGGCAGATATTGAAGCTCTCGCAAAAAGAATTCTTTTAATTGGAAAAGGAGTTCTACTCTATGATGGTTCTTTAAAACAATTAAAAGAACAGTATGACTACCTGAAAACGGTAAGAGTAATGACGAAAGAATATGTCAAGATAAAAAAGAGTTATATTCAATCACAAAGACGAATTGAAGGGGGGATAGAATTTCAAGTAGATGCTAGAAAAGTAGAAATGAATGATTTTATTCATTATCTATCCTCTAAGTTAACTATTAAGGATATTGACTTTATTCCTCAAACGATTGATGATGTTATTGTTCGCCTATATGAGGAGTATGGCATATGAGAGGGTATCTTTCTTACTTCAAATTGAAGTTTATTACCGGTTTACAATATCGAGCAGCTGCTTTAGCAGGAATGTCTACGCAATTTTTCTTTGGAATGGTTTATGTACTCGTTTATGTTGCTTTTTATGAATCAGGAAGTTCTACTAAGACGCCAATGGAATTGTCTTCCTTAGTGAGTTATGTGTGGCTAGGGCAAGCCTTCTTTGGATTAGTTTATCTTTGGTATAAAGATAAAGAGATTTTAACGATGATTAAAAATGGCAATATTGCTTATGAATTATGTAGACCACAAGATTTATATTTTACGTGGTGTTCAAAGATTTTAGGAGAAAGACTTGCGATGGTAACTTTACGTTTTTTACCGGTTATTTTGGTTGCCATTTTACTTCCTACTCCTTATCGATTAGAAGCCGCTAGTTCTATTTCTTCTTTTCTCTTCTTTTTATTAGCGATGATTTTGTCAACCTTTTTAATGACAGTCTTAGTAGTTCTTTATCATGTCGTTTGTCTTTTTACTTTAGATGAAAAAGGTATTGTTAATATCTTAATGGTTTTAGCAGATATCTTATCGGGATTAGTCATTCCTGTTCCTTTTTTCCCTGCTTATTTAAGAAATATTTCTAATCTCCTTCCTTTTCGCTATATTACGGATTTTCCATTTTTAGTTTATACAGGAAATGTTGGTGGGGGACAGATACTGATTGGTCTTGGAAGTCAAATATTTTGGATTCTTTTCCTTTTCTTTCTTGGGCGGTTTATAACAAATAAGGCCTTAAGGAAAACGGTTATCCAGGGAGGTTAAGATGACATTATATATAAAATATTTAAAAGTTCACTTTAAAAAAGAATTAGAATATAGGACCTCTTTTTGTCTTTCCTTTCTAGCTCAGTTTTTTGTCTTTTTTGGATATTACTTCACGATTCTTTGTTTATTTGATCAATTTTCTAATATTAAAGGATTTACACTATGGCAAGTTCTTCTTACATTTGGAATTATTCAGTTTGGATTCTCTTTTTGTGAAACCTTTTTTCGCGGAATTGATCAGTTTGATCATTTAATTGTGACTGGAAATTTTGATAGATTGTTACTAAGACCGAGAAATATTTTAGGACAAGTGTGTTGTGAAGAGGTAAGTTTTATTAAATTTGCTAGACTTATCCAATCCCTTGTCGTATTAGGAATAGCGATTTGGAAAGTAGAGGTTATCTGGAATTTTAAAAAAGTGATTACTTTAGTCTTTATGCTTCTAAGTTCTATTTGTATCTTTTTAAGCATTCTTATTTTAAGCGCAGCCTATTGCTTTCTTACCGTAAAGGGATTAGAGGTAAGGAACGTTTTGACAGATGGGAGCAAGCATTTAGCGCAGTATCCGATTGGTATCTTTAAAAGGGGATTTGTTATTTTTTTCACATACATTCTTCCTTTAGGATTTGTGAATTATTATCCACTTTTATTTTTATTAGATAGAAGTACGAATCCTTGGCTAATCATCTCACCCCTTATTACCATATTTTATCTATTCCCTTCGATTGCGTTATTTTATTTGGGTATACGGAAATATTCAAGCAGTGGTTCTTAAAAAAAAGACTTTTGTCTTTTTTTTTGATATAATAGAAAAGAAAAGATGATTTTAACAATAAAAGGATGGAGGGAATAAAAGAAATCAAGAAGAAAAATCAA
>CANROB010000017.1 GCA_947632115.1 uncultured Bacilli bacterium
AAATATAAATAGAAAGGGATCAATCAATAAGAAATTAATTAATATTTCTATAAGATTGATTATACGTGATTTTATGAGCTTAACAGCAGGAATTGTAGGTTTACCAAATGTTGGAAAATCTACTTTGTTTAATGCCATTACAAAGAAAAATATTTTAGCGGCTAATTATCCTTTTGCCACGATTGATCCAAATGTTGGAATTGTAACAGTTCCAGATAATAGACTAGATTTTTTAAATAATCTTTATAAACCCGCTAGTTTAGTTCCTACGACATTTGAGTTTACGGACATTGCAGGTCTAGTAAAGGGGGCTTCAACTGGTGAAGGATTAGGAAATAAATTCCTTTCCCACATTCGGGAAGTAGATGCTATTGTTGAGGTAGTTCGCTGCTTTGAAGATAAGAATATCATTCATGTAGAAAATACGGTAGATCCTATCCGTGACATAGAGATTATTGAAGTAGAACTTATTTTAGCGGATTTAGAGATTATTGAAAATCGTATCAATAAGATTGGTAAAAAAGCAATGCTATCTCAAGATAAAGAAATTAAAAAAGAAGCAGAACTTTTAAACCGTTTAAAAAGTGCCCTAGAAGCAAATCAGACAATCCGTAGTCTAGATTTAGAAGAGGAAGAATTAAAAATGATTAAAGCATTTAATCTTCTTACGGCTAAACCAATTATTTATATGGCTAATGTTTCTGAGGATGATCTTTTAGAGGGAACGAATAATTATGTTGAAAAAGTAAAAGAGTATGCTATGAAATCTCAATCTGGCGTTATTGTTGTCTGTGCGAAAATAGAGGCAGAATTAAGTGATTTAGCACCAGAAGAAAAACAAGCCTTTTTGGAAGAATTAGGAGTTCAAGAAAGTGGCCTCGATCAACTTATTCGTGCGACTTATTCTCTTTTGGGATTAGAAACATTTTTTACAGCAGGATCAGATGAAGTTCGGGCATGGACTTTTAAAACAGGAATGAAGGCTCCACAATGTGCTGGTATCATTCATACAGACTTTGAGAGAGGCTTCATTAAAGCCGAAGTCATGAGTTATGAAGACTTAGAAAAGTATGGAAGTGAAAAAACCGTCAAAGAAGCTGGAAAGATGCGATTAGAAGGAAAAGATTATCTCATGAAGGATGGAGATATCTGCTATTTCCGATTTAATGTATAAAAAAATTCTCACATTATTCTTGTGAGAATTTTGTTTGCCCAATAATCGATTTAACCATGACATGAGTACCCTTACGAAGATTGACATGCTCTAATAATTTAAAGGTATCTAATCGATTTTGTATTTCTAGGATAGTAGGGGAAGTAAATTCAACTTTATTTTCTTTAAATCCACCGAAATGATGATGATAAAGATACTCAACTAAAAGCTTTAAAAGTTGCTGGTCTGGTTCTTCTATATGAATAGAGATTTCCTCTTGTCCGTGAAGTCTAATAATATCAATTAAGAAAGTAGCATTGGTTATCTCTAATTTTACACTTGTTCCATTTTTTAATGTCACAAGATGGTTTTGCCAGAAGATTTGCCGAGGGCTATTTTTGGTTTCTTTTAAAGAAATAGATCCGTTGGTAACCACTTTTTCCAGGAGTGATTTTCCTTCTAACATTCCAGCACTCATGAAAAACTCGCCATCTAGTGGATGTTCTAAGACATGACAATTTTTATATTTCGAGCATATTTCCTTTTTATATTCTTCTAGGGAACAACCATTATTGGTCTTTAAACTTTCCATTTTTTCACCTGCAAGCGGTATTATAGCAAATCACGTGGAAAAACACAAATCCATAAAAGAAGTTTGTTGCTATCTAAAAGACATGTTATAATGAAATAGGTGAAAATATGCAGTTGATAGAAAAGAATAGAGAAAAGATAGCTGTTTTTGGCTTTTGCTTTTTCATTTCCTTTATTATTTTAATGTTAACTAGTAAATGTTCTTTTTTGTATCCGATGAACGATTGGGTAGATGCGAATGCGTTTTTTACTGTTGGAAAGGGAATGTTTCGTGGCATTGTACCATATTTAGATGTTTTTGAACAAAAAGGACCATTTCTTTATTTCATATATGGTATTGGGTCTTTATTCTCCCATACTACATTCTTAGGAGTCTTTTTTTTAGAAGTCCTTTTTTGGGCTTTTGCTCTTTATTATGTTTATAAAATAATAAACCTATTTGTTCATAAGAATTGGGCATATGTACTTATTCCTCTTTTCACTGTTTTATTATGTGTTGATCAAAGTTTTGTTCATGGCGGATCTGCTGAAGAGTTTTGTTTACCTTTTCTTTTTTTCACGTTATATTCTTTTTTAAAATATTTTCAAAATAAAGAAATTTCTAATAGAAGTCTTTTTTTGATGGGACTATGTGCGGGATTCGTTTTGTTAATTAAATTTAACATATTAGGATTTTGGTTTATGGTTATGGCCACCTTATTTTTTAATTTGTTGATTGATAAAAAATATAAAAAAGCATTTCTTTCTTGCTTTGTGTTTTTAGGAGGCATGGCTTTACCATTTCTAATATTTCTGATTTACTTTGCTATTTGTGGTGGTGTAAAAGAATTTATTCATGTATATTTCGTAGTCAATATGACAAACTATGCATCTACCTCTTCTCTTTGGGAACGGTTATCTTTTATTTTTGGTAACTATGAAGCGATGTTACTATCAAAAAATCTTTTCATCTTTTTTGCCGTTTACTTATTTCCAATTTTAGTCTTTCTTTTAAAATGGGATATGCGTGGAAAAGTTTCTTTAATACTTGCTTATATAGGAACTATTCTAGGAATCTTTTGGGGGATGGTAGCAATACCTTACTATATTTTCCCATGTCTTGTATTTGGATTATTTTCTTTTATTGCTTTATCCAGTCTTCTAGAACGTTATTTTACCAACAAAGTTTTGTTTTATTTATCTATTTGTTCAACAGTAACTTCTATTGTCTTAGCTTATTTTTTTGCGAATTATGCGAGTTTCCGATTGGTATCTAAAAATGATTTAATACAATATGAGTATGCAGAAATTTTAAAAGAATATGATCATCCGACTTTGGTTAACATGGGATTTTTAGATATGGGATTATATACAACCGCTAATCTAGTTCCTTCTACCTATTACTTTGAACTTCAAAATTTAGATTATGATAAATATCCTTATAATATGGATAGTTTTCAGGAATATATCAAAAACAAAACGACGATGTTTATTCTTTATTCTACAGTTTATTCTATAGAAGAGTTGCAAAAAGAAGAACCACTTTTATTTGAAAATTATGAATTACTTGCAAAAAGAGGCTATCTGTTTGAGGATGATGAGTCGCTTTCTAAAAGAGGTTATTTATTTGAGAAGCTAGATAGGAATGCTTATTTGTTTAAAAGAAAAGAGAATGAAAAAGAGTAATCGATTCTAATAAAAAATAAAGTAAAAATTTTTATTTACAAAATGGTTTTTATTTGCTATAATCTTAAGCGAGTAAGCAATTACTCCTTGCCTGAAAAGGCCAAAGACCATAAGGAGGTGTAAAAAATGAGAAATTATGAAATTATGTTTATCGTAAAGCCAACTTTAGCGGAAGCAGAAATCTCTAAAGTTGCTGATAGTTTCAAAGCAACTCTAGAAACAAAAGGTAGTAAGGTTACTAGCGTTGATGCTTGGGGACAAAGAGCATTGGCATACGATATCAAAAAAGGATCAGAAGTTTTCAAGAGTGGATATTATTATGTATTCGAAGTAGAAGCTCAAGATGATGCTGGCGTAAAAGAATTTGATCGTTTAGCAGGAATTAGTTCCGATATTGTTAGACACTTAATTATTAGAAAAGAAGACTAAGAAAGAGGGATCCTATGAATAAAGTTTTATTAGTAGGTAGAATTACTGCTAAACCAGAATTGAGATATACAAATTCTAATACGGCATTCTTACGCTTTACGGTTGCAGTAAATCGTACGTTTACGAATGCAGATGGAAAAAGAGATGCTGATTTTATCAATGTTGTTGCTTGGAGAAAACAAGCAGAGACCATTGCTAAGTTTTTTGATAAAGGAAACTTAATTGGCATTGAAGGAAGATTACAAACTGGAAGTTATGATGATAGAGATGGCAATAAGAGATATACGATGGATGTTGCTTTGGATAATTTTGAATTTGTAGAAGGAAAAAATAAATCACAAGCAGATTCTTCTAGTTTCTCTGAACCTAGTCCATATGATTATCAAGATAATAGCGTTAGTGTTGAAAACGATCCTTTTGCTGAATATGGGGATTCTGTTTCCATTGACGATAACTTCCTAGATTAAAGGAGGAATAAAACATGGCAGAATTTTATAGAAAAAAGAAAAAAGTTTGTCAAATGTGTACTGGAAAAGACGTAGATTATAAAAACGTTGAAGTTATTAAGAAATATGTTAGCGCAGATAAAGGAAAGATTTTACCAAGAAGAATTACTGGAAACTGTGCTAAACACCAAAGATATGTAGCAACGCAAGTAAAGTATGCTCGTTACATGGCTTTAATTCCATTCACAAAATAAGAAGCAAAAAAATGCTTCTTTTTTCTTTTTTTCTCTCATATTGTGCTATAATAAAAGTAACAATAGGAGGGTACGGTATGAGAAAGAGTTTAGAGGAAAAAATTGATGATTCTTGGCTACAGGTATGGAAAAGTGTTGCTTTAAATATTTTATTTGCGGTATGTCTTTATAAAATTCATACGATTGAAGCAATTTTCATTTTCTTACCATTATTGATTTGTACATTAATTACAACTTATGATTGGTTAGATCGAATTGAGTTTATGAAAAAAGAAATAGCTGCATTAGAAGAAAAATAAAAACAAGGTTTCTTCCTTGTTTTTTTGTTTTTTTATTTTTCGATTAAAAAAGTAAGTAAGTCTTCTATAGGTCTATCGTGATAAATAATATCATTAATTAAGTCAATAATAGGCATATGTACATTTTTATCTTTAATGAGCTGATAAATGGCTTTCAGGGTATATAATCCTTCAATGGTAGTAGTTTCCATGTAGTTTTCAATAACCCTTTTAGGTTGCTTGGAACCGATTAATCTACCAAAAGAAAAGTTACGACTTTTGGTACTGGTACAAGTAAGAAGAATATCACCGAATCCAGCAAAGGATAAAATCGTTTTTTTATCTCCTCCTAGGGCATCGATTAATTCTTTAATATCGTTTAAGGATTCTGTAATTAACATGGCTTGAGTAGAAATAGGAAGACCCATACCATCTAGAATACCTGCGGCAATAGCGATGACGTTTTTGATACTTCCACAGATTTCAATGCCTAGAATATCTTCTGTTTCTCGTAATTTAATATGGGCATTTTGAAAAGCCTTTTTGATAATTTGAACAGTTTCTTGATTGGTACTAGCTAGGGAAAGACCAACTGGTACTTTATTAGCGACATCAATCGCAAAAGATGGCCCAGAGATGACACCTACATGATTCGTTTTGATATACCTTCTAAAGACATCATGAACAAATTGACAAGAGTCCCTCTCAATTCCTTTAGAAGCAATGCAGACATGTTGATTCTCCTTAAAATATTTTGACAATTCCTTAGATACATCATCCACAAAAGCAGCGGGAACAGCAATTAAAATGACTTCTTTTCCATTCACGGTTTTTTCGAAATTCGTAGAAATTTTGATATTCTCAGGGATAACAATATTAGGTAAATTGGGACTTACTCTTTTTTGATCTAGATAATTAGCTTCTTCTTCAAACTTAGTCCACATTTCTACTTTATGACCATTTTCTTCTAAAATAAGCGCTAAAGCAATACCAAAAGCACCTGTTCCTAACACACCAATCTTCATTTTATCACCAAGTCTATTATAACATCTTTTGTTCTTCAAAAACAAATCAGTATTTTTGAACTTCCGCATTTACTTTTTCCATACTTCTTTTTAATACATCGATAGAAGAGTTATTATTCACAATAGGGGGAGTTGCTGTTTGATTGTTATTATTGTTGATAACTTGTTGTTGTGCGGAGTTGGTACATAGAACTTGTCCAATCATCATAAACCAGTTTCCAATAGAGTTTTGCTCAGCAGGATTTAAATCATCAATCAGTAAAAAGCCAATTAAAATAGCGCTAATGGTAAAGGCATCGGCAGGAACTTTAGAAAGATTATTCGGCATAAAATCACCTATCATAATAATATTATGTTTCGATATTTTGATTTTTCTGCTAAAATGATAGTAGGGGATAAGGTATGAAGTATATATTAAAGATAATGATTGATAAATATAATGTTTCTAAATTTGATTGGATGCATTATCGTATTACAAAGATTAACCCGATGACCTATCATCATATTGTAAAAAAGGAACATGGCGGTAAAGAAACTTTTGCAAATGGAGCACTTCTTACCTTATTTGCGCAACAATATCTTCATTTAATTGAAGAGTACGATCTTTTGATTTATAAAGAAATAAATGAAATCTTTTTGGAAATTAACCGGCAGGGATTTCATCCAACAAAGGAACAAGAGAAACGCGTTGAAGAAAAACTAGTAGAGTTTGAAACAAAGTATTTTCAAGAATTACGAAAAAGAAAAAAAGTAGGTAAACATGAAAAGTTTAATCCTACCATGGAACGACAATATCGACAAGAAGGACAATACGAAAAAAGAAAAACAAAAAGATATGCGAAAAGCCAAAAATGAAAATATTTTCATTGAAAATAGGCAAAAAATGTAGTATTATGTTGATAGTATGAAAAATAGGAGATGGACAAATGGGTTTATTTAAAAGAAAAGAAAAAGAAGAAAAATTGAGTAGAGGCGAGCAATTTAATCAAGATGCGAATGAATATTTAGATTTTGTTCATTCATTAGGCCCTAATGCAAATCCTACGGCAAGCGAACTTTTAGATGCTTTTTTAAGAATGACAAAAGACAGAAACGGGGGAGAGCCAGTGGAAAAAAATGAGTTAGATTATTATATGGCGGATAATGGAAGTCTATGGGAAAGTGAAGAGGCTTATAAAAAGTTTTTAGAAAGTTCTAAAGCAGAAAAGGAAACTCTAGAAGCGTCAAATAGTGAGGAAGAAGAGCCTGTTTGGGAGGATGCTCCTGAAGAGGATATTGATGTTTTAACGGGCTTAACAGAACCAATCGCGGTAGATACTTTAAAATATACTGACCCTGAAGGAAATGAATGGGGAAGCGAAGCAGATTATCTACATCATCTTCAACAACAATTAGAAGAACCAGAAAAGAAAGAGGAGGTAAAGGAAGAGGAGATTCCAGGTGCTTTAGAATCACATATGGATGAAAACGAGGAAAGTATAGAATCTCAAGATAATCTTTTACCAGAAGATGTAAATGTTCCTGTTACAGAGGAAGAAGAGCTTCCAGAGATAACTGTTACCGAAATGCCAGATGAAGAAGAAGTTGAGGAAAAAGAACCAGTTGTGGCTGGGACATATGTTGATGAATTTGGAAATGAGTGGGAAAGTGAAGCTGATTACATTTCTCATTTAGGACCAATGGCTGAGGGTGCATTAAAAGAAGCGGCTTATGCCGTTCAAATGGGAGAAATTCCAAATCCAGAAATTCCAGAGGAAGTATTAGAAGAACCAACGGAAGAAGTAGAAAATGTTGTTTCAGAATCTGCTGATGCAGAAGTAGCTACTACAGAAGAAACCGAACAAGAAGTAGAGGAACCAATCGAAGTAACAGAGGAAGTTGCCACTGAAGAGGCTGAACCAGTAGGAGAGGTAGAAGAGATTAAAGAAGAAGAACCTACTGAAGAAGAAGTAGCTACTACAGAAGAAGCTGAACAAGAAGTAGAGGAACCAATAGAAGTGACAGAGGAAGTTGCTGTTGAAGAGGTTGAACCAGCAGGAGAGGTAGAAGAGATTAAAGAAGAAGAACCTACTGAAATAGAAGTTCCTACTACAGAAGAAACTGAACAAGAAGTAGAGGAACCAGTCGAAGTAACAGAAGAAGTTACCGCTGAAGAGGCTGAACCGGTAGGAGAGGTAGAAGAAATAAAAGAAGAAGAACCTACTGAAATAGAAGTGGCTACTACAGAAGAAGCTGAACAAGAAGTAGAGGAACCAATAGAAGTAACAGAGGAAGTTGCTGTTGAAGAGGTTGAACCGGTAGGAGAGGTAGAAGAAATAAAAGAAGAACCAGAATCTGCTTATATAGAGACTCCTGCTATAGAAGAAATAGAACAAGAAGCAGAAGAACCAATAGAAGAGGTAAGAGAAGAGAAACCACCAGTTTATGTTGATTCTGAGGGAAATCAATGGGAGGAAGAAGCTGCTTATTTAGCTCATCAAGCAGAAGTTTCTCATCTTGTGACAGGTGTTTTAGAGAGAACAGAAAGAATAGGAGGAGAGGAAATGGGAGAAACAAGACAAGAGGATCAATCAACGCTATCTACTATGGTAAATCAAGTCATGGAATTGAACCAAGTCAATGAAGCAAAACAACAATATCTTAGTAGTTTACAAAAGGCGAATGAAGATTTAAAGAGAATGATTACTTTATTAACGGAACAACAACAAACTGTTGAAGAGGAAATAAAAACCTTAGCAAAATAATAAAATTAAGGGGGTAAAGTAATGGATAGAGAAAATTTAGAGAAACAAAGGCTACAAAATTTGGTTATGGATTTGATGAAAGTAGATAGTGACTATCAACAAAGTGAAAAGATAGTAGCTATGGAAGAGAGTAAAAATCAAGCACTAATTGGCCTTTTAAGAGAGCAAGTAACAAAAGGAATGCCAGAAAAGACAGGGAAACAGTTATGATAGATTTAACAAAAGAACAAAAAGATTATTTAAAAGAGTACTATCAAATTGATGCAGATACTTGCGATGTAGATTTTCTTTGCGATTTCCTTTTAAGAGAAATTGAAAGAAAAAAGAGATTGATTGCTCTTAATGATGAAAAGATTGAATTAATCAAACAATCTAATAAAGAATTACAAGATTTATTGATGGGAAAAGATCAATAAATCTTTTTTTGTTTAATGAAATTTTCTTTGACTAGCGATATGACCTGTGATAGAATAGAGGAAGTTTGCGAGGAAAGAAAAATGAAAATAAGATTAAAATATTGCTTTTTAGATAAAATCAAAGATATTAAAGAAAATTTAGGACCACTAAAAATCATTCGAAACAATAGGCATTATTATCTAAAAATAGATCTTCCTGCTTGGATTGTTGTTAATTTAGCCCTTAACCCTTCTCTTTCTTATTGTTTTTTTATGTTATGTTTTCAATTTAGTTTTGTTATTGGGTTTGAATGGCTTGTTTATGCACTTGCAAAAAGAGATTTCTATAAAGAACACGCAAAATACGATTTATTTGTTGTTTTAAACTATTTGCAAGATTTAGGAGTGAATACAGATTATGAACTTCTTTTAGAATCAGAAGCATATGAAACAAAGTACCGTTTGAAACTAAACGAAAAAAGGCTTCCTATTCTTTTTGAATCCAAATATATTATGGTACCTAGTCACGGTTTTAATGGGTATATTAAAGAAACCTCTATTTTACAAGAACATGTGGTTGGAACGAAAAAATATGTTCTTTCTTTAGGCTCTCCTAAAAGAGAAACACAATTGGTACCAGCAACTTCTAATTTGTAAAAAAAATAAAAAAATAAGAAAAAAGTGTTGATTTTTCAACGCTTTTTTAGTATACTTTTGTATGTGTGACATGCAAGGATGTGTAAGGTTGCTGATACGCCAGGTTAAGTTGTAAATAAAAATAAACTGGAAATTGGGTTTTTACACGGAGCAAGTCTATACAAGATATAGGCGAAGGGAGGACATAAAAATGTCAAAAGTAAAAGTTCGCATCAAATTAAAATCATTCGAACATAAAAGTTTGGATAGAGCTTGTGCGAAAATCGTTGAAACTGTGAAGAGAAACGGTGGAGAAGTAAGTGGACCAATTCCACTACCAACGGAAGTTGAAAAAATTACTATCTTAAGAGCTGTTCACAAAGACAAAGATTCTCGTGAACAATTTGAGAAAAGAACACACAAAAGACTTATTGATATCATTAATCCAACAAAGGAAACTATTGAGGCTTTAACTCATTTAGAAGTACCAAGTGGTGTAGATATCAAAATTATTAAATAGGAGGAAAATAGTATATGAAAGGAATCTTAGGTCGTAAAATTGGAATGACTCAAGTATTTACAGAATCTGGTAAATTAATTCCTGTAACAGTCGTTGAAGTAGAACCAAATGTGGTAACACAAATTAAGACGAAAGAAAACGATGGTTATGAGGCAATTCAATTAGGATTCGATACGAAGAGAGAAAAGTTAGCGACAAAAGCTTCTGCTGGTCACACAGCAAAAGCAAATACTACACCTAAGCGCTTCTTTAGAGAAATAAAAGGTGTAGATATCAATGATTATACTGTAGGTCAAGAGATCAAAGCTGATATCTTTACTGCAGGAGAAGTTGTTGATGTAACGGGAACTTCAAAAGGAAAAGGTTTCCAAGGTGTTATTAAAAGACATGGGCAATCAAGAGGACCTATGGGACATGGATCTCAATATCACAGAAGTCCAGGTTCTATGGGAACCATGAGACCAATGCGTGTTTTCAAAGGTAAAAATTTACCAGGACATATGGGTAATGTTACAGTAACAATTCAAAATCTTGAAATTGTATCTGTAGATTTAGAAAATAATGTAATATTAGTTAAAGGGAATATTCCAGGACCTAAAAAAGGTTTAGTAGTAATTAAATCTGCTACTAAAAATCCTGAAAAGGTTAATGAAGTAGAACCTTTAATCAATTATGGGGAAACACCAGTGGTTCATGCATCTGAAGTTGTAGAGTCTGAGGAACCAGCTGAAGAGGCTACAGTAGAAGAAACTTCTACGGAAGAAAACTAGTAGGAGGGAAAACATATGAGTAAAATTGATGTTTTAAACATAAAAGGTGAAAAAGTAAAAAATATTACATTATCAGATAGTGTTTTTGGAATTGAACCAAATGATGTTGTTATCTATGATGCGATTCGTTTAGCAACTGCTAACTCTCGCCAAGGTACTCATGCCATAAAAACTCGTTCAGAGGTATCTGGTGGCGGAAGAAAGCCATGGAGACAAAAAAGAACAGGACGTGCTCGTCAAGGTTCTACTCGTGCTCCACATTGGTATCATGGTGGAGTCGTATTTGGCCCAAGAACAGAAAGAAATTATACGTTAAAGATGAACCGTAAAGAAAGACAATTAGCTTTAAAGTCTGCTTTAACTTATAAAGTATTAGATAAAGAATTAATCGTTTTAGATGAATTAAAATTAGCTTCTAACAAGACAAAAGAAGTTAAAGAAATCTTATCTAATTTAAAAGCAGAAAGAAATGTGTTAATTGTTGTAGATGAATTAGACGATGATTTAATTCTTGCAACTCGTAATCTAAATAACGTATTGTTATTAAGTGCTGATGAAATCAATACTTACGATATCATTTCAGCAAATGTATTAGTTGCTACAGAAGAGGCAATTAAATCAGTAGAGGAGGCACTAGCGTAATGAATAATTATAGAGATATTATTAAAGAGCCAATCATTACTGAAAAATCAGCAGCTTTAAAGGAACAAAACGTTTATGTATTTAGCGTTGATCCAAAAGCAAATAAAACACAAATTAAACAAGCTGTTGAAAAGATTTTCAATGTAAAAGTAGAAAGCGTAAATACTCTTAATGCTACTACTAAAAGCAAAAGAGTAGGACGTTATGTTGGTAGAACCAATCGAAGAAAAAAAGCTATGGTAAAATTAGCGAAAGGTAGTTCAATTGAACTAAACTAAGTCTAAAGGAGGATTATACATATGGCAATCAAAGCTTATAAGTCAACAACTAATGGTAGACGTGGTATGACTACTTTAGATAATAGTGAATTAACTAAAGTAAAACCAGAAAAATCATTGTTAGTGACATTAAAGAAAAATGGTGGTCGTAATAATCAAGGTAGAATTACTGTTAGACACCAAGGTGGTGGAGTGAAAAGAAAATACCGTGTTATTGATTTTAAAAGAGATAAAGATGGTGTTATCGGAACAGTTGCTTCTATCGAATACGATCCAAATAGAAGTTCAAATATCGCTTTAGTACATTATGAAGATGGCGAAAAGAGATATATCATTGCTCCAAAAACATTAAATGTTGGAGATAAAATTGAAAGTGGAGAAAATGCTGATATTAAAGTTGGAAACACTTTACCACTTGCCAATATTCCAGAAGGTACTGTTGTACACAATGTGGAATTAAAAGCTGGAAAAGGTGGACAACTTGCTCGTTCCGCTGGATCTAGCGTTCAAATCTTAGGACGTGAAGGAAAATATACATTACTTCGTTTAACAAGCGGTGAAGTTCGTAAAGTCTTAAGTACTTGTCGTGCAACAATTGGCGAAGTTGGAAACGAAGATCACGAATTAGTAAATTTAGGAAAAGCTGGTCGTAAGAGATATTTAGGAATCAGACCAACTGTTCGTGGTTCTGTTATGAACCCTAATGATCACCCACATGGTGGTGGTGAAGGTCGTGCACCTGTTGGACGTAGTGGTCCAGTTACTCCTTGGGGTAAACCTGCACTTGGTTACAAGACTCGTAAGGGTAAAAAACAATCAGATGACTTAATAGTTCGTCGCCGTAATGCAAAATAGGGAAAGGATGGTTTAGATGGCAAGAAGTCTTAAAAAAGGACCTTTCGCAGATAAAAGTTTACTTGCGAAGGTTAGAAAAAATAATAGTGCTGAGAAAAAAGAAGTTATTAAAACTTGGTCACGCCGTTCAACAATATTCCCTGAATTTATTGGAAATACATTTGCTGTTCATAGTGGAAAAGAATTTGTTCCAGTTTATGTAACAGAGGATATGGTAGGTCATAAATTAGGTGAATTTGTTCCAACCCGTAAATTCGGTGGCCATGGAGAAAACAAAGCTGATACGAAATAGTTCCTAAGAAAGGAGGACTAAAATGGAAGCAAGAGCGATTGCAAAGGGAGTTAGAATCCCACCTCGTAAAGCCCGTTTAGCGATAGATTTAATACGTGGAAAAAGCGTAGTTGAAGCAGATAAAATTTTAAACAATTTAAATAGAGAAGCAGGGAGATTAATCCGTAAGGTATTAACTTCTGCTGTTGCAAATGCTGAAAATAATCTTGGTTTAAAGAAAGAAGATTTATATGTTAAAGAAGCGTTTGTTAATGAAGGTCAAACCTTAAAAAGAGTAAATTTTGGTTCACGTGGACACGTAGATCCAATTAAAAAAAGATCAAGTCACATTACTGTTGTAGTAAGTGAGAGAAACTAAGTAAGGAGGGAACACTTGTGGGTCAAAAGGTTAGTCCAGTAGGACTTAGAGTTGGTATAAACAAGACTTGGGAATCTAATTGGTACGCTGATAATAAAGATTTCGCTAGATTCTTAAAAAGCGACGATACGATTCGTAAGTATTTAGCTAAAAAGTTAAAAGATGCATCAGTTTCAAGTGTTCTTATCGAAAGAAACGATAAGAGAACCGAGGTTGTTATCAACACTGCTAAACCAGGTGTTGTTATTGGACACGGTGGAGATGAAATTGAAAAACTAAAAGCAGAATTATCTAAGTTAGTTAATGAAAATGTTCAAATTTCTATTAAAGAAGTAAAGAACCCAGACTTAGATGCTGCCTTAGTTGCTGAAAATATTGCTCATCAAATTGAAGGACGTGTGTCTTTCAGAATTGCACAAAAAAGAGCAGTTAGAAATACGATGAAGGCTGGAGCAAAAGGAATTAAAACAGCCGTTTCTGGACGTTTAGGCGGTGCTGATATGGCTCGTACTGAAGGTTATATTGAAGGAATTATTCCACTTCATACTTTAAGAGCAGATGTTGATTATGCTCACAAAGAAGCAAATACTGCTTATGGAAAAATCGGTGTTAAAGTATGGATTTGTAAAGGTGAAATACTTCCTGAAAAAAATAAGGGAGGTAATGTAGATGGCAGTCATTCCAAAAAGAACTAAATATCGTAATCCACATCGTCTTCCTTATGAAGGAAAAACAAGAGGAAATAAAGAATTACATTTCGGTGATTACGGATTAATGGCAATGGAAGGAGCTTGGATTACAGATAGACAAATCGAAGCTGCCAGAGTTGCAATGACACGTTATATGAAACGTGGAGGTAGAGTATGGATTAATATTTTCCCTCATTTATCATTAACAAAGAAACCACTAGAAACTCGTCAAGGAAAAGGTAAAGGTTCTCATGATGCATGGGTAGCAGTAGTAAAAGAAGGAAAAATTATGTTTGAAATTGGAGAAGTAGATGAAGCAGTAGCTCGTGAAGCTTTCCGTTTAGCTATGCATAAACTTCCAATCAAATGTAAATTTGTTAAGAAAGAAAGCGGTGTAAATAATGACTAATAAAGAAATTAGAGAGTTATCAAACGAAGAAATTCTTTCTAAAATAGAAGAATATAAACAAGAATTATTTAACTTACGTTTTTCCCAAGCAACAGGTTCTTTAGAGAAACCTTCCAGAATTAGAGAATTGAGAAAGTTAGTTGCACGTATGAAAACCATTCTACGTGAAAGAGAACTATCTGAAAAATAATAGGAGGAAATTATGGAAGAAAAAAGAAATCGTGAGTTTACTGGAAAAGTAATTAGTGATGTAAATAGCAAAACTGTTACTGTTTTAGTTGAAACATATAAAAATGATAAATTATATGGAAAAAGAGTTAAATATTCTAAAAAATATGCTGCACATGATGAAAATGGTATTGCTAAAAAAGGTGATACTGTTAGAATCGTTGAAACGAGACCATTATCTAAAACAAAACACTTCCGTGTAGTGGAAGTAGTAGAAAAAGCAGTTATCTTATAATTGCACTCGTAAAAGGAGGATTAATTATGATTCAACAACAAAGCCGTTTAAAAGTTGCAGATAACTCAGGTGCAAGAGAATTATCCGTAATTCGTGTACTTGGTGGATCTAAAGTAAAAACTGGCAATATTGGAGATATAGTGGTTGCATCCGTTAAAAATGCAACTCCTAACGGAACTGTTCAAAAAGGAAAAGTTGTAAAAGCAGTTATCGTTAGAAGTAAATTTGGTCTAAGAAGAGAAGATGGATCTTACATTAAATTTGATGATAACGCAGCTGTTATTATTAAAGATGATAAGACACCAGTTGGAACTCGTGTATTTGGACCAGTAGCACGTGAATTGCGTGACAAAGATTTTATGAAAATTATATCACTTGCAAAAGAAGTGTTATAGGAGTTTGGAGGAATGAAAATGAACTTTAAAACTGGAGATAAAGTAGTTGTCATTGCTGGTAAAAACAAAGGTAAAGAAGGAAAAGTTACCCATGTTTTACGTGATCAAAATAGAGTCGTTATCGAAGGCGTAAACATGGTGAAAAAACATATGAAGGCAAATGGTCAATCTGCTGGTAGTATCGTTGAAGTAGAAGCTCCAATTCATGCTTCTAATGTAATGCACGTAGATCCTAAAACCGGAAAAAGAACCAGAGTAGGACATTCTACTGATAAAAAAGGCAAGAAAATTAGAGTAGCAAAAAAATCTAATGAGAGTCTTGATTAATTGGAAGGAGGGTATATATGAACCGCCTAAAAGAAAAATACGATAAAGAGATCGTACCTAGTTTAATGGAAAAATACAAATATAAAAGTGTTATGGAAGTACCAAAGTTAGAAAAAATTGTCGTAAATATGGGTTGTGGAGATGCTACTAGTAATTCTAAATTATTAGAGGCAGCTATGAAAGACCTAGAACTTATTACAGGTCAAAAACCCGTTGCAACAAAGGCAAAGAAATCCATTGCAAGCTTTAAAGTAAGAGAAGGTCAAGCAATTGGTTGCAAGTCAACTTTACGTGGGGAAAATATGTATAACTTCTTAGATAAATTAATTAGTATTACACTTCCACGTGTAAGAGACTTTAGAGGTATATCTAATAAAGCATTTGATGGTAGAGGAAACTATACATTAGGTCTTACGGAACAACTTATTTTCTCAGAAATTGAATATGATAACGTTGTTAAGGTACGTGGTATGGATATTGTTTTTGTTACAACAGCAAAAACAAATGCAGAAGCACTTGATCTCTTAAAAGGTTTCGGTATGCCATTTAAGAAATAAAACTTAGGAGGAAATTTATGGCTAAGAAAAGTTTAGTAATAAAAGCTAGTCGTGAACCAAAATTCAAAGTACGTAGATATACTCGTTGCTCACGTTGTGGTAGACCACACGCAGTACTTAAAAAATACGGAATTTGTAGAATTTGTTTTCGTGAACTAGCTTACAAAGGACAAATCCCAGGAATGAAAAAATCTAGTTGGTAAAAGGAGGGAAGTATATGGTAACAGATCCAATCGCAGATATGCTTACAAGAATTCGTAATGCAAATCAAATGCGCGATAAAGAAGTAGAAATGCCTGCTTCAAAGATGAAAATTGAGATTGCTAGAATATTAAAAGAAGAAGGTTTTATCGTTGACTACAAAGTTAAGAAAAACAATGTTCAAGATATTCTTGTATTATCACTAAAATATAGTGAAAATAAAGAGCGTGTAATTACTGGATTAAAGAGAATCTCAAAACCAGGATTACGAGCTTATGTAAAAGCTGAAGACGTTCCAAAAGTATTAAACGGACTAGGTATCGCTATTATATCTACCTCAAGAGGTGTTATGACAGATAGAGATGCAAGACGTCAATCACTTGGTGGAGAAGTTTTAGCTTACATTTGGTAGAAAGGATGATTTTATGAGTCGTGTTGGAAATAGAAAATTAACAATCCCAGCCGGTGTAACGGTTTCTGTTGATGGCAACAACGTTACAGTAAAAGGTCCAAAAGGCGAACTTTCTACTGAAATTAATGAACATATTCATGTTGAAATCACAGATTCTGAGGTAGTATTAACTAGAGATAATGATAATTATAAAAATTTCCATGGAACTGCTAACGCTAATATCAAAAATATGATTGATGGTGTTACAAAAGGTTTTGAAAAGAAATTAGAGTGTGTTGGTGTAGGATATCGTTTCACTTTAAAAGGTAGTGAACTTGTTGTAGCTGCAGGACACTCTCATACATGGTCACCTGAGATACCTGCTGGTATTCAGGTAGAAGTACCAAGCAATACAGAATTGCTTATTAAAGGTATTGATAAACAATTAGTTGGTGAATTCGCAGCTAATATTAGAAAAATTAGAAAGCCAGAACCTTATAAAGGAAAAGGTATTCGTTATGCTGACGAAACTGTTCTACGTAAAGAAGGAAAGAAAGCTTCTAAATAATAGTAAAGGAGAGAAACTATGATAAAAAAAGTAGCTCGTAATGATGCACGTCAAGCAAGACACGCACGTGTTAGAGCAAAAGTATCTGGTACTGCTAGTGTACCTAGATTAAATGTTTTTAGATCAAATAGTAATATTTTTGCGCAAATCATTGATGATGAAAAAGCTGTTACTTTAGTTAGTGCCTCTTCTATTGATAAAGAGTTAAAGCTTGAAAACGGTAGTAACGTGGAAGCAGCAACTAAAGTAGGAGAGCTATTAGCAAAAAGAGCTAAAGAAGCAAAAATAACAAAAGTAGTTTTTGATAGAGGTGGATACCTTTATCACGGCCGTGTAAAAGCATTGGCAGATGCAGCACGTGAAAACGGATTAGAATTCTAAAGGAGGGTAAGGATGGAAGAACAAATCGAAAAAGTAGAAGAAGTAGAAGAAACAGAAGCTGCTGAAACTTCAGAAGCAACTGAAAAAACTTCTAGACCTGCTAAAAGAGAACCTCGTAATAGAGGAGAAAAACGTCAACCAAGACAACAAAGACAACCAAAACTTTATGAAGAAGACGTCATTTCTATTGGCCGTGTTACGAAAGTAACAAAAGGAGGACGTCATTTCCGTTTCTCAGCTGTTGTAGTAGTAGGAGATAGAAAAGGTAAAGTAGGATTAGGAACTGGTAAGGCAAATGAAGTACCAGATGCTATTAAGAAGGCTACTCAAGCTGCTATTAAGAACGTAGTAAGCGTTTCCTTAGTAGATAACCGTACTATCCCACACGAAGCAATTGGTGTAGAAGGAGCTAGTAAAGTTATGTTGAAACCTGCTGCGAAAGGTACTGGTGTAAAAGCTGGTGGACCAGTTCGTAAAGTTCTTGAAATGGCAGGAATCAGTGACATTTTATCTAAATCACAAGGATCTAATACAAAGATTAATATGGCATATGCAACCCTTAAAGCTTTAAGATCACAAAAGAATATTGAAGAAGTAGCTAGACTACGTGGTAAGAAAGTGGAGGACTTGATTTAATATGAAGTTACATACATTATATCAACCAGAAGGCGCTGTTAAAGAAAGAAACAGAGTTGGTCGTGGTGTTGCTTCTGGAAACGGAAAAACAAGTGGTAAAGGACATAAGGGACAAAATGCTAGAACTGGTGGAGGAGTAAGACCTGGATTTGAAGGTGGACAATTACCTTTATTCAGACGCTTACCAAAGAGAGGATTCTCTAACGCACCATTTAAAATTGAATATGCAACTATTAACGTAAGTGATTTAGATAAATTTGAAGATGGAGCAGTTGTTACTCCAGAATTATTAAAAGAAATGGGAATCGTTAAAAAGCAATTAGATGGTATTAAAGTATTAGGTAATGGTGAATTAACTAAGAAAATTACTGTAAAAGCAAATAGATTCTCAAAAACGGCTGTTGAAAAAATAGAAAAAATGGGTGGAAAAGCAGAGGTGATTTAATATGTTTGCAACTTTAAAGCAACTATTTAATTCCAAAAATAGAGATATTCAAAAGAAGATCCTATTCACATTTGCTGTTTTATTCATCTTTAAATTAGGAACAACAATTACAGTACCAGGTGTTACACTTGATACGGATAAATTAGGATTCCTAGAAATTGTAAATGCAATGAGCGGGGGAGCTTTTGAAAAAGCCTCAATATTTGCATTAGGTGTTATGCCATACATTACGGCTTCTATTGTTATTCAACTCTTATCTATGGATATCGTTCCTTATTTATCAGAGTTGACTAAACAAGGAGGAGTAGGTAGAAATAAACTTAATCAAATAACGAGAATTACAGGTATTGTACTTGCTTTCATTCAAGGATATCTATATTCTTACTCTTATGTTAAGAGTGGAAATCCAATGGATTATATGTTATATTCTTTAGTTATTACAGCAGGTACTTCCTTATTACTTTGGTTGGGTGATCAAATTACCCAAAAAGGTATTGGTAATGGTACTTCTATGATTATCATGGCAGGTATTATTACAACATTACCTTCTATGTTTACAAGTTTATGGAAAGAATTAATTTCAAGTAGTACAGATTTTATGGGAATATTAACATTTGCACTATTTGTAGTAGTATTCCTAGCAATTATTATAGGTGTTGTTTTTGAGGAATCTGCTGAACGTAGACTTCCTATTCAATATGCGAATAAATCTACTAGTATGTTAGGAAAACAAAATTATATTCCATTTAAATTAAATAGTGCTGGTGTTATGCCTGTTATCTTTGCATCAGCATTAATTTCTATTCCACAGATTATTGCAAGTTTCGCAAAAAATGCAAACTTTTCATTGTTTGTAACAAAGTATATTACTTATGAATCTGTAACAGGATTTATCGCTTATATTGTTTTCATCATTTTATTTGCATATCTTTATACTTTTATGCAAATGAAACCAAGCGAACTTGCTGATAATTTAAATAAAAATGGTGGATATATTCCAGGTGTTAGACCAGGAAAAGAAACAGAAGAATATGTTAAAAAGGTATTAAAAAGAATAACACTTGTTGGTGCTTGTTTCTTAGCATTACTTGCTTCACTTCCAATTTTATTTAGTAAGTTCTCAACCTTACAGACAAGTATTACGATTAGTGGTACCGGATTATTAATTGTTGTAGGTGTTATGTTAGAGACCTATCGTCAATTAGAAAGTCAGTTAGTAAGTAGAACTTATGTAAAAGGAAGAAAAGGGAGAAGAAGATGAGAAATATCATACTATTAGCCGTGCAAGCGGCCGGAAAAGGAACCCTTGCACGACTTCTTAGTGAAAAATATGGATATGCGAACATTTCCATGGGGGAAGTTATGCGAAATGCCAGAAATGATGGTTCTGAAAGAGCAAAAATGATTGCCGATTGTCAAGATAAAGGAATACTTGTTCCTTTTGATATCACACTCGAGTTAATTCAAGAAAGAATTTCGCAACCTGATTGTAAAAATGGTTATATTTTAGATGGCTTTCCTAGAGATTTAAAACAAGCGGAGGCTTACGATCACATATTGGAAACAATAGGAAAAGATATTGGAGTAGTGATTAATTTAACGATTCCAGAACATTTAATTTATGAAAGAATTGCTGGTCGTAGAACTTGTAAAAAGTGTGGAAGAAGCTACAATATTAACTCTTCAAAATTTAGACCATTACAAGAAAATGTTTGTGATGATTGTGGTGGAGAATTATATCAAAGAAGTGATGATACAGAGGAAGCCATTCGTGTGAGAGTAGAAACTTATTTTAAATCTACAGCTCCTCTTATTGATTACTATCGCAACAAAGGTGTTTTATATGAGGTAGAGTCTATTGACTCAGATGAGACATTAAAAAATGTAGAGAAAATATTGAAGGAGTTAGGGGATATCCATGATTAGTATTAAATCTCCTAGAGAAATTGAATTAATGCGTATTGCTGGTGAAATTGTTGGAGATACGCATAAATATTTAATTCCTTACTTAAAACCAGGAATTTCGACAAAAGAAATTGATAATCTTGCAAGAGATTACATTATTAGTCGTGGAGCTACGCCTTCTTGTTATCACTATGAAGGCTATCCTGCTAATATTTGTATTTCCATCAATGAGGAAGTTGTACATGGTATAGCTAGTAAACGAAAATTAAAAGATGGAGATATTGTTACTCTAGATATCTGTGCTTGCTATAAAGGATATCATGGAGATTCTGCTTGGAGTTATCCAGTTGGAAATATTAGTGAGGAAAAGAAATACCTTCTAGAACATACAGAAAAAGCTTTATATCAAGGTTTGAGTGTTGTCAAAGAAGGAGCTCACGTTGGAGATATAGGAGAAGCAGTTGAGACTTATGCGTTAGAACATCACTTAGGTGTTGTAAAAGAGCTAGTAGGTCATGGGGTCGGAAGTAATTTGCATGAAGATCCAGATGTACCTAATTATGGAAGAAAAGGAACAGGACCACTATTAAAAGCCGGTATGGTCATTGCTGTTGAACCTATGCTCAATTTAGGAACTGCCGATGTCTATTTACTAGATGATGATTGGACAGTTGTAACTGCTGATGGAGAACCATCAGCTCACTTTGAACATACAATATTAGTTACAAAAGAAGGATATACAATATTGACGAAGAGGTGATAAAATGGCAAAGCAAGATGTTATCGAAATGGAAGGTAAAGTACTAGAAGTACTTCCTGGTTATTCTTTTAAAGTAGAATTAACAAATAAACATATTATTACGGCACATGTATCAGGTAAAATGCGAATGAACATGATTCGTATTTTAGCTGGAGATACCGTTACAGTTGAACTCTCAACTTACGATTTATCACAAGGCCGTATAATCTATCGAAAGTAGGAGGGATTTTATGAAAGTTAGAGCATCAGTAAAACCAATGTGTGAAAAATGCAAGGTTATTAAACGTAAAGGTACGGTTAGGGTTGTTTGTTCAAACCCTAAACATAAACAAAGACAAGGTTAATAGGAGGTTTTTATGGCACGTATTAAAGGTGTAGATATACCAAATAATAAAAGAATTGAAATAGCATTAACTTATATCTATGGTATTGGTAGAAGCTTATCTAATAAAATTTTAGCCGATGCTAAAATTGATATTAATAAAAGAGCGGGAGATCTTTCAATAGACGAATTAAATGCTATTCGTGACGAAGTGAATAAATATATGACAGAAGGTGATTTACGTCGTGAAGTTAATATGAATATTAAAACGAAGATGGAAATCAATTCTTATCAAGGAATTCGTCATAAAAGAGGATTACCTGTAAGAGGACAAAGAACAAATAGAAATGCTCGTACTCGTAAAGGTAAAGGAAAAGTAGTTGCTAATAAGAAGAAATAATTGTAGTAACTAAAAGGAGGTTATAAAAATGGCGTATAAAGCAAGAAAAAGAAAAGTAAAAAAGTCTGTACCAGAAGGTAGAGCTTATATCCATTCAACATTCAACAATACTATTGTAACCATTACCGATAACGAAGGTAATGCAATTAGTTGGGCTTCTGCTGGAACTTTAGGATTTAAAGGTTCTAAGAAGTCAACTCCATTTGCTGCTGGTATGTCTGCAGAAGCAAGTGGTAAGGCTGCCTATGATATGGGCATGAGAAAAGTTGAAGTATTTGTTAAAGGGTTAGGATCAGGAAGAGAAACAGCAATTCGTTCACTTCAAACAGCAGGTTTAGAGATTACATCTATAACTGATGTTACACCTATACCACACAATGGATGTCGTCCACCAAAACGTCCACGTGGATAATATAGAAAAGGAGTGGGGAAATGTTAAATTTTGAAAAACCAACATATAAAATTACAGAATATGTGGAAAATAAAAATTATGGTAAATTTGAATTAGAACCTTTGGAAAGAGGATTTGGAACAACACTAGGAAATGCTCTTAGAAGAATTATGTTATCTAGCATGCCTGGTAGTGCGATTGTTGCTGTTAAAATTGACGGAGTACAACATGAGTTCCAAACAATGGATGGAATCGTAGAAGATGTTACAACTATTATTTTGAATTTAAAAAATGTAGTAGTAAAGAACAATACACAAGAGGTAAAAATTTTAAAACTATTCTCTGATAAAGAGGGAGTAGTAACCGCTGCTGATATTGAAACCGATAGCGATGTAGAAGTTGTTTCTAAAGATCAAGAAATTGCAACTATTGCAAAGGGTGGAAAACTTGATATGGAATTGATGATTGCTAACGGAAGAGGATATGTTCCATCTACAGAAAATAAATCATTTGTTGAAAATGAGAAAAAAGGTTTCATTCCAATTGATGCGCTTTACTCACCTATTGAAAGAGTTAGTTATGAAACAGAAAATGCCCGTGTTGGACAAGATGCTAACTATGATAAATTAATCATGGAAGTATTTACGAATGGATCTATTCGTCCAGAAGAGGCAATGGCACTTGCTGCCAAAATCATGATTGAGCACTTAAATATTGTTACCAATCTAAGTGAAATTGCTGATATTACAGGTATCATGAATGCAAAACAAGAAGATAGTAAATTAAAGAAACTAGAGACATCTATTGATGACTTAGATTTCTCTGTAAGAGCTTATAACTGTTTAAAAAGAGCAGGAATTAATACTCTTGGGGATTTAACTTCTAAGTCAGAATTAGAAATGATGAAGATTCGTAATTTAGGTAAGAAGTCTTTAAAAGAAGTAATCGATAAGATTAAAGAGTTAGGACTTAAATTCCGTGAAGATGATTAGTAGTTAGGAGGAAATTATGGCTTACAGAAAATTAGGACGTACGAATAAACATAGAAGAAGTATGCTTGCTAACTTAACAAGAGATATCATTATGTATGAGAGAATTGAAACAACAGAAACAAGAGCTAAAGAAGTTCGTAAGTTTGTTGATAAGATGATTTCTTATGGTAAAGATGGATCTTTAGTAGCTAGAAGAAAAGCATTAGCTTTCTTACACAACGATACACAAGCTGTTAAAAAGGTATTTGATGATTTAGCGCCTCGTTACGCAAAGCGTAATGGTGGTTATACCAGAATTTTAAAATTGACAGAACGTCGTGGAGATGACGCTTTAACAGTAATTTTAGAATTAGTAGAAGGAGATGCCAAATAGGTATCTTTTTTCTTTCAAAAACTAGCTAATTATGATATAATAATAGTATTAATGATAGGAGGAATATATGGTCAATATGATAGATTCTAAAACCGTTTATATTGATGATACCGTTATTTTAGGAGAAAATTGTACCATATATCCCAATGTAATGATTAAAGGAAAAACTACTATAGGAGATAACACAGTCATTTATATGGGAAGTTATATTGAAGACTCCCATATTGGAAAAAACAATATCATTTATACATCTTATATTGTTAATAGTAATCTTGGAGATAATAATATAATTGGTCCTTATGCTCATATTAGAGAGGGAAATGATATAAAAGATAATAATAAAATTGGTTCTTTCGTGGAATTGAAAAATGATACAATTCAATGCAATGTTAAAATACCTCATTTGAGTTATATAGGAGACACTTCTATAGAAAGTGGTGTGAATATAGGAGCAGGTGTTAAAACTGCTAACTATAATGGTAAAGAAAAAAAACACACCGAGATTCAATCTGATGTGTTTATAGGTTGTAATGCCGTTTTGGTCGCTCCTGTTACTCTATGTAAAGATAGTTATGTTGCAGCAGGTTCTGTTATAACCCAAGATGTCCCAGAAAAGTCATTAGCAATAGCAAGAGAAAGGCAAATTAATAAGGATTTATAATTTGCTTTTTATTTTTGATAAGGAAGGTATATTTTATGATAGAAATTATAATATGTGATGATGATAAAAGTAGTAGAGATAAAGTAGAAGAAATTGTAAAAAGGTTTATGTCTAATCATAAATTAGATTGTTCTATTAAAAAATATAGCGATTATAATGATAAATTTATTGCGGATATTGTTCCTAATGGAAAGAAAATCTATCTATTAGATATCGATACACCAAGTAGATCAGGAATAGATGTAGCAAGAATTATCCGTAAAAGGGACGTAGAAAGTATTATTATCTTTGTAACTGGTTATGAAGAATTTGGAAAATTAGTCTTGAAGAAAAATATTATGTGTTTATCTTTTATCAATAAATTTGAGAACTTAAAAAATGACTTGGAAACTTCCTTACAAGAGGCTTTAGATTTCTTTAATACCAATAAAGTTATTAGAATAACGGATAGTGGTGTAACGTATAGTATTCGTCTTAATTCTATTCTTTATATTACTCGTGATAATACAGATAGAAGAACCATTGTAAAATGTGATAAGAATGAATACCGATTAAAGATGAATCTATCAGATGTTAAAGAATTATTTGGTGAACATTTCATCCAAACGCATAGAAGTTGTTTTGTTAATGAATATAGAATCGATAATATTGACCATAAAAATAAAGTCATTACCTTTGATAATGGAATGACAATTGATTTATTATCTGATACTTATGGAAAGGATTTGAAATAATGGAATATTTAGCTTCTTTTGTAGTAATTCAAATTTTTTATACTCTTGGAATGAGCTTATTAATAAATCAAAAAATTAATTTAAAAAGTCCACGTTTTTATATTAGTTTTTTTGTTACATTATTATTAAGTTTAATAAATGTAGAATATTTAAATCCTGCTATGAGAGTTGTCTTTAATTTTTTAATTTATATGATATATTCTCATTTGCTATTTAAAACAAATTTGAAAGATTCTATCATATTAGGAATGCTAATTTTTGTTCTTAGCATTTGCTCAGAGTTTATTTATGTTACTGTTACTTTTCCTTTTCAAAATTATGATTTAGTCATGAATGGGGATATCTATATAACATTTATTAATAATTTATTTATAGGTATTATTTTATACTTTATTTGCAGTTTAAAAAGGGTTAAGGGGTTACATAAAAATATAATCAGGGCGATTGATAAGATTAATCAAAAAAAAGTAGTTATTTTTGCTTTAGTTGTTATTGTATTGTATAATTTGATTTGCTGGATTGCTTACTTTGTATCGAATAATGTTTTAAATAAGTACTATTTTACTTTAATTGGTTCTGTATTAGGCGTATTTTGTTCTTTATTAATTTATTATTATTTTAAGACTGCTAATAAATATTTAACTATTTTTGGAAAATATAATATGTCTTTGAAAATGATTAGAGATTTTGAGTTAGCACTCGATAATTATCGAATAAGCACGCATGAGAATAAAAACCAGCTTAAAACAATTAGAAACATGAGTAAGGATAAAAAAGTGGAATCTTATATAGATGCGCTATTAAACGATAGTAGTGAAGATAACGATGAGAAATTATTGAATGTTATTCAAAAAATTCCCGATGGTGGGTTAAAAGGAATTATCTATACAAAATTGGTAGATATGAAAAGAAAGGGAATACCATATGAATTAGTGGTGGATAAAAAGATAACTGCCGACAAAATCAGTAAAATAGATGATGTAACATTGACTCACATTTGTGAAATTTTAGGTGTATTTCTAGATAATGCTATTGATGCTTCTTTAGAGGTAGATGATGTATACGTTGCCATTGAATTGTATGATGAGGATGGAGATATAAATGTTTCTGTATCCAATGGATATAAAGGATATATTGACATTGATAGTATGAATCAAATCGGATTAACTACTAAAGGAAGTGGGCATGGATATGGTTTGTCACTTGCAAATTATTTAATTAATAAAGATCCAAAATTAGAAAAAAGAAGTGAAGTAACCGAAGACAGTTTCACTCAAATAATAAAAATAAAAGTGTAGAAAAATTCTACACTTTTATTTAATTAAAGATTTTGGACATTCTGGTTCATCTGCAATAAATAGAAGTATACAACCAACTTCTCCTGTTGCAGCAAGAAAAGCACCAACTTTTGCAGCAACAGCGGCTAAAAAACCTAACATGGACATTCCTCCTTTCCTCCTATGTTAAGAAACATATTTTAAATAATTATTATAAGGAAGATGAAACAACCGATAAGTAACAGGTGATATCATAATACAAATTAACAATAAACTCATTAAAAAACAATTAGATAGGAAATTATTTGATATCATAATAGAGCAAATAACAAAAATAATGGCTGTAGTTGTGGCTAGTAGTTTGTGACGTAATCTTATTTGTTTGCTAATAATAGGTCTTTTGTGCGTATCGGCAGGACTATACTTAAAGATGTAACAAATTGTTAGAATACCTAAAAGATATTTTATTTGCCATGGAATCACTAAATATATGGCACATAATGGTACGCCAATGAATGATAAGGTTGATATGATAAGACATATCCAACTGTTTTTTGCGTGCATTCCATATGCATTTGTCCGAATAATTATATAAATCAACATGAAGCAAAGACATTCTTTCATAATTCCCATTAGGATAGTTAAAACTAAAATAACAATTATTTTTGTTATTGAGAGGTATAATCCCGTTAGTCCATATTCAATCTCCTCTAGTTTTACTTCATCTAATTCTGGCTTTTCTTGTTTTATTAAAGACATGCAACGGCCTATTAAATACTTCTTCATATGCCTTACTCCTTATACAATCAAATTATAACATTTCCCCATTGAGGAGAAAATAGAGTAGGTTTCTAATGATAAATTTTTGGTTTTAAATCCAAAAAAGGAAATTTCAGACACGATTTTAACCATTTGGAACATATACTATTGCTACTATACTCCAAAATATGCTATGATTTCGTTGTTCGCTAAAATAATGTCGAAATTTGTATGATTAATTTTGTGATTTCGATAATATGACCATGGTATAATTTAGTTGTGAACGAATTAGAAGGGAGATGTTAGCATGATAACTGGCAAGGTAAAATGGTTCAACAATGAAAAGGGCTATGGCTTTATTGAGTATAAAGACATGGAAGATATCTTTGTTCACTATTCAGCAATTCTATCTGAAGGATATAAAACTTTAGTAGAAGGCCAATATGTAACTTTTGAATTAGTTAGAACTGATAAAGGGTTGCAAGCTAAAAATGTAGTAGAAAACAAAACTATGGTAGTTTAATAGTTTTTTTTTGCCCAAAAATAGATAAAATATTTATGACATGATATAATGAAATGGTAACGGGTGAGAAAATGAAGAAAAAGATGATAGTAGGAGTTATTGCTGTATTTTTTATTCTTTTAAGTATTTTTTTGATTGTAGAAAAGAATCATCAAAAGGAAAAAGAAGATCATAAAAGAGCACAGGAAAAAGTGGAATTAGTAAAAGATTTAACTGCTCCTTTTTTAGCAGAGAAAAAAGTTTCTGATTATATAGAACACCTTGAGGGAACTTTAATGGATGATTATATGATTGATACTTCTAAATTAGGAAAGCAAAAAGTAATTTTTGAATTTGTGGATGAGAAAAAATCAAAACTAAATTATACTTTTGAAATAGAAGTAAAAGATATTACACCTCCTTTTACTACTATTGGCAAAACTTATTCTGTTGTCCGTGGAAGTGATAAAAACTTTGTTGATAAAATTTTTTGTGGAGATGATCAGGATAGTCATCCTAAATGTACGATTGAAGGGGATTATGATTTAGAGAAATCAGGAAATTACCCAGTTGTGTTTAAAGCAGTAGATAAAAGCGGAAATGTTCTTGAAAAAGAGATTACTTTACGGGTTTATGATAAAGGATCAGGAGGAAGTAGTACTTCTAATAAGACAAGAACAGAATATAGTGATATTGTAAAAAATCACAAAAATGGAAGTACTCTTATTGGTTTAGATGTGTCAAAATGGCAGGGAGATATCGACTTTGATACTTTAAAAAAAGAGGGAGTAGAATTTATTATGCTACGAATTGGTAGTAGCAGAGGAACAGGTGGGGAATATTATGAGGATTCCTATTTTAAAAGAAATATTGAAAATGCTCTTCGTGTAGGAATTCCTGTTGGTATTTATTTTTATTCTTATGCGAATACGGAAGAATTAGCTAAAAAGGATGCAGAATGGGTAATAGAACAAGTAAAAGGATATCAAGTGGATTTGCCGATTGCTTTTGACTGGGAAGATTGGTCTAGTTTTAATTCTTATGGTATTAGTTTTTATGATCTTACTAAGGTTGCTAATGCTTTTTTAAAAACGATAGAGGATGCTGGATATCAGGGAATGTTATATAGCAGCAAATATTATTTAGAAAATGTTTGGTTAAAGAAAAACTATCCTGTTTGGTTAGCGCATTATACTTCTAAAACAGATTATAATGGAGATTATCGAATTTGGCAGTTGTGTAGTAATGGAAAAATAAAAGGAATTTATGGAAATGTTGATATCGATATCCTTTACTTAAAAGAAAATAATTAAGATATGTTCTTAATTATTTTTAATTGGTAAAAGCATTGTTTTATGGTATAATGAAATTAGAAAGGATGATTTTATGAAATTTAATGTTCATGGAAAAAAAGTCGAAGTGACAGAACCTATTAGAAATTATATCGAAGAAAAAATTGGTCGCTTAGATAAGTATTTCGAAAATCCAACTGAGATAACAGCTACAGTTGTTGTGAGAATAAGGGGTATTGAACAGATTGTGGAAGTAACAATTCCTGTTCAGAAAATAATTCTACGCGCGGAGGAAAGTCACAATGACTTATATGCTGCTATTGACATTGTATCCGATAAGTTAGAAAGACAAATTAGAAAAAATAAAACCCGTATGAATAGAAGAACATCAAAAGGGGAAGATTTAGGATTTGATTTATCTTTTGAAGATATAAAAGAAGAAGAGGATTCTACTATTGTTAGAAGAAAACAAATAGAGATGAAGCCAATGAGTGAAGAAGAAGCTATTCTTCAAATGAATTTATTAGGACATGAATTCTTTGTATTTAGAAATGTAGAATCAGGAGATGTTGATATCTTATATAAGAGAAAAGATGGCAACTATGGTATTATAGAAACAAAATAGGCGTTATGCCTATTTTTCTTTCTTAAAATTTTTAAAATTCATGGCTTTTGCTAGGATTTTCCTCTTATTTTTGATAAAATAGTTGTGTACATAAAAAGGAGAATGCGCATGAAATTTTTTAAAAAGATTTTTGATCATGAATATAAACAATTGCAGAAGTTTCGGGCAATCGCCGATAAAGTTATGGATTTGGAAGAAGAATATGCTGCTTTATCTGATGACGAATTAAAAGCGAAAACGGAGGAATTTAAAAAACGTTTAGCAGATGGAGAGACACTAGAAGATATTAAAGTAGAAGCATTTGCTACAGCAAGAGAGGCCGCTTATCGTGTAATTGGTGAAAAACCATTCTATGTTCAGATTCTAGGTGGTTTAGCAATGCACTATGGTAATATTGCTGAGATGAAAACTGGTGAAGGAAAAACCTTAACAGCAACGATGCCTGCTTACCTTAATGCCTTAACTGGTGATGGTGTTCATATCATTACCGTTAATGAGTATTTGGCAGGACGTGATGCAGAGTGGATGGGTGAAATTTATCGTTTTCTAGGACTTACAGTTGGTGTTAATTATCGCGAACTTACTCCTAGTGAAAAGAAAGATGCTTATAACTGTGATATCCTATATTCTACCAATAATGAAATCGGTTTTGATTATTTAAGAGATAATATGGTTATTAGAGCAAGCGATAGAGTAGCAAGACCATTTAACTATGTTATTATCGATGAGGTTGACTCTGTTTTAATTGATGAAGCAAGAACTCCATTAATTATTTCTGGTGGTCATATGCAATCTGCGAATCTTTATATCCAAACAGATAAGTTTGTTAAAGGATTAAAAGAAAATCATGGATATATCTATGATGAACAGACAAAAGCAACAACACTTGACCAAGAAGGAATTGAAAAAGCTGAAAAGACATTCGGCGTTAAAAACTTATACGATATTGAAAATACGAATTTGGTACATTTTATCAATCAAGCATTAAAAGCTAATTATTCTATGAAAGTAGATGTTGATTATGTTGTAAGTGACGATAAAATTGTTATTGTAGATCCTTTTACAGGTCGTTTAATGCAAGGAAGATCTTATTCTGATGGGTTACATCAAGCGATTGAAGCGAAAGAGGGCGTTACGATTAACGAGGAGACAAAGACGCTTGCAACTATTACGTTCCAAAATTTATTCCGTATGTATAAGAAAATAGCCGGAATGACTGGTACTGCTAAAACAGAAGAAGAGGAATTTAGAGATATCTATAACATGTATGTTATTGAAATCCCTACCAATAAACCAGTTATTCGTAAAGATTATGGAGACTTATTATTTGCCACTAAAGAAGGAAAATATAAGGCTATCGTAAATGAAATTAAAGAACGTCATGAGAAAGGTCAACCAGTACTTGTTGGTACTGTTGCCGTTGAAACCAGTGAGTTAATTAGTGATAAACTAAAGAAGGCAAAAATTCCACACGAAGTATTAAATGCCAAAAATAATGCTCGTGAAGCAGAAATTATTGCGAAAGCTGGAGAAAAAGGTGCTGTTACGATTGCTACCAATATGGCTGGACGTGGAACCGATATCAAGATTAGTGATGAGGTAAAAGAACTTGGTGGTCTATGTGTTATTGGAACAGAAAGACATGAATCTCGTCGTATTGATAATCAGTTACGTGGACGTTCTGGTCGTCAGGGAGATCCAGGATTTAGTCAATTCTGTGTATCTTTTGAAGATGACTTAATGGTTCGTTTTGGTACCGATAGAGCAAAATCTTTACTTAAGAGTGTAGGTTTTGATGGTGATGTTGCTATTCGTAACAAAATGCTTTCTAATTCTATTGAATCAGCTCAGAAAAGAGTAGAGGGAAATAACTTTGATATTCGTAAAACTTTACTAGAATATGATAATGTTATTAATGAACAAAGAGAAATCATCTATGAGAAGAGAAACGAAATTCTAGATCAAGACTCTATTCATGAGATGATTTTAGAAAGTTTTAGAAATTTCGTAGAAGATACTTACTATGAACATATGAATGACGGAAATCTCTCTTCTGAAGATCGAAGTGAAATGGCAGAATATTTTAGTGAATTATTAGGCCATGAATTAAAGTCTTCTGACTTCGAAGCAAAAGATACAAATGCAGAAATTGAAAACGTTTATAATCTACTTGTAGAAAGCTATGAGAAGAAGATTGAAGAAGTTCCAGAAGAGATTGTTAATGAATTTGAAAAAGCTATCACTTTAAGAGTTATTGATACTTATTGGATGGAACATATCAATACTTTAGCACATTTAAGAGAAGGTATTTACCTACGTGGATATGCTCAAGAAAATCCTCTTCGTGCTTATAAGAGTGAGGGTTATGAGATGTTTGATGCTCTTCTTTCACGTATTGATAAGCAAACTTCTACCTATTTATTAAAAGCAGAGATAAGACATAATGTAGAACGTAAAAAAGTAGCAGACGGTGTTGCAAATCAAGATTTAAATAAAGTAAAGAAGCAACAACCAAAAAGAGTAGCTAAAGTAGGAAGAAATGATCCATGTCCTTGTGGAAGTGGTAAGAAATATAAGAACTGTTGTGGTAAATGAGATAAATAAAGGATGTCGCGATATTATAATAGTTGACATCTTTTAATTTAAAGAGGTGTATAAATGGAGAACAAGGATGATTCTAATAATATAATAATTTATCAATCTGATGATGGAGAAACTAAGATTGATGTAAAATTGGAAAATGAAACTGTTTGGTTATCTCAACAACAAATGGCATTGCTTTTTAAAACTTCAAGAAC
>CANROB010000018.1 GCA_947632115.1 uncultured Bacilli bacterium
AATCTTTTTGGCGTGGGATTCTTTCCAATTTACATCCTTCTATCAAAAATCTCTTGACTTTTAATAGTTAGTCACCTCATTCATTATACCATAAAAAAAGAATGTTTTTCCATTCTTATTTTACTGTCCCTATCGCATAAAATGGATAAAGTCTAAGAGAAACAGTTCCGTCGATTTTATCTTTAGGAATAAGTCCTACTTCATCTGAGCGACTATCTAAAGAATTCTTACGATTATCCCCCATCACAAAATAGTAACCTTCTGGAATCATCGTATAATTATACAATTTCTCTAAAGAGAAATCATCCGTAATACAAGTTTTTACTAGGTCCTCAATTTCCTTACCATTAATATAAAGTTTACAATCTTTATATTCAATCGTTTCTCCAGGAAGACCAATCACTCTTTTAATAATCTTCGTATTTTCTACATTCGCTACCACGATATCAAATCGTTTATAGGAATGATTTAATTTGTTTAGAATTAGTACATCCCCATCTTTTAAGGTAGCATACATAGAACTTCCTGTTACTTTCACAGGCGTCATAATAAATGTACGAATAAGAACAACCACTATAACAATTCCAACATAAGGAACTAAGGCCTTCAAAATTTTAAAAATTCTCGTTTGCTCATTATAGTCTACTTTTTGTTTTTCTACTTTTTCTTCCATTTTCTTTCCTCACTAATAAAATAAGGCTTAATTGCTAAGCCTTATCCTCTTTCTTTAATCTTTGGTGTCTTCTTCAAATCTCTAATGTAGCCTAGTTTAGCACGTCTAACTTTACCTTTTCTAACAACTACGATTTGGTCGATGGTTGGTGAATGGACAGGTAATGTTTTCTCTACGCCAACATTTCCAGAAACTTTTCTAACTGTAAAAGTTCTACTAATACCAGAACCCTTGATAGCCATTACTAAGCCTTCAAAAGCTTGAATTCTGATTTTTTTTGTTCCTTTAGAGTCCACATCTTCGATTTTTAAGTCTACACGAACGGTATCTCCGACTTGGAAGTCTGGAAGATCTGTTCTCATTTGACTTTTTGTTACCTTCTCTACTAAATTCACAATGTCACGCTCCTTTATCTAAACTATGATCATAGATAACACCCAGCGGATCACGTCGTTATTCATTTTAACACAGTTTTCTCTAGTTTACAAGTATTTTTTATATTTGTTTTTGGATTTGCTTTATTTTCGTGTCCTTTTCTTCTAAAGTTTCTTGTGGTTCTGGCTTTAAAGAATGAGAATCCCCATTCGTATCGATTAAATCACACTGCCAGTTATCTTCTACACTATGAGCATTTAGTAAAATACTAGCATACTGTCCGGGATTGATAAATACTTCCCATCTAGCATTTAAAGTAGAAGTTTCTACAATACTTTTTAGGGCTCTAGCGCCTGTTTTTAACTGTAGAGCTTTCTCTACTACTTTATCTAAATAGCCTTCTGTCCAATGCAAAGTAACTCCTAATTTTTCCATTTTCCTCTTTTCTGCTAGTAAAGCACTACAATTAGAATGTAAAAGAATTTGTTTTAAACTAGAAGGAGTTTGTTCTTCAAGAGGAACAATCGTAGCAAATCTCCCCATAATTTCATCTGGCATATTTCCATAACGAATAAAGTCTTCAGCGCTTAAGGATAAATAAGTAGGTTCTTTAGAAGCAGAAAAATTACTATTAAATCCAATACCATTATGATAATTTGTTTTATCTTTTCTTTTCTCACGAAGTACGTTTGTAAAAGCACCTGTTGCAAAAATGGTTAAATGAGACGTATCAAAGAAAACGGATTCCCCTTTATATTTTACCTCATAGGTTGTTCCTTGAATAAAAGGAAGCAACATGTTTAAAACCCCTTTTCCAGAGATATCGCTATCTTTTTCAGAACCTTTTTTATCTATTTCATCAAAAACAATAATACTCTTCTCAGCGAGTTCTAAATTTCCATTTGTTTTTACTAAGAGTCTCTCTAAGTAATCTTCTAATTTCCTACCTACATATCCTTGGACTGTTAATTGAGTGGTATCTACAATTTCAATAGGAATTGTAAGATATTGACTAATCGTTTCACAAAGCAACGTTTTTCCTGATCCTGTAGGACCTACTAATAAGCAAGCAGTTCTTTCCTCTTTCTTTTCTGCAAGTTGATTTGTAATAAGAGCAGAAATAATTACCTTTTTTGCCTCTTCTTGACCAATAATGCTAGCATCTAAAAAACTTTTCATAGCTTTTGCGTTAATCGATAAAGGAGAGAAGGATGTTTTTTGTTTAGGTTCCATTTCTTTTTCTTGCTGAAAAGCAAATTTCATTTCATCATAAAAACCGGCTAATGTCTGAAAACGAGGTTTTTCTTGTGCATAGACCTTTTCCATATCACTTTTTATATATTCCAGATTTTCAGAAGCAAGGATGCAGTCTAAATTTTCATTTAAATTTACTAGATATTCAAAAGGCATAGATTCCTGATTTCGACCCACTCCCATACAACAAATGGAATCGGATACTCTTTCTAACGCTTCTTTTAAAGAAACAATTAATTTAGCAGCTTCTAGTAAACCAGTTGCATTTTTCAACCTTGTAAAAATTTGATCAAAAAATGAAATGAGTTTCTCTCCTGATAAATCTTTTTCTTGTAAAGTAGGAATGTTATAAAGTTCATCACTAGATATCCCTAGTTTTAACAGTTCATTCATATCTGTATTCTTCTTTAATATTTCTAGTAAACTCTTTTTGAAAGCGTCAGAATTCTCTATTTTTAATAAACCTTCTAAAGATTCTCTAGGCAAAGTGATAGCATTTTGAGAAAGAGCCATTTGTTTTTCTTCTTTTTTCTCTTTCTTTTCCTTTTCTTCTTTTAAAAGGCTTTCTATATCAAAAGGCTTTAAACGAATAAGTCCATTTTTTTCGTTTGAAATTCCAATATATAAATGTTCTAGAACACTTTGAAAATATTTCTTACCTGCTTCCATTAAGCTAATATCAGGATACTTAGCCTGCAACTCTTGTTCTGATAATAGAAAAGAAACAGTGAGTGGGAACTCTTCTAAACCAGCATTTTCTGTAAGGCCATAACAAATTCCCATTTCATCTTCTAATACTTTTTCATTTTCTTTATTTTTTAGATAACCAACAACCCAATACGAGGGACAGTAAAAATTGATCCCTTTCTTTATCGTTGTTCTATTCATTAATATGCCATAATATTTTTGTGTTTTTTTCATAGATCCCCCTAAATAAAAAAGGCCTATTTTCTTATAAGCCTTCCCCTAAAATACATTTTGTTTTTTAATACTTTTCTTAAACCGATAAAGTTTTGCAGGTTTCTTTCCCTCAAACTTACCGGTTCGATTCGTATCCTCAATTAAATTTAAACTAAGTAATTTTTTACGAAAATTTCGTCGATCAAATTTTCTGTTTAAAATAGCTTCATATGTTTTTTGAATTTCTGGAAGGGTAAATTCATTTGGAAATAATGCCTTTAAAATATCAGTACTGACAATCTTACTCTGTAAATAAATAAGAGCCTCTTTTAAAATTTCTTCGTGATCAAATCCCAACCCAGGAATTTTATCAATAGGAAACCAATCGGCATTACTGGTATTAGTTGTTTCACGAATAATCTTGACACGATTACAATCAATTACACCAATATAAGCAACAGCAATCATTCGCATCACAGGAGAACGATCTACTTTGCCAAAGGTGTGGAATTGTTCAATCTCAATATTTTCAATACCAGATTTTTCTAAGATTTCTCTTTTGGCGCCTTCTTCTAAATCTTCATTATTATAAAGGGCTCCACCGGTTAAAATCCAATCTCCTTTATAGGGCTCATTTTTTCGTTTCACCAATAAGACTTTTGTGACTCCTTGTTCCACCGTAAAAATAGCTGTGATAACATGGACTCCTTGATTTTTATATAAGGCATTACTCTTTTTCATCTCTTACCATCTTTCTACTGATTTGTAAGTTTTTCTTTTACGATCTTGCTAACAGAAGACATATCCGTCTTTCCTCTAAGTTGTGGGGTAATGACACCCATAACCTTTCCCATGTCAGAAGGCTTTTCTGCCTGTACTTTTTGAATAGCTTCAACGATAATTTTTTCTACTTCTTCTTCGCTTAGTTGTTCAGGCATGTAAGATTCTAAAATCGCAATTTCTGCATTGGTCTTCTCAATTAAATCCTCGCGATTTCCTTTTTCAAATTCGACAATAGATTCTTTTCTTGTTTTAATTTGTTTGGCAAGTAAAGCAATTACCTCATCGTCTGTTAATTCTTTCTTTTTGTTAATTTCCTCTAGTTGCATAGCTCCCTTAACCATACGTAATACAGAAAGTTTTTCCTTATCCTGGGATTTCATTGCTGCTACAAGATCTTTTAATAATTGTTCTCTCATTTTTTCTCTCCTAACAAATAAGGAGCTTTATTGTGAAAGCTCCTAGTTTTTTAATAATTGTTGCGTTCTCTCTTTCGAGTATTCTTAATTCCTTCGTTTTTCTTTTCTCTTCTACGAACTCCTGGTTTCTTATAACCATCTTGACGCTCGCGAGCTTTCTTAAGGAGGCCATCTCTAGCATTTTTTTGTTTCATGGTGCGCAATGCACTTTCCACATTCCCATTTCTAACTATTACCTTTGACATTCATTCCCCTCCTTTCACAAGCTAACAGTATTATAGCACCAAACATTTTCGTTTTCAACAAAAAAAAGACATTTTTTTCAAAAAAAACGGCCTATTTCCTTGCCTTTTTCCCACTTAAAAACCAAAAAAAGGAAATATCTAAAAAAATTGGATATTTCCTAACATCATATAGCGAATTATTGTTCCTAAATATCTACCAAATTCTAGAAAAAAAAGGGTTCCTAATAATAAAAAACTAACACAAAGAACAAATAGAAGAATTCCTTTTAAGCTAAATAGTTTCACTTTATAGGACATACATTTTTGGAAAATGTTCTTCTAATTGCTGTTCCTAAACTTCTTCCTACTTCTAAAAAGGCATTGACACCTTGAATAATGGCAGTAATAAGAGAAGCACTAATAGCGCCACCTACTACCTGTTTTAATTCTTCTTTATTTAATTCTCTCATATTTCCTCCTAATGACATTTTAAGGGGCGGACTAGACCATCAATCACTCCAATTAGAAACGCAACACCTATCGTAATAACAGCTGCAACTCCAACCGAAATTCCTCCCCCTTTTACTGATTTTAATTCTGTATCACTTAATTCTTTCATAAATTCCTCCTCTCGTTATCATGGATAAAATTCTCTTCATTGCTGTTTTCTTTTCTTTGAAAAAAGATAAACGAAATTGATGATTGTTAATTCTCCAAACGTCTTTTAAGTCTATTTCTACTTGAATCTGCCAAAGTGAAATTTTTCCCTCTTCATAAGCAATGGGTTTTATTTCTTTTACTTGATAAGAATATGAATCATCCCCTATTTTTACTACATTACTAGAAATTTCAAAAAAACTATCATCCACAGTCATTAAAATATATCCCTCTTCATAATATCCAACAAACTCTAATCTCGTCTCTATCGGATAAAACACCAAAAAGAGAAAAACAATAAAAAGTACTACCATATGAATTCCTAATATAAGACTACTAGTAGAAGATGTTCGATGATTTAAAATGGTACTGGGGTGATTTAACCATTCTTCCCTCAACGTGTCACATCCTCTCTAATCCTTCCGTTTTCCAATCTTATTTTCCGATCAAATAAATCTAGATTCTCTTCTCGATGAGAAATGACAATAATGGTTTTCATAGAAAATTTTTGAAACATTTGTTTTAAAATTTTTCTTTCTAAATGGACATCTAATTGATTTAATCCCTCATCAATAATCAAAATTTGAAAGGGACATAAAAGTGTACGAGCTAAAATAATACGCTGTCTTTCACCTCCTGATAAATTTTGTCCATTTTCTTCTATGAGTTGAAGATATCCAAGATTTTCTTTGCGGATAATTTCTTCTAATTGGCAAAGAGAAGTAATGTCCTCTAGTTCTTTTTCTTCTACATTTTTGGATAATTGAATATTCTCTAATAAACTTTCCGTATATAAGTATTCCGTTTGATGAATATAACAAATGAGATTCGTATTATCATAATCACAAAGATCTTTACCACCAATTTTAATCTTCCTTCTTGGGATTTCATAGTATCCTTTTAAAAGTTTAAAAAGCGTGCTTTTTCCACTTCCGCTAGGACCTAGTATCATTACTTTTTCTCCTGCTTTAATTGATAATTGAATATTTCTTAAAATTTCTTGGTTTGGTCGGTACGAAAAAGAAAGGTTTAAAAATTGAATAGCATTATTCTCTATGGTTTTATAAAATCCACGTTTTTCTTCTATTCCATTAAAAATAGAAATTCTTTCCATCGCTTTTTTTGCCTGTTTGGTATCACTATCTAAATCTACAAATTCACGAACTGGCGTAAAAAAGTAAAGAGATAAATTTTCAATGGTAAGAAGAGTACCAAAATATAGATTTCCCCTTCTTACTAATAAACAACCTAAAAGTAAGAGCGTTAGACTACTCATTTCTTCGCAAAATTGCTTTCCAAAATTTTCTATCGTCAGTAATTTTTCTAAATCATGAATTTTCTTTAAAAAACGTGTTCTTTCTATAGACCATTTTTTTTGAAAATAGGACGCAAGCGATATTCCTTTTACGGTTTCAAAAGATTGAATTCCTTCAATTTCCATAGTGGATAAGGATGCTTGTTCTTGTTGACAAGAAGCTATTTTTTCTTCTAAAGGAGAAGCAAACAATTTTAATAGTAATAATTGTAAAAGAAAAAATAATAGCATCATAATCGCAATCGCTTGATTCATAAAATAAAGGATAAAAAAAGTAACAATCATAAGTGGCAAATCAATCATTAAAACCATTATCCATTTGGATAAGGCTTTCTTCACATCATCTAAAGCTTGAATACGGGATAAAATATCCCCAGAAGTGTGATTGTGATAATAACGGTAGGAAAGTGATAAAACTTTTTCAAAAATATCCATAGAAAGCTGAATATCCACTTTTTTCTCAATCCATAAAAACAATCGATTACGCAGAAACTCCAATAGCAATTTCAATAAAGAACAGGAGGCAAAAAGGCCAAAAAGGAAAACAAAATAGCGTTCTGGTTTCTTCGAATCGATTCCTTTTAACATCCATTCACTCGCTAATGAACCAAGAATAGCATATAGGAGAATAAAAAGAGATGAAAAAAAGCATTGCCATAAAATGGGTTTACAAATTTTTAAAAATGGCCACAGATTTTTCATGCTAAAACTTTTTTCCTCTAGCGGCGTTAATGGTTTTAAAGGATAAAGGGTAATGATATTCCCAGTAAAAATCGTACGAAAGATATCCACACTCATCTTGATAATTTTGTTGGCAGGATCTGCTACAAGAATCTGTTGCTTTCTTTTATTGATTTCATAAATCACTACAAAATGAGCATAGGATTGATTAAGAGCAACATGAGCTATACAAGGCAGTAAGACATTTCCCTCTAATAAATCTTCTACCTTGCAAAAGACACCTTTGGCATCAAAATCTAGGCGTTTCATACCTTCTACCATATCGTAAGCATTCGTTCCATTATGATCTAAATGAAATAATTCTTCAATATCTTGTGTATTCATAGAACCACCATAATATTTTAAAATCATCTTGAAACAAGCAATGCCACAATCTTTTAATTCTTCCTGTTCAACAAATGGATACTTTTTCGTTTTATCACCTCCTACTAGATTATTATTGAAAAAGTATCTATTTCCTTTTTTCTAGAAAAAAAAGATTCCTAAAAGGAATCTCTTAAACTATGAATACCCATCTGATAATATTTTTCTCGGTTGACTACTTCTTTATTTTGATAATGATAGATATAAAGTAAACCATCTTTTTCTTGTACTGGGAAACGGTTTTTATATTTATCTAATAAATAAGCATCTTTCGCTAAATGATATTTTTTTAATAAATTATACTTACTAACCATAGCCTCTATTTTTCCGGATACAATCATTTCCAAATTAGGACTCGTGTGATATCTAAGACGATATGCCGATATTAAATTCGTAATTTGGGCATCATTTAATTCATAAGAAAGTGTTACTCGTCTTACTCCTAGAGAATGCAAAAAAGCAACACTATAGGAGTTTACTACATTTAAAGAAAAATCAGATACTACATCATGGTAGCGATAAATACTTCCCAGTTCTCCTACTAATAAAGGCATAGATTGATCTTTTAAATTTTCTTGAACTCTTGGTATTTTTAAAATAAAGCGGCTATCTTTTACGTTTTGAAGAGTTTTATCAATGTAAATTTCATCATAGTTTTGACCCATAATTTTCTCATACTGCTCTATCGTCTCAACATAAATAGTACGCTTTTTCTCCATTGGAAAATCAGGAACTTCTCGTCGATAAACACCTTTTATTATCTCTTTATGATAAAGTCTTTTAGAAGAAAGTGCCTCAATAACAGAACGTCTTAATGCATTAATCTTTTGAATAGGAATAAAAATATTTTCATCCATTTCACACTGCAAATGAGAAAGAGAAAAGATAGTTCCACCCAATCGACCAATCTGTTCTTTTAAATTTTCTTTCGTAAGAGGAGAATTCTTACCACTTTCAACAATGAAATCACTTTCCATTGTAATTTCATTTTGATTATCTTTTAACGTTAACTTTAAAGGGAAACCTACTTTTGCAACGACTGTCCCTGTTAGACTAACTTTCCGCATATCAGAGTGAATTTCCTCTGATAAGGCTTCTAACTGAAGAACATCGGTTGTTTTAATGACTAAAGAACCTGGTTCTGCTTCCTCTTGATAAGGAATGAAAACTGTATTTCCTCTAGTTGCGCTCGTTACTTTTTGTTTATTCCAATAAATGGTATCAACTATTTTACCAGAATCTGAAATCGCTCCCACAATCCGAATACCATCCTGTACATGTAAATCCTCATTCAATTTAATCTCTATCATAGTATTTTTACGGCCAAGGACTACCCCTATTGGTATTCCCATATGATTGGGCCGAAATTCATTCGTAAAAGAATCATTATCTTCATGAAAAAGAAATCCTTTGGTAAAACCGCGGTTAAAGATTTTCTTCATTCCTTCAAATTCTTCTTTAGAAATACTAACAGATCCTGTATCAAAATAAGAATCTATGGCCTTCCGATAAAGAGAAGTAATAAGATAAACATATTCCGGACGTTTCATTCTTCCTTCTATTTTAAAACTATCTGCCCCACTAGCAATCAATTGTGGTAAATATTTTAAAGTATTTAAATCTTTGGTGCTTAAAAGATATTGGTCTTCATTTTGTTTCTTACCATCACTATATAAATCATATGGTTGTCTACAACATTGTGCACAAGTTCCACGATTGCCACTTCTTCCTCCGATTAAGCTACTCATCAAACATTCTCCAGAATAGCAAACACATAACGCTCCATGAACAAAGATTTCAATTTCTACATTGGTTTTCCGCTTAATTTCTGTCACGAGTTCAATCGGTGTTTCACGAGCCAAAACTGCCCTTTTAATTCCTAAACTTTCTAGTAATTGAACCCCTTCTAAATTGTGAATATGCATTTGTGTAGAAGCATGTATTTCTAAAGAAGGATAACTTTGACGCAATAAATCCATCATTCCAATATCCTGTATGATAACCGCATCAACAGAAATAGACTGCAAAAATTCTACGTACTTCAAAAAATTCTTTACTTCTGTCTCATAAATCAAAGTATTAATCGTGACATATACTTTCACCCCATAAAGGTGACAAATTTTTACAGCTTCTTCTAATTCCTCTTCACTAAAATTCGTAGCAAAACTACGTGCCCCATAAAGTTTTCCAGATAAATAAACGGCATCACAACCACCCTGAATAGCAGCATGCAAGGCTTCCATATTTCCGGCTGGGGATAATAACTCTGGTTTTTTCATTCAATACCACTTCCTACTATCTACTACATAAGATATTATATAAAAAAAAAGAGGATTTGAAAATACCCTTAATCCTCTTTCAACTGACTAGATACCGGTACTATTTCATATCCATGCGATTTGATATAAGAAAGGATATTGGGAAGTTCCTCTAATAATTTAGGATTCACTTCATAAACTAGAAATGCTCCTGGTGCTAATAACTCCTTTGTCATCTTTAAAGGATTCTTCGAAATTTCTTGGTTGGTTGTAATAGAATGATAAGAGTACTTTTGACAAAGAGAAGAAAACGCGTCATCTTGCTTTGGGTTATAACAGATGAAAGATTCCTGGTGATAAGTAGATAATTTTTGACGGAGAGATAAAAATTCACTTTCCCCACTTTCTTTTAATAAAAACTCACTTTGAGAAGCGATTAAAGAAGGAATACTTTCTTTGTTCTTTTCAAATTCTTCCTCATCTAAAAGATAGGATACTTTCTCATTTCCAATACTTTCTAAAAGAGACGATAAGTTTTTTTGATTTAAAAGAAATACCAAACTGACTACTCGATTAGTGGGATTTCCACTTACAACATATTTCTCTAAATGGTTATCTAAATTAATCTTGGGTTTTTCTAAATCCCATACAAAATAATCTTCATCATACGTACCTAACTCTTTCATCTTCTGATAGCTCTTTTCAACATTGATCGTTTTTTTTGGTAAACCAGGAACAATATATGGACCTGTGATAGTTGCATCCATTCCCTCTTCTTGATATTCAGTTTGATGAGATTTGATTTGGACCATAATTTCATCCATTTCTTCTACAACCGTAGCTGTCTTTTCCGTTAAAAAAAAGCTAAAACAAACAAGAGTTGCCAAACCAAAATATTCAAAAAATTTTTTCATATACCACCTATATTAAACTATATGAACGAGGATCTATTTTTTTCCCAATTTCAAAACTTTTCACCAATGGGAAGTTTGTGCATATCCTAACATTGAAAGGAGAAAACTATGTTTCAACAAAATGGTAGAGCCTTTATGGGAAATCCTAGAAATGGAAATTATGGAAACTATGGATATTCCGACAATAACCGCGCTGGCTTTTTAGGTCCCTTTTTATTAGGGGGTATTACAGGTGGATTAGTAGCACCATTCTTCTATGGCGGTGGATATGGATATAATCAACCATATTACACAAATAATTACTACTATCCAACGTATCCTTACTATGGTTATCGTCCATACTAGTGAAAGAAAGAATTTTAAGCAAAATTCTTTCTTTATGATATAATGAGTATGGTGATACTATGGCCTCAGCAATTATGCATATTTGTGTCGCAAAAAAGATGAATGACAAATTACACGTAGATGAGAAAATGCTCCTTCTAGGCTCCATTGCTCCTGATCTTAGTAAGCAGGTGGGAGAATCAAAAGAGCAGTCTCATTTTCTTCCTTCTCCTAAAGACCCGTCACCGGATATTCTATCCTTTTTAGAAAAATACAAAAACGATTTACATCATCCTTTTCTACTTGGATATTTTATTCATCTATATACGGATAAACTATGGATAGAAGAAATTTTAAAGAATCGCCTATTTCAGAATTCCGTGCGTCTTCTAGATGGAACAATTGCCTCCTTTAAATCGGAAGAACTAAACAATCTCATTTATAATGATTATTCCAATCTCAATATTGATTTAATCGATTACTTTAACTTAGATTTATCTTTATTTTATGAAAAATTTCCACTTCCGAAAATAGAAATGTCGGAAATTCCCGTTTCTAAACTACCCATTTTAATAGAAAAAATGGGTGTGATTATCGAAAACAGTGAACGAAAAAAAACTTATGTCTTTGATACACCAATGATTATTCATTTTATTGAATATGCTGCTGAAAAAATTCTACAGGCCATCGAAGAATATCAAATTCATTATTAATCCCTTTCAAAGTAGAATTTTTCTACTTTTTTTGAAATATCTATTTTTTGTCTAGTCAAAACTTTTACTTAACGTTTTCTATACATTCCAAAAAGAATGTGCTATAATGTTCAAATTAGGAGATGGTTTTATGAAAGATACGGTAAAAGAACTCATTCGTAATAAACAATATTCTGAATTTAAAAAAATGGTTGAATACCTAGAAGAAGCAGATATCGCTGATATTTTAGGAGAATTACATGATGAAGAACTAGTACAATTCTTTCGGCTACTACCTAAAACTATTGCCGCTGATACTTTTGCCTTTTTAGATGTAGAAAGCAAAAAAACTATTATTACTTCTTTAGCTACCAAAGAAGCAGCTATGATTATCGATGACATGTATGCAGATGATGCTGCTGATTTAATGGAAGAAATGCCCGCTAATGTCATTCAAAAAATTCTTTATAATACAACACCAGAAACCAGAAGAGATATTAATTTTCTTTTAAATTATCCTGAAGATTCTGCTGGAAGTATCATGACCGTAGAGTTTATGGATATTAAAAACTTTATGACGGTAGAGGACGCTATTAAAAAGATTAAAGAAGAAGCTGTGGATAAAGAAACCGTTGATTTTTGCTATGTACTTGATAAGCATCGTAAACTTTTAGGAACCGTTTCTTTAAAACAATTACTACTTGCCGATAACGAGAAAATGATTAGTGAAATTATGGAAGAAAACCCTATCACTGTCACAACCCATACCGATCAAGAACAAGTTGCCAAAGAATTTCAAAAATATGATGTGACTACTATGCCCGTTGTGGATAGTGAAAACCGATTAGTAGGAATTATTACCATTGATGATATTATGGATATCATGCAAGTAGAAACAACCGAAGATATTGAAAAAATGGCAGCAATTGTACCAACCGATAGGCCCTATTTAAAATTAAAATTATGGGAAATCTATAAAAGTAGAATGCCTTGGTTACTATTTTTAATGATTAGCGCTACCTTTACCGGAAAGATTATTTCTTCTTACGAAGGAGCTCTTGCTAGTTATACTATATTAACAATGTTTATTCCTATGATTATGGATACTGGTGGAAATGCTGGAGGACAGGCTTCTGTTACCATTATTCGGGCTTTATCGTTAGGAGAAGTAAAATTTAAAGATACGCTGAGAGTCTTTTTGAAAGAATTTTCTATTGGTATCATTTGTGGATTAACACTTGCTGTTTGTAATTTCTTTAAATTATTGTGGATTGACCATATTAGTATCTCTTTTGCTGGTATTGTTTGTTTAGCCCTATTAGTAACTGTCATTCTTGCCAAAATTATCGGCGCCATTCTCCCTATTTTAGCAAGCAAAATCCATCTTGATCCTGCCGTTATGGCAAATCCCATTATTACAACCATTGTCGATGCTTTATCTTTAATGGTATATTTCCAAATTGCTAGTATGATTTTAGGGCTCTAAAATCATCTTTTTTTTAATATTAAAAAAGAAGAAGCTATTTTGCTTCTTCTGTTGCTCTTGTCTCCCGAATAACGGTTACTTTAATTGTTCCAGGATATTGAAGTTGCTCTTCAATCTTATTCTTGATATCACGAGCTACTTTATGACTTGTTAAATCATCAATTTCTTCTGGTTTAACAACAACACGTAATTCCCTTCCTGCCTGCATAGCATAGGCTTTATCTACGCCAGAAATTTCATTAGCAATTCCTTCCAAATCATTTAATCTTTGAACATAATTTTCCAAAGAATCATTTCTTGCTCCTGGGCGACTTGCAGATACAGCATCTGCGATTGCTACTAATTCAGAAATGATAGAAGTAGGTTCCGTATCTCCATGGTGAGATTCAATCGCATTAATCACAATATCATTTTCTTTATATCGTTTTGCTAAAGAACTTCCTAACTCTACATGACTACCTTCCATTTCATGGTCAATTGCTTTTCCAATATCATGTAGGATACCTGCTCTTTTCGCAAGCATAACATTCTCACCTAACTCAGCAGCCATAATACCAGCTAAATGAGCTACCTCAATCGAATGAGTAAGAACATTTTGTCCATAACTTGTTCTAAAATGTAACTTTCCGATTGTTTCAATCAATTCTGGGTCCATTTTGGTAATACCTAATTCAAATAAGGCAGACTCTCCATACTCCCGAATTTTTTCTTTCATCTCTTTGGCTGTTTTATCATAGATTTCCTCAATTCTAGCAGGATGAATTCTACCATCTTTGATTAAGGTATCAATCGTAATACGAGCGATTTCTCGACGTAATGGATCAAAACTTGATAAAACAATAGCCTCTGGCGTATCATCAATAATTAAATCAACACCTGTTACTGCTTCAATCGTTCGAATATTTCGTCCTTCTCTACCAATGATTCGACCTTTCATCTCCTCATTCGGTAAATCTACAACAGTAACCGTTTGCTCAGAAGCCATATCACTCGCATACTTTTGCATAGATGCTACTAGTAAACTCTTAGCATTCTTATCTGCTGCAAGGGCTGCTTCTGATTCTCTTTCTTTGATATAAGAAGCGATTTCTAAAGACATCTCTTCCTCTACCTTTTTCATAACAATTTCTCTAGCTTTCTCTTTTGTATATCCAGCTATCTTTTCTAGTAGATCATATTGTTGCTTCTTTATTTCTTCCACTTTTGCTTGTTCGTCTTGGATTTCATTTTGTTTATTAACCAGATTATTTTCTTTTTCCTCTAAAAGAGACTCACGATTTTGAAGAGACTGATCCCTTCTATCAATATTCTCTTCACGAGAATCCAGACGTTGTTCTGTTTTCTTAAGTTCGTTTTTCTTTTCACGAATTTCATCTTCTGCTTTTTTCGTTAGTTGATTAGCCTCTTCTTTCGCCTCCGTTAAATAATCTTTTTTTATTTTCTCTGCTTCCATTTTAGCATTTTCTAATAGGTCTTCTACCTTTTCTTTGGTTTTAATACCTTTTATATAATAAAATATAAACATGAAAACTATTCCAACAACAAGTCCACCGAGGACTAGCAAAATGGAGATTAAAATATTTGTCATACTTAATTCCTCCATTTCTAAGTATAAAGTGATTACCCATCACTCTATCTCTATTGTAAGATGGATTGGTACAGAAGTCAAGAAAAAAAGCAAAAGAATTTCTTTTGCTTTTACTCTTCTACAGCTCCTATCGTTAAGGTGTCGTGATCTGCATAATACTCCCTGACTTTTGCTTCGATTTCTGCGCATTTATCAGGATTTTTCTTGAGCCATTCCTTCACATTTTCTTTTCCTTGACCTACTTTTTCGCCACCATAAGCATACCAAGAACCGGTCTTTTCTAAAACGCCAGCTTCACTACCTAAATCGACGATTTCTCCCGTTAGAGAAACACCCTCACCGTACATAATGTCAACTGTACATGTTTTAAAAGGAGGAGCCATTTTGTTTTTGACAACTTTAATATTTGCCTTGTTACCAATAATATCCGTTCCAGATTTAATTTGCTCTCCTCTTCTAATTTCAAGACGAACAGAAGCATAAAACTTTAAAGCTCTTCCTCCTGGAGTCGTCTCGGGGTTTCCGTACATAACGCCCACTTTTTCACGCAATTGGTTGATAAAAATACATACCGTATTCGTTTTATTAATAACACCAGATAACTTTCGAAGCGCTTGACTCATCAATCTTGCTTGTAATCCAACATGAGAATCTCCCATTTCTCCTTCAATTTCTGCTTGAGGTACTAAAGCAGCTACAGAGTCAATAACAATAACGCTAATTGCTCCACTTCGAACCAATGCTTCACAAATCTCTAAAGCTTGTTCTCCATTATCTGGTTGGCTCAATAGCAATTCATTAATATTTACGCCAATCTTAGCTGCATAAGTAGGATCTAGGGCATGCTCTGCATCAATAAAAGCTGCTCTTCCTCCCCTCTTTTGAGCCTCCGCAATAGCATGAAGCGCAAAAGTTGTTTTACCACTTGATTCTGGTCCAAAAATTTCAATAATTCTTCCCTTTGGATAACCACCAATTCCTAATGCTGCATCTAAGGAAATAGAACCACTTGGGATTGTATCTATTTTTTGGTGCTCATGGTCTCCTAATTTCATAACCGCACCTTTTCCAAATTGTTTTTCAATATCTGCCATGACTTGGTCAAGCGTTTTATCTCCAGTTGTTTTTACCATAAAATTTCCTCCTTCAATTGTTTACGTACTCATTATACTCCACAAAAAAAAGGTTGTCAATAGTTTTTACGAACAAATGTATGTAAAAACTGTTAACCTTTTCTTTCTATTTTTGAAATTCAATGGAAGAAAATTTTTGATTTCTCTTTTTTCGTACTACTTTTCTAGTTAAAAAATAAAAACTAACAAGATAAATACTATTTAAAAAGAAAGAAGAAGCAATACTTTCTAAAAATGTTTTGGTGTCCCAAACAAAAGATGGTAAGGCTACTAAAAAAAGAGCAAAGAATAACCGATAAACAACAATCATGGAAATTCCTAAAAGATAGGCATTTACAAAATTGACTTGAAACTTTTGATAAACTCTATCAACCATCCAACCAAAAAGCGGAAACATTATCGTATGAAAAAAAAGACTATTCGCATAACAAATATCATAGAAGAAGCCAAGTAAAATGCATACAAAATAATAATTCTTGTCAACATTCTTTGAAAGCGGATAACAAATTAAAACAGCAAGAAGAGAAAAAAGAGGTAAAAAAAGGCTATGTGAAGAGATAAAACTTAAGAAAAGTCCATCCAAAAGAAAAGAGAGAATTGCTAGAAAATACATCATGATTCCGCATCCTTTCTCACTAAAACTGTCACAAAAGATAGATTATCATTAATTTCTTTTGGTTTTACAGAAACTACTTTGGCAAGATCAAAACTATCAGTCTTGATATCTTGAACATTTCCTAATATAAGACCACTAGGGAATCTATCCCCTAATCCCGTTGTCGTAACAGAAGCACTGATAGGAATATCGACATAGTCACTAATTCCTTCAATTTGATAAACGCCTTTTTTACTATCATAACTAGTTAGTAAGCCATAGGCAAATTGATGATTAGAAAGTTCAATTTTAATAGAAACTTTATTCTCTAAATTAGAACTAGTTAAAAGTTTTACCGTACTAGTTGTTTTTCCTACTTGCGAAATATAACCAATAAAAGTCCCATTTCCCATCACCGCCATATTAGTAGAAATGCCATCTTTAGATCCTTTATTAATAACAAAAGAATCCAACCAATAAGTACTATCTCTACTAATAACAGTCGCATAAATTTTATCAAATTCTAGTAAAGAATCTCCTAGTTCTAAAAGTTCTTTTAACTCCTCATTTTCATCCTTTAACTCTTTAATTTCTTCTTCTAACTGTTCTTGTACGACAAACTTTTTCTTTAAATCTTCATATTGCTTATAAATCTCTTCCTTTTCAAAAAGAAGCGTTGTCTTTTCTTTTATCACCCGAAAAGGAGTAGCTAGGATATCTCCTGTTTTTAAAACTGTCTCTTTCGTCATAGACTCTATCCAAGTAAGTTTACGATCAGTAGAAATAGAATACGCTGTAAAGCCAAGTAAAATAACTACTATCAGAAGTATTAAAAAGCCATATCGTTTCATTCTTTCGCTTGATTTTTTCAATCTCATCACCTAACTTCTTTCCATATCTCCATTTTCTAAAAAACTATAATATTTATCTTTTCCGATAATAAGATGATCTAATACCTTAATACCTAAAAGGATACCGGCATTTTCTAATTGATGGGTTAAATCTAAATCTTCCTTACTAGGCAAAATATTTCCAGAAGGATGATTATGTACACAAATAATCGCACTTGCAGAAAGTAAATATGCCTCTTTAAAAACCTCTCTTGGATGGACAATACTATAATTGATTGTTCCAATAAATAACAATCTATCCGCAATCATTTTTTTCGCATTATCTAAATATACAACATAAAAATGTTCCTGTTTCTCCTGTCCAATTTTTAATCGATAATACTCAAATACTTTTTGACAACTTCCTAAATTCGTTCCTTTAATTTCGGCTCTTGCCCTCTCTACTCTTTTTGCAAGTTCTAAAGAAGCTAGTATCGTAGCTGCCTTGGAACGACCAATTCCTTTTTTCTTCACTAATTTTTCATATCGGATTTCTGAAAACTCTGCTAAAGAAGAAACTTCAGAAAGTAATTGTGTCGCCAATTCTTTCGATGAAATATTTTGATACCCTGTCCTTAAAAGAATTGCTAACAATTCTTCATCAGAAAGTGTAGTAACGCCATAAGTTTCTAATTTCTCATAAGGACGTTCTAGTTTTGGTAAAGACTTAATCGTTACTACCATTTACATACTCCTCATACTTTGCCAAAACTTGACTACTAACAGATGAAAGAACGACAGTATCCTCAGTCCCTGCTACAATCGCATCATAATTCTGAAGTTCTTTTAAAAAAGTCTCATTCGTTACTAAAAACTCTTCTGTATAGGTATTATACCCCAAAGAACTATAATAATTACTGAGCTTAATCAAATTCTCATAATTTCCGGTAATCCCAATATAAACATCAAAAGAATCATTATTTTCCTTATAAATATAATTGACAAGAGATAAAGTATTTTTTTCCATCTCTTCCATCGATGGAAAGGTCGAATAACGGATAAAATATAACATCTCTCCCGCATTCGATGTTAAATGTAGACCTTGATAAGAATCATACTGTTCTAAAAAGGTTTTCGCTAAAAAAAATCCCACTACTAATGCAATAGATATAGATAGTATATACTTTTTCATATTTTCACCATATATATTGTATTAAAAGAAGCTGTCTAAAATTGTCGTAAATAAGAAAATTGTTCAATAAAGTAGTATAGCGATTCTATCCTGTAAAGTCAATGATTTTCATGGATAAACAATAATAAAAAAGTTAGGAATCCTCATCCAAACGCTTATCACTAAACCACTAACTTATTAACTGCTATTTTACAAAAAAAAGATAGAAGATTACTCTTCATATCTTATTCTGCGACTAATATATAATCCTATAAATAACGTTATTAGGGATACTCCAAATACCAAAATATGATTCATAATACCATCAGATGTGTTAGGAACTTGAATTTGATCTTCTGGAACCTCTACTAAGGTAAATGGAGATTGTTCAGTTCCATTTCCATCTAGAATAGCCATATTTCTTTTTAAAGAAACAACTGGTAAAACTACAGACATACTTCCCCCACAACCTGTGGGCATAATTTCACTATTGGCATTCAAAGGGTCATACTCTTCCCAATTACGAAGTAAATAGTCCCAATCCATGTAAGAAACCCAGCCATCACCATTCATAGACATAGTTAATTCTGTAAAATTCAAGCAATAGTCTCCACTTGGAGTTGTAGACCCAGCATACAATAATTCATCAGAAGTGATAGTAGCCACTGGATAGGTTAACTTCCCATTTCCATTTTTAGTACTTACTGTAAATCTATCATTCTTATTAGAACACGCCAAACTTGGCTTAGCCACAAAATCGAGGTCTCCCCAATATCTAGGATAATCACGCTGATCACTAGCAAATCCAACATATTCATAAAGTTTTAACACAGAATTTTTATCAAGATTTCCATAATAAATTGATCTATCGTTACACCATACCGTATCTTCTAAATATTGTGTATAGTCTTGCATATGCGCACTATACCATTTATCCAAAGTAGTTTTTATGAGAGAATCTTTTTCGTTTGGCATACTTTTATATACATCATATACTGCCTGAATGTTCTCAATAGTATCTCCTTTTGATAAATTAAAAAACATTATACCAGGATATTCCAATTCTCCCCCTATTTCATATATATAAGCAACCGTTTCACAAGAATTAGAATTCGTAAAACAAGTATAATGCTTATTACCTATATCAGGTTCTATTAGTGATATTTGAGCAGTATTCCTCAATATATATTTTCCATTTTCATAACTTACATCATTTCCAATCATTATCTTTTGCTTTTTTAAGTTCTCTATGATTGACTCTTTTGTTTCACCGTTTTGTAATGTTACATAGTATAATTTATTATCTTTATTCCCATTATTAGAATAGTCAAGATAAATAATATAGATAAGTTCATCGCAACTTACACCATCATTCAAACAACTATATTTAGATTCCATATCATAAATCTTATCATAATCAGAATTATCATTTATTTTTCCAAAAGTATATTCTGTAGGATTTACTAATGTATATTTTCCATTTTCATAACGAACCTCACTAGCATAATAATAAGTACCTGATATTTTTCTTTCTTCTTTTTCTTCTTTTTCTGTAAGAGTAATCCACGAAATATCCTTAAAATCTAACAAATCATCAAGATCAAATGATGGTGCTTCAAAATTATTCGGAGACATATAGCCATTATATTCAACATTCCAATATCCCCATCCAAGGTTTAAAGAAGGATCAAAATATTTTATAGAATTTGTGCAGGTTCCATCTTCATTAGGCTCTCCATTGTATATAATCTTCACACCACCAGCATCAGTAGTTCTAACCATTTTCCAACAAAAGCCCCCAAAAAGAACATTGTTATCGTCTACTTTCCCTCTATAATAATAAATCGGATATAAATCTTTAGCTGTTGAGGACATCATATATACGCCTTTTCCATTGTTGATTTTTATAGAAAGATTTTCTTCCTCAGGATAATATATTGGTTCATAATTAAAATGAATCCCATCGTCAAAATCTACATATTTACTTCTTTTATCATCTCTTACAGCTTTTTCTGACATGACATCATATAAGTTTTTCTTAGTTTCCTTTGCCATTACTGGTGTCATCAAGGAGGTAAACATAATGGTCATGGTAATCATAAAAATACTAAACTTCTTCATTTTTACTTTCTCCTACTTTTTTATAAACATAGTATCCCACTAACAATACTATAAATGATATTCCCAATAGTATAATAGAATCCTCAATATTATCGGATGTATTAGGGACTTCTTCCACTAATATTGGTCCTAAAAGATATGGATCATCAGAGGTGCCATCACCATCTAGAACAACCATCTCGTTTTTTAAGGAAATAGTGGGAAGAACATAATAATAGAAAGGAAATCCTCCACCACTTAATAAACTAATATCACTATTCATCTGATACTTCGTCAAAGAATTAGCATAAGGTAATATATAAGAATTAACCTGATTAACACTACTTCCTGTAAGTAAAATAAATACTACCGAATAATCTCCAGAGCCATCCACATTTGTGCCACTATAACTACCACCTACATAAAGCATTTCATCAGTAGACAAAGTTCCAATTGGATACGTTAATTTTCCATTTCCATTCTTATCACTCATAGTAAATCTATCATTTTTATTTTTACAAATAAGAGTTAACTTAAAATCTTCAGCCCAAATATTATCCGTTCTAAGAGAAAATTTATCCTCAAAATCATAATCCTGAATAACACTATCTTTATTGAATTCTCCCCAATTGGATACTGTTCTATCACTACACCATACCGTATCTTCTAAATAAGGAGTGTATTCTATGAAGTTTTTCTTATACCATGTATCAATTATTTTTTTGATTTCTGAATCGTTCTCATTTGCAGAGTGATTAAATTCATCGATTAAATCATCCACTGTTAAACCATTTTCAAATATATAATAATTAAAATATTTATAAGCCTCATCTAATCGATAGTTTGTAATATAATAAACTTTTTCACATTCATTGTTGTCAGTAAAGCACGTATAATGTGTATTATCATTAATTTTTTCTATAAGTGGATATTGTTTCGTATTAAGCAATATATACTTTCCGTTTTTATACTCAACATCCTTCCCAAATGTAATCTTTTGTTGTGACAATTCATTCATAATTAAATCATAAGTTTTTCCATTTTGAAAAGGGACATATAGACCAGAAGATTTTACCAAATAAAATACCTCTTGGCAAGTTTTATCTTCAGATAAACATGTATATTTTCCCACAAGTTCCGAACTATTTTTAGATTTTATTAGTGGTTCTACAAGCGTATAAGATCCGTTTTGATAGGTTACTGTATCACCAAAATAATAACTATTATCATCATGGTTTTCAATAGCTTTTAAATGATATAAATCATCATATAAGTCATACCATTGAATATTTTTAGTGCCTGATTCTAAATCTTGAATAGCCGCCCCATACATATATCCTGAATAGTTTAACCCTGTTTCATCAGCATAAAACTCACGATTGATTCTAATATCATTATCTAAGATAGTATTAGAACAAGTCCCTTTATTATTTGGTTTTCCGTTATAAATTAATTTGACTCCACCAGTTTCAGTTGTCCTTACTATTTGCCAACAATATCCTCCAAATAAGACGTTGTTATTATCTACTTCTCCTCTATAATAGTGAATTGGATATTTATCTTTTAAGGTAGATGCTATTGTATAAACACCTAACCCATTATTATCTTTATACGCATCTTGAAAATCAATTCCCGTATCACTATCTACATACTCACTTCTAATATCATCTCTTACTGCTTGTTTAGCAATCGTATCATAAAAGGTCTTAGGTGTACTTGCTACTACTGGCACATTCAATGATACAACGATTGTAATGATTGCTAATACCACCATACTAAACTTTTTCACTTCAACACTCTCCTATTTTCCTTGTCAATAGAATTTTGATTAATCGGAACCTTCATATTTTATTAATACTTCTCTTGGCCTCAAACCGTCACTTGAGTCAACAATACCTCTTTTTTCTAATTCTTCCATACATCCTAAGGCTCGGTAATAGCCAATTTTAAATTGTCTTTGAATTAAAGAAGTACTAATCTTCCCTTTTTTGATAGCAAAAGAAAGGACATTTTTATAAATAGGGTCTTCCTCTAAGAAAATATTTTGTTCTTTTTTATTCTTCTTCTGAATTTTTATCATCTCCATATTTTACTAATACTTCTCTTGGCTTGGAACCACTAGCCGGGCCAACTATTCCTCGCTCTTCTAATAAGTCAATATATCTTGCTGCCATGTTATACCCTAGGCGGAAGCGTCTTTGAAGTAAAGAAGTACTTGCTTTTCCTTGTTCTACCACAAAACCCACTATCTCATCATAAAGAGGGTCTTCCTCTATTCCTGAAGTCTTCTTTCTTGGAACCTCATATTTGAAATTATATTTTGGTTTTCTCTGACTACTTACAAAATTCACAATTGCAGTTATCTCTTGATCTGAAATAAAGGTTCCTTGCATTCTAATTGGTTCTTTTTCCTCTCTAGATAGAAAGAGCATATCCCCTTTTCCAAATAGTTTTTCTCCTCCAGAAATACCTAATATTTCTCTAGATTCATTTTCATTGGTTAAATCAAAACAAATTTTGGTTGAAAATAAATCCTTTAATTTAGGAGACATTACTTTCTTAATTGGTTGCTGAGTAACTACAATTGGATAGATTCCTACTGTTCTACCCATTTGTAAAATTTGCGTTAATGAAGCTTCTACTTCTTCTGAATAAGCACTAATGATATCAAATGCTTCTTCTATAATTACAACAATATTGGGCATTGGTTTTATTTTTTCTTTATCCAATTTAAATTCATTTTCTTTTTCTAAATAGTTATTATAACTTTCAATATTTTTAACACCACTATGCCAAAAAGTGTCATAGCGTTTTTCCATTTCCTGAACTATTTTTTGCAAAACGGCTTTTGCTTTTTCAGGACTTGTTACAACAGGAGTAATTAAATGTGGAACTCCGTTATAAATAGATAATTCGATCTTTTTAGGATCTATTAAAATAAGATTTACTTCCTCTGGTCTAGTACGCATTAAAATAGAAGCTAAGATACTGTTAATACAAATAGATTTACCACTGCCAGTAGCACCACATACAAGTAAATTATTTAATTCTGATAGTTCTTTTAAATAATATCCTTCAAAATTTTGTCCCAATCCAATCAACAACTTTTTTTGAAGGTCACGATCATAATCATTCATCGCCAGAAAAATAGAGTAAAAGGGAACAATCGTTGGATTAGGATTAGGAAGTTCGATTCCTACCGTATTCTTTCCCGGAATTGGAACTTGTATACAAATCCAATCTAACAATTTAGAAAAATCATTTTGATATTCTTGAAGCGCATCTAATTTTGTTCCTCGCTTTACTTCTATCTCGTATTGAATAATAGTTGGTCCAGTATTCACTCTTACTACCCTTCCAGAAATTCCATATCCTAAAAGAGTAGATTCTAAATACAAAATAGAATCTTTTATGGGTACCGTTTCTGGTGGATTAGACTTTTGTAATAAAGAAATAGGAGGATATTCCCAAGTCGAAATCTCTTCAGAAATTTCTTCTAAATTTTCTTCTTTCGGTTCATTTTCTACCATCATTTCTGAAGGTGGAGCAGAATCTATAACAGTCTCTTGGTTTTCCATCTTTTTTTCTTCTCTTTTTTTAGTTTGCACTTTTCTATTATGACTAGGAGAAAATAGGAAGTAAGCCCCCAAAAGGGCAAGTAATAAATAACAAAAAGGAAGATAAGGGGCAAGTATATTTAATAACATATTCTTATTATCCATAAAAAGAACGTAAAAAATAGTTAAAATAATAGATAAGGAAAGTATACCCTTTCCTATTTTTTTTAAATCTTTACCCATTATTCTTCTCCATCAGAAGGATTTTCATCTCCGTATTTTACCAATACTTCTCTTGGTTTCGAACCGTTAGCTGGCCCTACTATTCCTCGCTCTTCTAATAAGTCGATACATCTAGCTGCCCGGTTATAACCTAGGCGGAATCGTCTTTGAATTAAAGAAGTACTTGCTTTTCCTTGTTCTACCACAAAGTCCACTATCTCATCATAAAGTGGTTCTTCAGTAGCATCGGTGTTTCCTTCTACACCAGTAATGGCGTGTTCCTCTTCTAAAGACTGTTCTAATCTAGCATCATAATTGGCTTTTTGTTGTTTACATACAAAGTCAACAATTGCTTTGGTTTCTTCTTCAGAAATAAAGGTACCCTGAATACGAATTGGTGTATTAACTCCTTGTGGTAAGAAAAGCATATCTCCTTTTCCTAATAATTTTTCTGCTCCAATCATATCCAAAATGGTTCTGGAGTCAATACCAGAAGATACCGCAAACGAAATACGTGATGGGATATTTGCCTTAACAACACCTGTGATAACATCCGTAGATGGTCTTTGCGTTGCGACAATTAAGTGAATACCTGCCGCACGAGCCATTTGGGTAATTCGCATAATTGAATCCTCTACTTCTTTTGCTGCAACTAACATCAAATCCGCAAGCTCATCGATGATAACAACGATATAAGGCATCAATTTTACTCTTTCTTCCTCTGGTTTCGATTCGTTTTCTTTCATTAAATGTTCATTATAACTAGTAATATTTTTGGTTCCACTACGTTCAAAAATATCATATCTATTTTCCATTTCTTGAACGATTTTTTGAAGCACTAAGTTCGCTTTCTTCGGATCGGTTACAACTGGAGTTAAAAGATGTGGTACTCCATTATAGACCGAAAGTTCTACTTTCTTTGGATCGACTAACACAAGTTTTACTTCATCTGGTTTGGTCCGCATTAAAATAGAAGCTAAGATACTATTGATACATACAGATTTACCACTACCAGTAGATCCTGCTACTAATAAGTGCGGCATTTTATTAATTTCTAAGAAACGACATTCTCCTTCGATATCTTTTCCTAAGACAGCTAACAATTTTTTATTTAAAGATTTATCTTCTTCGTTTGCCTTTTGTAAAACCTCTCTTACACTAACCATAGAAATCGTAGCGTTTGGTAGTTCAATACCGACTGTATTTTTTCCTGGGATTGGTGCTTGAATACGAACATCTTTAGCCGCTAAAGATAAAGCAATTTCACGGTTAAGTCCTAAGATTTTACTTACTCTCGTTCCTGCTTTAATCTCTAATTCATACTGTGTAACCGCAGGTCCTACTTTTGCTCTAACTACTTTTCCTTCAATGCCAAAATCTCTTAATACTTGTTCTAGGGTTGGAATATTCTTTTTAATTGCCTCTTGATTTTCTTTGTTGCTATTTTTAGTTGGTTTCGTAAGTAAATAAAGAGGTGGATATTCCCAATTCTTATTTTCTTCTACTACTTCTACTTCACTTACCACGCCCGTTTCTTCGTCGACAACTGTTTCCGTCTTTGGTTGATGAAGTTCTTCTCTTGGAATTACTTTTCGGTTATCCTCTTCTTCCTCCTCATCCTCGTCATCTTCATCCTCTTCTTCTTCGTCTTCAACAATTTCACGTTGTTTATGACTCTTCATTTTACTCATTTTATCTTTTGCCTTAAGGAAAGTATCATAAACAGAGAATCCGGTAAACATCATAAGTCCACAAAGGATTAGGAAAATAGAAACGACAACCGTTCCATTTAATGTTAAAAGCGCTACAAACAAACTAGAAAAAAGAGCTCCAATTAATCCTCCACCTAAATTAGAAGCAGAAGCAATTAACGTATTTGCATCACTTTTAATAAATCCCATAATGCTATCAATCGTCTCGGTTACTACCACTGTTGTATCTTTCATCAGTTGAAAATGATTCACATCAATTTTTTCCAATTTGGTAAGTTCATTTAAATAAGCTGTATGAGAAAGAATTAAAACAGCTAGTAACAAAATATAGAGTCCTAAAAATTTCATGCTTAAGAAATCTGGTCGCTCTCTTTTAATAATCATAAAAATTCCGCAAATTCCTACCACTACTAAAAGAATAGACCACCATACTCCTACTAAAAAGGCGGCAAAGCCTTTGATGATGTCAGCAATAGGTCCAAAAGGGCAACACCCAACAATAGCAATTAATACGAGTCCAAAACCTTTTAGCTCTGAGAGATTCGTTGCTTTTTCTTTATTTGATTCTTTTCTTTTTTTCTTCTTTGCCATATCCTCACCCTAACCTAAGTATACCATAAAAAAAGTTCTTAGAGAAGAAAAAAAGAAAATAGAATTAACTATTTTCTGCTCTGTTTTCAGTATCTCCAAGATTATCTTGATAGATTTCATAAACCTTTGGTGCTACAAAGATAACAAGTAAAGCCACAATGACTGCTATTAGAATAAACTTAGGCATTGGACTTTTCATATGTGGATCTTTGCTAGTTCCCATTAAATCGTGCATTTTTACCTCCCTAATTCCTCTTCAATACGAATTAATTGATTATACTTACAAATTCTATCTGTTCTAGATAAAGAACCGGTTTTAATCTGTCCTAAGTTAAGACCAACTGCTAAATCAGCAATAGTCGTATCTTCTGTTTCTCCACTACGGTGAGAAATAACTGTCTTATATCCATTCGCACGGGCAAGTTCAATTGTCTCTAATGTTTCCGTAATCGTACCAATTTGATTTACTTTTAAAAGGATTGCATTTCCTGCATGATGATCAATTCCCATTTGAAGACATTTTTTATTCGTTACAAATAGGTCATCTCCAACAAGTTGAATACGGTCTCCTAATCTTTCAGTAATTAAATGGAAACCTTCCCAGTCATTTTCATCTACTGGGTCTTCAATAGAAATAATTGGATATTTCGCCACTAACTCTTCATAGAAAGCAATTAATTCTTCCGTAGATAAAGTTTTCCCCTCTCCTGCTAAAACATAAACACCATCTTTATAGAATTCAGAAGCGGCAACATCAATTCCAAGACATACATCTTTTCCTGGTTCATAGCCAGCTTTTCGAATCGCTTCCATAATGAGTTCGAATCCTTCTTCATTACTCTTTAAATCTGGAGCAAATCCACCTTCATCACCTACACTAGTTACATATCCTTTAGCTTTCAATACGCTTTTTAAATTGTGGAAAACTTCTGCTCCTACTCTTACTCTTTCCTTAATAGTATCTCTTTGTGGAATAATCATATACTCCTGAAAATCAAGACTATTATCAGCATGAGCTCCACCATTAATAATATTCATCATTGGTCTTGGAAGAGTAGTACCCTCTCCAATATAACGATAAAGTGGTAATCCCTTATATTGAGCTGCTGCTTTCATAGCTGCCATAGAAACACCTAAAATGGCATTGGCACCCAAGCGAGATTTTGTCTCTGTTCCATCAAGGGCAATCATCGCATAATCCAATGCTTTTTGATCCAAAGCATCCATTCCGATGACTAAATTTCTAAGTTCGGTGTTAACATTATGAACAGCATTTAAAACACCTTTTCCCATATAACGAGACCCACCATCACGCATCTCTAAAGCTTCTCTTTCTCCTGTTGAAGCTCCACTAGGAACTGCTGCTCTTCCGATAATTCCACTTTCTAGAATAACATCCACTTCAACGGTTGGATTTCCTCTAGAATCTAGAATTTCTCTTCCTATTACATCTTTTATCTTTGACATATTTATCCTCTCCTACGTTTTCATTGTATCACACTTTATCAAAAAGGAAAAGTTTTTAGGAATATTCCTCATCATTTTTTCATATCTTATATTGACAATAAGGAGGATTCATATGATTAACAAAAAAGGTGTTTGGTTTTTAACTTTATTCAGTCTCATTTTAGTTTTAAGTGTCTACTACATTACTATGCCACCAGAACTTTTAATTACGAGTAGTTCAAAAGTGGATGAAAGCGCTGAAACCGTTGCCAAAGTAGAAGAAAGTAGTATCCTAGTTGCTCTTCGGGTTGAATCAGATGAAGAAATGGAAGAAGAAATTAGTTCTCTTAAAAAAATCATTAGTAGCGCAGATAGTTCTGTGGAAGAAAAAAATGAGGCTTTTGAAAAGATAAAATCTTTAAATGCCAATCGTAGCACAGAAGAGACAATCGAAGAAAAAATTCTAAAAGAATACCAATTAAAGTCATTTGTCAAAATTGATAGTAACAACATTGAGGTAATTGTTCATAAAAAAGAACATGACAATACTCTTGCTAACAACATTATGCGAACTGTCCAAAAAGAATTTGATACCTCTAAAAACATTACAGTGAAATTTCAAAAATAAATCGATTTAGACACCAAACGATTTTTTTCTCATACAATATTATGAATATGATAAGCCACCCTATCAGGAAGTGAGGGAACAATGAGAAAAAATATCTTAACAAATCGAGAAAAAGAAGTATTTGATCTATTGATTCAAAACTATACCACCAAAGAGATTGCTACAAAATTAAAAATTAGTGAAAAAACAGTTAGAAATCATATTTCAAATACCATTCAAAAAATTGGTGTTAAAGGCCGTGCTTCTGCTGTTGTAGAACTGTTAAGACTAGGAGAAATTTCTTTATAAAATGCATTTTTATGCATTTTTTTCATATATTTTACTGAGGTGAACCGCATGCTAAAAAGAATGTCTATGAAAAAAATTCTTACTTCCTCTATTGTTCTTTTAATTGTCTTTTTAGTCTATCTCATTCCGAGGGAATCTCCTGATACTACCCCTATTAAAACTACCGTTGAATATGTCAATCAAGATATCAAAACGCATACTATCTATTTATTAGATAACAATAACTATGTCAGTAAAACCTCGATTAAAGTAGCCTCAGATGGTGGCGAAGAATTAGCAAGAGAACTTCTAGAAGCCATGATAGAAGAAGGAAAAAATAGTGATCAGATTCCTAATGGATTTCGTCCTGTTATTCCGAGCGCTACCCAAATTCATGCTTTAGAAATTAAAGAAAATACGCTAAAGCTAGATGTATCAAAGGAGTTCTTACAAGTCGCAAAAGATTTAGAAGAATCCCTAATCGAAGCGGTTATTTATACTCTTACTAGTATAGAAGAAGTAAAAAATGTACTTCTTTATATCGACGGTGTTTTATTAACTGAACTACCACAAACACATATCCACCTCCCAGCAACTTTAAATCGAGAAATTGGTATTAATAAAGATTATCATCTAACCAGTACGAAAGGAATTACTTCTACAACTGTTTATTATATTCATAAATATAATGATGATTATTTTTATACTCCTGTTACCACTATCAGTAATGATCCAAGAGAAAAAATTGAAATTATTATTGATCAATTAGAAAGTTCTGCGACAAAGGATAACCTCATGAGTTTTCTAAATAGTAGTACTAATCTTCTAGAATATGCGATTCAGGATAATCAAATGATTGTCTGCTTTGATGAAGGGATTTTTAATGATTTTGAAGTAAAAGATATCCTAGAAGAAGTACTTTATACCATTTCTCTTTCCATTTATGATAACTATCCGGTAGAAGAAGTTCTCTTTGAAGTAAATGGAGAAGAAATTACCAAAACACAGTTAAAAGCACTTGAATAATCCCTTTTTTTATTGTATAATGGACTTGTTCCTTTGGAACGGGTATGTCTCAGTAGCTCAGCTGGATAGAGCATCGCCCTTCTAAGGCGAGTGTCAGGGGTTCGAATCCCTTCTGGGACACCATTTAGGTTAAAACATTAAAAATAATGTTTTAATATAGTTATAAATCTTTTAAAGTCATGGATTAAGCAATAAAAGAAAGTATAACGTGTTGAAGAAAGAGTGGCCAAGACTCTTTTTTCTTGCTCTAAATTGGTATGAGCATAAATATCTAAAGTCGTAGAAACTTTACTATGCCCTAACCGTCTACTAACTTCATTAATCATAATACCATTCTGTAATAAAAATGTAGCATGACTATGTCTAAATTGATGGACAGTAATAGGCCGAATATTAGCTTTTTCACAAGCTAATTTTTTTTTACGATCAACTGTAGTGGTAGATAACGGTTTCATTCCGCCAAATATAAAATAATCGTAATTGCCAACACCATATTTTCGGATATATAACTTTTTCAATTTTAAAAGACTATCTTTTAATTTTCTATCAATGAGTACTTTTCGAATACTAGAACTATTCTTAGGAGTATCAAATTCTCTATTTCCTCGTCTATGTAAACTTTTAGTAATAGAAAGATAATCTCCCTCTAAATCACTAAATTTTAAAGCCATAGCTTCTCCAGAACGTAAACCAGTAAAAAATAGTAAATAAAAGAATTGTTTATAAACCTCATCATCAACACATTTTATAAATTGGTTAAATTCTTCTAAAGTATAGAAATCATCTTTCTTAAGTTCTACCTTATTTTTAAAATTTCCTACTGTTCTAGCGACATTTTCTTTCAAACCATGATACATACAACAATAGTCTAAAAATCCAACAAAAGCACTATAAATTTTTTTGTTATAACTATTCCGATAATTGAATTCTAAAATTTTATTCTGCCAAGAAATAAAATCCTTAGTACTCAAATCTTCAATCAAATAATCCTTAAAATATGGAAGTATCTTTCCGTTAAAATCATGTAGTAAGCAATAAAATCCTTGTTTTTTATGCCGATTTTGAGCATATATTTTGTACTCTTCGTAAGCGTCCTCAAATTTCATATATCATCTCCTCAAGCTCCGAGAAGATTATTATATAGAAATTTCTATATTTTTCAAATTCACTTCATGAAACCACCTACCTATAAATTTATTTTATCATATTAAAAAAGAACTAAAAAGAAA
>CANROB010000019.1 GCA_947632115.1 uncultured Bacilli bacterium
TCCTCAAAGGCACTTTTAGATAGTATCCGTTATGATTTATTAACGGAAGAAGATAAAATGATGTATAGTTATCTTTACGATACAAAAGGTGCTAAAGAAGCTTATAATTACATTAAAGCGATAGAAGATAGACTGAATAATACGGCAGGTAAAAAAGAAGCAGAAAAGTTTATCAAAAGTATTTCTGGAGCGGATGGCAAAATAGATGTTTCTGCTTGGAATGACGCAAAATCAGCAGGAAAAGGTTTGGTAGATGGAATTGAAAACTGGGGAGAAGGCATCATCAATGTCTTTAAGACAGAAGGAATGCTTTCTACGAATCAATATGCTCAGATGTATATTTTAGAAGCATTAGAAGAATCTAAACTATTATCAATGACTTATCAAGTAGGAGAGACGACTGGAAATATGGCTCCATCGATAGCAACCTCACTTATTGTTTCTGCGGTAGCATCTCCTTTAGCCGGAAAAGTAACTGGTACTGCTCTTATGGGAGTATCAGCAGCAGGAAACGCTAAGAATCAAGCTTTAATTAATGGAAATGAAATTGCCTCTTCCTATATATATGGAGCTTGTATCGGACTATCAGAAGCAACCTTAGGATATTTTCTAGGTAAAATTCCAGGATTAAGTGAAACATCCGGATTAACGCTTAAGAATCTTTTTATGGAAGGAGCGGAAGAGTTTACTCAAGAATGGGTAGATGCAGGACTTCAAGTAGCTATTTTAAAGTCTGATGTAGATTGGTCTGCTATTCCTAAGCAAGCGACAGATTCCTTTTTGATGGGAGTATTAATGGCAGGTTTGATGAATGGTGGAGAGTCTTTCATTAATCTTTCTATTGATGGTGTTGAAACGCGCATTAATTCTTCAGAAGTCTTTAATTATTTATCTACCCATGAAGGGGCGACCATTACAGAAGCCATAACAGAATTACGTTCCGAAATTCATCCTTTCTCAAGTAATAAAAATATTCCGCAGAAAATATCTTATACAGAACTTTGTAAAGACTTAAATGTTTATACCGATTATCATGATTATTTTAAAAGAATTTGTAATCTGATCTCCGACAGTTATAAAAGTAACAATATTGAGGATGTTCAAGTTTTACTCCATCAGTTGAAGGATTATTTAATAAATGAACGGAAGTTTACTACTTCTGATGCAATTAATATTCTTGGAAATTTTCAAGAATTGTTACTTAGGCGAAGAGGATATGATAAACACTGGGATTCTGAAATCAATGCAGAAATCAAATTTTCTAAAAACTCTAGTCAAGAAGTAATGGATTGTGGGGAGAAAATTATAAAGAGAATAAAAACACTTCCGGTTGAACTTCAAAATCTTGTTCAAAGTATCAATTTTTATGATATTTTAAATCCTTGGGATCTTTATTGGGAAGAGGAATATAATACACCTGATTTTAGAAGTGCAGCAACAGGAGGTGACGGAGAAGTCAACTTCTGGACAACAAATACTTCAAGTATTGATATGCGAATAATTGCTCATGAAATTGCTCACTGTTATGATACTGCCTATGCTTATCTATTAGGAGTAAGAAGAATTAGTGAATCTACTGAGTGGCAGGATGCTATGCAAAAAGACTTGGCATATAATGGTCGGACAGGAATTACTGAGTATGCAATTGAGTCTGAGTCTGCTTGTGAAGATTTTGCTGAAGCTGTTGCAATTTTTTATTGCAACCCATCTCAATTAGATTTTTATCCAAATAGAAAGAAATTATTAGAAAGAATTCTTCCAAAGCGTACTGTTACCATTGGGGATATATATGATACTTGTATGATGGTGCTAGTAAAAGAACATGGGTATGTGGATTCGTGTAGTCTATTAACAGCTTATATTAGGACAGGAAATGCTGAATTAATAAACTCAGATCCCAATATTATTCAGGCAGTATCCCAGTATTCTTTACAAGAGTGGAATGATCTTTTTTACTCTCTTGGTCAAATATCATCATCTAAAATTCCTGTTAGAAATACTGTTGTGTATTTGGATGAAAGAGGAAATGAGGTTTCTAAAAAAGAAGGGGTAAAAGCACATATTACAGAATTTGACGAAAATGATAAAATTATTAATGAAATGTGGGTAGATTGTACTTCTATTTTAGAATAAATAAGATAAAAAAGAGAGGATGATTTTATGAAAAAAAATATCAAAACAACAGAGGCTATTTTTCCAATGCCTGTTTTAATGATTGCGACGTATAATGAAGATGGTACTGTCGATGTCATGAACGCTGCTTGGGGAATGATGTTAGAAAGAGATTATGTCGCTCTTAATTTAACAGAAACCCATAAGACCGTTCAAAATATAAGGGAAAGAAAGGCCTTTACCGTAAGTATTGCGGATGCCCCTCATGTAAAAGAGGCAGATTATTTCGGGATGGTATCAGGAAACACGACTCCTCACAAATTGGAAAATAGTGGGTTAACTTCTACGAGGTCAGAACATGTTGATGCGCCTATTATCAATGAATTTCCTATTTGTTTAGAATGCGAATTTGTGGAATATCAAAAAGAAGAATTTGGATGTGGTGTTGTAGGAAAAGTCATAAATGTTTCCGTAGAGGAGTCTGTTATGACGGATGAAAAAGTAGATATTGAAAAAGTACATGCCATTGCTTTTGATCCTTATACACACGGATATTATGAAGTTACGAAAAGAGTAGGAAATGCCTTCCAAGATGGATTGACATTGAAAAAATAAAAGTTCGACAAGAACTTTTTTTATTTAGAAAAGATGTATTCTCATCTATTTCATGATATAATAAGCAATAATGATGTTGGGAGGAACTTTCATGCGTCGAACCATTCGAAAAATATTAGGATACAATATCAAAAGTTTATTGGGCTTTGAAGTCTTATATAAACTATTATCTACTATTATTTTTACGCCTATTTTTTTAGCAATCTTTCAAGGAATTACGAAATTAAGTGGCTATTCTTATTTAACTTTTGAAAATTGCCTTTCTTTTTTGATAAATCCCTTTACGATTTTCTTTTTGGTTCTTTTACTTCTTTTTCTTACCTTTTATACTTTATTAGATATTAGTACCATTTTGATTATCTTGGACTGTTCTTATCATCAAAAGAAAATATCCATGAAAGAAGCTTTTTTACTCGCTTTTCAAAAATCAAAAAAGGTGTTTCAAAGAAAAAATATCTTTTTACCTTTTTTAGTTCTCTTTTTGATACCCTTTTTAAATCTTGGTGTATCTTCAGGATTTATTTCAACGATTTCTCTTCCGGAGTTTATTAGTGATTATATAGCCAATAACTCTCTATTATCCTTTCTTTATGGAATTTTCCTTTTAGGTCTTGCAATTCTTCTTTACCGCTGGCTTTATGTTCTTCCTTACTTTGTTTTAGAAGAAGTAGATTTTAAAGAGGCCAGAAAAAAGAGTGTTCACTTAAGTAAAGGAAGTAGAATGAAGGATTTTGTAAGTATCCTTTTTACACAGATTTTCATATTATTGGGTTACCTTATTTTCGTTTTTATTGGCGTTTTCTTTATTTTGTTCTTTCATAAAATCTTTGGCAATTGGAATTTGTTTGGAAATCTTTCTATTACGATTATTTGGTTATTGATTGCTTTTTCTTTTTTTGTGGTGGTGCTTCTTGCAACACCAATTAGTTATGCTATGATTAGTACGTTATACTATGAACATAAAAAGAAAATAAGAGAAAAAATAATTCCTATCTCTCTTTCTTCTAAGGAAGAGAAAAAAGTGGGGAAGTGGTTTCCATTTTTCCGCTATGCTCTTTGTGTTATTACGGTATTAAGTGGTACTATTTTTACTTATAGTATTGCTACAGGAAGGTATCAATTTAATATTGAATATATTCGTACGATGGAAGTAACCGCACACCGTGGAGCTTCTAGTATGTATCCTGAAAATACGATGAGTGCTTTTCAGGGAGCGAAAGAATTAGGAGCCGATTGGATTGAACTTGATGTACAACAGACAAAAGATCAAAAACTTGTCGTTTTGCATGATACCAATTTAAAAAGAACAACAGGAGTTAACAAAAATACTTGGGAGATGACGCAAGAGGAAATTCAATCCTTGGATGCGGGAAGTTTTTTTAAAAAAGAGTTTAAAGGAGAGAGAATTCCTCTTTTAGAAGAAGTTTTAGAGTTTGCTAAAGCGAATAATATAAAGTTGAATATTGAATTAAAGCCAACGGGAAAAGAAGTGGACTTTGAAGCATCTGTAGTAGATCTTGTTAATGCCTATGATTTTCAAAATAATTGTGTGATTACTTCGCAAGTTTATGAGGTACTAGAAAACGTAAAGAAAGTAGATCCTAATATCAAAACAGTTTATGTTATGAGTTTAGCGTACGGAGATATTACGAAATTAACCGCAGCAGATAGTTTTAGTATCGAAGCTTCCTCTGTTACGAAAACGTTAGTGGAAAAAGTCCATAATGCGGGAAAAGAAATCTATGCTTGGACAGTGAATACAAAAGAAAATATGGAGCAAATGATTCGTCTTAAGGTAGATAATATTATTACCGATAACATTACCCTTGCTAAGAATACTATCTATGAGAGTAAGACAAGTAATATTATTCAAGAATATATGAAACTCGTCAATCAATGGTTTTAAAAAAAGAAATCAGTCGATTTCTTTTTTTATGATACAATAAAGAAGAAGGTGAAGGTATGATTTTAAATGTAAGTGGAAGAACCGATATTGTTGCTTTTTATACGGATTGGTTTATGAAAAGATATGAAGAAGGATATGTGGATGTTAGAAATCCTTTTAACCCTAAACTTGTTAGTAGAATTTCTTTTCAAGATGTCGATGCGATTCTTTTTTGTACAAAAAATCCTATTCCCATTTTAAAAGAATTACCTAAAATAAAAAAGCCAATTATCTTTCATGTTACCTTAACGCCTTATAAAGAAGAGATTGAACCAAATGTCCCTCCTAAGGGAAAGATTATTGAGTCTATTAAAAAGTTATCTCTTCTAATTGGTAAAAATCAATTATACGTTCGTTATGATCCTATTTTCTTAAGTCCTAAATATACAGTGGAATATCATCAAAAAGCCTTTGAAAATTTGTGTTTCCTTCTAGAGGGTTCAGTTCAAAAAATCATCGTTTCTTTTTTAGATGACTATCAAAATGTTCGAAAGAATAAAACTATTTTAAAGAATCGAGAATTTACTTTAGAGGATTATGAAACTATTGGTCGTAGTTTTTCTAAGAGCGCTTCAAGACATGGTATGACTGTTCAAACTTGTTTTGAAAAAAGAAATTTATCTGAGTATGGATTTACTATTTCAGAATGCCTTTCTCATGAAATGGCTTATATGCTAACAGGAAAAAAATATCCCGATTGGAAAGCACGTAAAGGAAGATTATGTCACTGTGTAGAAATGGTGGATATTGGAGTTTATAATTCTTGTAAACATCTTTGCAAATACTGTTATGCCAATTATGATGAGAAGAAAGTAGAGGACCATTTCCATCGTCATAATCCTAATTCTTCCTTATTAATCGGAAACTTAGAAGAAGGGGACCATGTAAAAGAAAGAAAAAAATAAAATGTTTTTTTCTTTAAAATAAGATTTTATCAAGAAATTCGTAGAAGATTTTTCTATTTTCGTGTATAATGGTATTAGGAATAAAGAGGAGGTATTTATGAAAAAGAAACTATTATTAATTTCGTTATTATCTGGTGTTTTGTTAGCTTGTCTTATTTTTTCCATGATTTACTTTATGATGGATAATGGAAATAAGAAAAATAAAAACTCTAGTGAAAGTAAGGAATTGATGAGTATGACAGTTCAGATTAACGGAAAAGAGTCGAAGGTATTATTAGAAGAGAATGATACTGCTAGGGAGTTTTTTAACAAATTACCTCTTACAATTACGATGTACGAATTAAATGGAAATGAAAAATATTTTTATTTTGGTTCGTCTTTTCCTAATCATCCAGTTTCTTTAGAAAATGTAGAGGCAGGAGACCTTATGTTATATGGAGATAACTGTCTTGTTCTCTTTTATAAAACGTTTCCTACTAGTTACTCTTATACTAAATTAGGAAAACTAGTAGACCCTAGTATTTTAGAAGAAATAGGAGATTCTAATCTTACTATCACTTTTACGAAATAAGAATAAGAAAAAAACACAATGGTATACTATTTATAAAAAAGGAGGATAAAATAATGGAAAAATCAAAAGTATATTTTACAAAAGACCTTTCTAAAGAAAGCGTCGTTAAGATGTATGAAGCACTAGGAATAGAACTTCCTGGGAAAGTTGCTGTGAAGGTTCATTCTGGGGAAGAGGGAAATCAAAATTATTTACGCCCAGAATTTATGAAACCAATGGTTGAAAGAGTAAATGGAACGGTTGTTGAATGTAATACCGCTTATGATGGAGCTCGTGATACCACAGAAAAGCATACGAAATTAATGGAAGAACATGGCTGGTCAAAATATTTTACAGTAGATATTTTAGATGCCTCAGAAGATATGGTATTAGAAATTCCTAATGGAAAAGTGCTTCAAAAGAATTATGTGGGAAAGAATTTAGAAAATTATGACTCTATGTTAGTTCTTTCTCATTTTAAAGGTCATCCAATGGGAGGATATGGTGGAGCCTTAAAACAATTATCGATTGGAGTTGCATCAGGTCATGGTAAAAGATATATCCATTGCTGTGGGCATGATGGCTCTTATGAAGATATGTTCCATCAAGATCAAGATAGTTTCTTAGAGGCTATGGCTGATGCTGCTTCTTCTGTAACAAAGTATTTTGGAAAAAATATTGCTTATATCAATGTGATGGCAAATATGAGTGTTGACTGTGATTGCTGTAATGTAGCAGAAGACCCTTGTATGAAAGATATTGGTATTTTAGCAAGTCTAGACCCAGTAGCTATTGATCAAGCTTGCATTGATTTAGTAACAAAATCAGATGATCCAGGACGTGATCATTTACTAGAAAGAATTAACTCAAGACATGGTATTCATACGATTGAAGCCGCTAGTGAGTTAGGAATTGGTTCTAGAGAATACGAATTAATTGAATTATAAGACTGATGATTCAGTCTTTTTTTGTGATTCTATGAAAAAAACACTTTTTTTAAAGTGTAATAGAAAATCAAAAAAGAAAAATATACTTGTATTATAGTTGAACAAAAAACATAATACTGATAAAATATATTAACAAAGAAAGTAATAAAGGAGGAAATTATGTATAAGACAGAACTGATAGATAAAGTAGCTAAAACCGCTAAAATAAAAAATAAAGATGTTGATACCATATACAATGCTATTTTTGATACGATAAAAAATGAATTATATAATGGGGAAGAAATTGTCCTAACTGGATTCGGTACATTTAAAGTGAATGATAGAAAAGAAAGAAAAGGGATTAATCCTAGGAATGGAGATATCATTCAAATTTCCCCAAAAAGAGTGGTAACATTTAAAGCAAGTTTATCACTTAAACAATATATGAATAATAAAAAGTACTAGTGTTAGCTAGTATTTTTTTATGCTATTTTAAAATTATCATATTGACTTTATATATATATATATATAATAAGAGTATAAAAAGTAATTAGCCTCAAAGGGATAGGAAGTATAAACTTATAAAGTTAGGAGTATGTAATTATGGGAATGTTTCTATTTTTATTTATCGTTTTTTTAACAATTGGAGTTGGCCTAGATGAAGTATTTCCTCTTATAGTCTATTTTTTGGTATTAGAGATGGCAGGTGCTACAGACCTATATGTTGAAGCAATTATTGTTATAGTAATTTCTTCCATTGAACTAATGAGGTTTATTCGATATGCTATGTTTGGTAATCAAACTTTTATTGAGTTTAAAGATGTTTTAGGAAAAATAAAAAATTTATTTACGAAAAAGAAACAAGAAGATAGCGAGTATATTAAATTTTATGGTAAAAAAATAAGAATTAAGAATAATAAGCAGCAGGATAAAGCGTTGGAAAATGAAGATACTAAGTCTATTAAACGCAAAAGAATAGTAATGATTGAGGCAATAATATTAATTGTATTCTTAATAAATTCATTTATTAATCCTCCACATTCAATATTCCTAAACCTAATTTATTATGGATATGTTCCAAGAATGCTATATGGAATTTTTATCCCATTAATTATTATTAATATAATAAATGAGATAAGAGAACATGGGTTCGATTTCACTTTAATGGCTGCAAGTGTTCTCATATTGTTATTGGATAGTGCTGTTTTTTCTACCTCATTAATGCTAGCAGCAGAAACATCATATAAAGAGTTCCCACAAGCAAAAGATTTTATAACTTCACAATTTAAATATGATAATGATTCTTATGATAAAATTCGAAAAGAGAAAAAGGTAACAGATAAATATGAATTTTTAAAAGGGGTTTATAATGATGCTTTAGACGAACTATATAAAGTCTATGATATTAATAAACAAGAAGATTTTGATAAGATAAAAGAAGAATTAGATTCTAAAATATCAATAAGCATTTATGGCTTTGAGGTATCTGATAGTATATGGCATGATGATACTATGATTCTATATATTGTCGATAAGAAAACCAATGAGTATGACTATTACAAGTTTAATATTCGCACTAATTCATTTGAAAAATCAACTGAAAAGGAATGGGACGAACTAGAGGAATAGTATACTTTATCTTAAACATGAACTAGAAGAAAATTAATAACAAAAGGATTATCAGAAATGATAGTCTTTTTCTTTTCCATTTTTTTTATTCATATTGACTTTATATATATATATATATAATAAAAGTATAAAGAGAAAGAGAGTAAAGTGATATGAAAAAGAAAATATTGAGTATATTGTATGTAATTCTTCTTGATAAAAATTTTATTTATAATGGAGAAGGGGATGTTATATATGAAATTAAGTAAAAAGGAAAACAAGTATAAAAATGAATATGATCAATACAATTTGAAACAACGGTTAATATTCTGCTTTTTGTCTTGCCTATTTGGATTTTTAACCATTGCTATTGCAGGATTTTCAAGTAAAGATGAGAAAATGAATATATTGGTATTTTATGTTTATATAATCATTGGTTATATTATTTCAAAAATTTTTAACAGAATTCTTCAATTTATCCTGATTAAAACACAAGTTTTTAAATATGTTCCAGATGATGGAGTAGTTAAGCATCCATATGCTGATGAAGTGAATCAGAGATATAGAGTAAAATATAATGTAGAATATAAGCAAAAAATGGATAGATATTTAGCCGGTAAATGTTTTATGTATTCTATTATGATAGCGTTTTTCGTTATGTCATTAATGGAAAAAGAAGGTATTATTACATCTATAATTGTTTCATTTATTTTGACACTACCATTTTTATTTATTTCTTATAAAGGAGAACCAATCGAACATGCAGTTGGTAGTAATATAAATATTTACAAAAATAATAATGATAATAATGATCAACACGAGAATAAAAAGTCCAAACCTTTTTTCAAAACTGTTCATTATACTGATCAATTTGGAAATTATAAAGGTAGTTCAACAACTTACGACTGGGGTGGTGGCATCAAAACTACCGAATTTAAAAATGGAAGTGGACAAAAGACTGGTGAAATAAATTCAATTAATTTATTTGGCGATGATGATAAATAAGTCATATTTTATTATATATAATAAAAATATAAAAAGTAAAAGAGGATGAGGTATGAAAAAGAAAATATTAAGTATATTGTTAATTGGTGTTTTGGTTATGGGATTAGCTGGATGTGGCAAAAAAGAGGAAAAAAATTCAAGTGAATCTTCTTCTAAGGTCAATGAAAATTTATATCCAGTATATACAGGAACTTTGTATAATGATGCTAAATGGGGCTATGTCAATGCTGATGGAAAATTAGTAATAGACTTACAATATGATTTTGCTTATGGTTTTTATGATGGTTTAGCAGCAGTTGTTAAAGATGGAAAAGTAGGATATATCAATAATAAAAATGAGTTTGTTATTGAACCTAAATATGAGTACGCATCTGGCTATACTTATGAGAGGAGTTATAGAATGAATTTTAGTGAGGGAATGGCTTGTGTTTCCAAAGCTGGAACAACCCAAAATGTCTACATTGATAAAGAAGGTAATGAATTATTTGGTAGAACATTCTATGAATGTCATTCCTTTAAAAATGGTATTGCAAAAGTTATGCCAGCATATGGGGAAACCATCTATATCGATACAAAAGGTAATGAAGTAGAAGCTCCAGAAGAAAAAAAACCTGAAATAACTTTATATCAAAGCTACTATGAGTCAGCATACTATAAAGATAATAAACCTATATTTGAAGATAAAAATTTTGATACAAAGAACGAATTCAATAGTTTTGGCTATGCTGTTGTAGGAAATGAAACAGGAACTGGTTTAATTGATACAAACGGAGATTATGTAATAGAACCTGGAAAGTATAGTAAATTCATCTTTGATGATGAAAATCCAGATAGGATTTTTGCAGAAGTAAAAAAAGATGATGGAACCTATATTGTTTTGATTGACATAAATGGTAAAGAATACATGGATGTTAAATATAATACCTATTATATTTATGATGATACTTATGTATTCAAAAAAGGAAAGAACTACTTAATTACAAAGAAAGATGGTACCAAAATAACAGAGTTTAGTTTATAGGAGATAAGAAATGAAACAAAAAATATTTAATATACTACTGATTGGAATTTTATTTATTGGTTTAACAGGATGTGGAAACAATGGTGGAAGTAATGAGAAATTTGAATTTACTGATGCAATGACTGAACAAAGAAATCATACTATTGGTATTTTAGGAAGCCATACAGTTGGTGAATATTTAGATTATTGTGTTTTAGATCAAAAATGGAGTGAAGATGATAGTTATATTACTAGTGATGGTAATGGAGCAATCATATTAACTGGTAAAGATAGAAAAACAGGTAATAAAATAGAAGTTAGATGGTATAAAAAATTGACCTGCAGTGGTTGCTTATCAAGTGTTTACAAATTTAAAAACGGTGATGAGGAAGGCGGGTATCAAGAATATTTAAGTTATCTTGCTGATTATAAAGAAGAACTTTCTAATGAAGATTAATTCTTAAAAATAGAAATGTGAATATTATCAGTGATGAAACAAATAAAGAAACAAAATATAAAGAGAAAAAGTCGAATGATTACTTAAAAAACTTTGACTGCAATTGATAGTTCTGTTCCTTATGAAAATATGTTCTATCAGAATACAAGTTAGTTAAATGAAGACTGATGATTCAGTCTTTTTTTGTAAAAATAAGATTTAGAAAAAATGGGTATTTTAGAAAGTGAAAGATAGTAAGAAATTCTTCTTTATTTTTGGTATAATAAAAACAGTATGAAAGTAACATTGGAAGAATTAAGACAAAATTCTCGTTATGTCGCAAATATAGATAGGCAAATTTTTACTGAGTAATAAAAACAAGAAAAAAAGAGTAATCTTTATAAAGTCTTTGCTAAAAAAACATTTTTTTGGCATAATATGAATGGTGAACTGTCATGAATAAAAAAAGAATAATTTTTTTCCTTCTCTTTTTAATCTTCTTTTTATTACTTGGTACTCAAATTGTTTTAAAACCAAAGAAAGATGAGAAAAAGTTTACTTATCAAGAAAGTGTTTTTCCAAAAGAAGTTTTGGGAATTCCTGTCTATACGGATTTATTAGAATTAAATGATACGACTAGAATGGGTGAGAAAAGAATTATTCAATATATTGTCATACATGAAACGGCTAATTTTTTAGAAGGAGCGGATGCTAAAAATCATGCGAATTATTTGAAACAAGAGAATGGTTCTTATAATTCTTGGCATTATACGGTCGATGAGTCTTCTATCTATCACCATATCCCAGATGATGAAGTTGCTCATCATGCAGGGGATGATGAGGGGAATCTACATGGTATTGGTATTGAACTTTGTGTCAATCAAGATGGTGACTTTGAAAAGACATTTATCAATGGCGCTAAATTAGCAGCCTATTTATTACAAGTTTATCATTTGGATAGTGATTCTTTAAAAACGCATTTTGATTTTTCTTCTAAAGATTGTCCACATACGATTCTAAAGGAAGGACGATGGATAGAATTTCAAAATTTAGTGCAATACTATCAAACGTTATTAAATGAGAAGTAGGAGTTTAAAATGAAAGAGAAGTATTTAAAATATTTAAATGAACATCATACCTTTGACAAGATGACTATGCTTGGAATATTCGCTTTAGTAGTTGTCATTGCTGGTGTATTTGGTTTTCTTTATGAGTTTATCTTTTATTACTTTAATGGGGGTATGAAAGAGTTTTATTGGCGGGGAGGAAACTTCTTACCTTGGATTAATATTTATGCTATTGGATCTATTGGTATTTACTTTTTAACCTATCGCATGCGAAAAAATCCTGGAAAAGTTTTTTTCGTAAGTGCTATATTTACAGGAGTATTAGAATATTTTTCTGGTCTTGGAATGTATGTACTAGGTAATGGTTTTCGTTGTTGGAACTATAATGAAGAAATCTTAAACTTCGGTAACATTCAAGGATTTGTTTGTCTAAGAAGTGTTTTATTCTTTGGATTTTCTAGCTTGTTACTGATTTATGGAATCATTCCACTTTGCTTCTTCCTAGCTAAAAAGATGAAGAAAAAAACATTCCTTTTTATAAGCTTTCTTCTTTGTACACTCTTTTTAGGAGATGAAATTTATAATTTAGCGGTTGCGAGAATTTTTTCTCTTCCTAGAGCCTCTGACATTTATAAAAAGATTGGATTTCACTATGTTACCTTTCGATAATTAAAGAGCTTAGCTCTTTTTTTTAAAAAGTAACTTAGATGTAACTTTCCTAGACATATAATGGAAATAAGAAACGAAAGGAGTTAAAAATGGATATTTTAAAAGTGGAAGATTTAACTAAAATCTATGGAAAAGGTTCTACTACGGTAGTTGCTTTGGACCATGTTTCTTTTTCTGTTAAGAAAGGGGAATTTGTCGCAATTGTAGGAGCATCTGGTTCTGGAAAAAGTACACTTCTTCATCTAATTGGAGGAGTTGATAGGCCGACTTCTGGAAAAGTATTTATTGATGGCGCGGATATCTTTCATTTCAATGATGATAAACTAGCGATTTTTAGAAGAAGACAAGTGGGATTGATTTATCAGTTTTATAATTTAATTCCTATTTTAAATGTAGAGGAAAATATCTCTTTACCACTTTCTTTGGACAATAGAGAAGTAGACCCAAAGGAATTAGAGGAGTTATTAGAGCTATTGGGTTTAGAAGAACGAAAAAATCATTTACCAAATGAATTATCTGGTGGACAACAACAGCGAGTTAGTATCGGGAGGGCTCTTATTACCAATCCTACCATTATATTAGCGGATGAACCAACCGGAAACCTAGATTCTAAAGCAAGTGATGAGATTGTTGCTCTTTTAAAGAAGTCTAATAAAGAAAGAGGACAGACCATTTTAATGATTACGCATAATATGGAAATTGCCAAAGAGGCCGATCGCATCATTAAACTAGAAGATGGAAAAATCGTTAAGGAGGTATAGTATGAATTTACTAAACAAATTAACGATTAAAAACTTAAAACTTAATAAAAAAAGGACGGTTGTCACGATTATTGGCATTGTCTTATCTGTTGCTTTATTAACGGCAGTATCTACAATGTACGCTAGTGCGATTGCTTCTTTAATTCGCTTTGAAACAACGCAAAAAGGAAATTTTCACACCGTATTTTATGATGTACCAGTAGAAAAAATAAAAGATTTTGAAAACAACCGCAAGTTAGATAGTCTTTATCTGACACAAGGGATTGGATATGCCACTTTAGAAGAATCACAAAATGAATATAAACCTTATCTTTATATTAAAGCCTTCACCAAAGAAGCGATGGAAAACCTTTCCTTAAAGTTAATTAAGGGAAGACTTCCCAAGACGGAAGAGGAAATCGTCATTCCTAGCCATTTAGAGACAAATGGACGAGTGAAATATAAAGTAGGGGATACTCTTACTTTAGAGGTAGGAACAAGAGTGTTGGCGGATGGTTATATCTTAACCCAAGAAGATCGTTTTATTCCTGGTGACGAAAGTTCTTCTGAGAGATCAGAAACGATTCAAAATACCACTACTAAAACTTATAAAATTGTAGGGTTGATCGAAAGACCAGCTAATAACATAGAAGATTATTCCGCACCCGGATATACCTTAGTTACCCTTTTAGATGATAGTAATCTAATGGGAAAAGTAGATATTTATGCTCGTTATACGAAAGAGGGAGTAAAAGACTATTTTGCTGTAACAGCAGGCATCTTAGGAATTGATGCAAAGGCTTTTAAACAATCTCTTTCAGGTGATATGTTCACCAGTCAAGAAGAACAAGATAGAATTTATCAAGAATTGCAAAAGGCAAAATTTCGTTATATGGATAATAGTTATCTAGTGTTCTTAGAGACGAATCCCTTTGAAAATAGTACGGTAGGTAGTCTAGGAACTGCTGTTTTAATTGTTCTTGTCATTATTGTTCTTACTTCCGTTTTCTGTATTAAAAATAGTTTTGATATCTCTATTACCGAAAAAACAAAACAATATGGCATGTTAAGAAGCATTGGGGCGACGAAAAAACAAGTTAAGAAAAATGTCTTTTATGAAGCTTCCATTTTAGGAGTTATTGGAATTCCACTCGGTTTATTATCTGGTATTATAGCTTCTTATATTCTTATTTTAATTAGTAATTATTTCTTACAAGGAATGATTGCATCAGGAGAATTTCTTCTATTCCGTTTTTCTTGGATTGCACTTCTTATTGCTTCTATTCTTGGCATTGTGACAATATATTTTTCAGCTTTTAGAAGTGCGAGAAGAGCTTCTCGTATTTCGCCAATCGATTCGATTCGAAATAGTGCTAATATCACGCTAAAGGCAAAAAAACTACGTACTCCTAAAATCATTAAAAAATGTTTTGGTATTGGTGGGGTCATTTCCTTTAAAAATCAAAAACGAAACAAGAAAAAATATCGGACGACCGTCATTTCCATTGTCGTTTCTGTTTTCACCTTTATTGCGTTATCTTCTTTTATGTCTATGGCTTTTCGGGAAATAGATCAAGAAATTTCTGTTTCCGATTATAATATTTCTTTCCCTGTTGCTTCTATTAATGAAGAATTGTATGCCAAAGTAGAATCCGTCGGAAATTTTTCTAATATCCGTGATTATGCTATTTATAGTTCTCATTATGCAGAAGCAGAAAAACCAAAGTACAATCCAGAATATCAGAAAATTTTACAAATAGAGGAGGAAGACGGAAGAGACGTATGGGTTGCATCCGTAGGGGAACACCAATATCAACAATATTTGAAAGAATTAGGATTAAATCCAGAAAAGATGAAGAACAAAGCCATTCTTCTTGATACCACATCTTTTAATATCTATGATGAACAAAAGGAGAAAGAAAAATCTTATCGAATGCGTATTTTTGATTACCAGGTAGGGGATAAGGTTGCTATCTTAATGGATGATAAAGAAGAATCGATAGAAATTGGTGCTGTTAGCGAGGAAATTCCTTTTTCAATGAAAGATAAAGTAAGAGGAAACCATAGTGCGTATCTCATTGTCAGTGACGAATATATGAAAGAGCACGATTTACTTCGTCATGTTATTGTCTATCTAGATTCCAAAGACGCCAATAAAACACAAGATGAACTAGAAGAATATTTTAATGAAATTGAGAATTTCTCAGTTGATAATCAAGCAGAAAATGTTCGTATGATGCGAAACTTATACACATTAATCGGTATTTTCCTCTATGGATTTATCATTGTTATTTCACTAATTGGTATTACGAATATCTTTAATACCATTACGACCAATATGGAACTTCGTAAACAAGAATTTGCGATGTTAAAATCGATTGGAATGACATCGTATGAATTTAGTCGTATGATTTATCTAGAAACGCTATTTATTGGTTGTAAGGCTTTATTCTTTGGTATTCCGATTGGCGTAGGATTTTCTTATCTCATCTATCGATCACTAGATAGTGTAGAGCATTCCTATCATCTACCACTTCAAGCTATTTTGATTTCTATCATCGCGGTCTTCTTATTAATTGCGGCTTTGATGCGGTATTCGATGAAAAAAATTCAAAAACAAAATACGATTGAAACCATTCGTAATGAAAACATTTAAGGGCTAATAGCCCTTTTATGGTATAATGATGAAAAGGAGTAGAGATGAAAGTATTATTAATAGAAGATAACTTAACCATTGTAAAAGGACTCCATTATGCATTTTTAAAAAATGGGGATGAGTTTTTCTATGCAACCAAGGTCGAGGAAGCAATGTCTTTTTTCGAAAAAAATATACCTATTGATGTAGTTATTTTAGATGTTACTCTTCCTGATGGCGATGGATTTACCTTTTTTGAAGAAGTGATTTTAAAAAAGAATTTGCCAACTATTTTCCTAACAGCAAAAGAAGAGGAAGACGATATTGTAAAGGGACTAAATATGGGAGCAGAAGACTATCTTACAAAGCCATTTAGTACGAAGGAGTTACTTGCGCGTGTTCATAAAATTGCTCTTCGCCATAAAAGAAAAAGTATCGTTCAAATTCAAGATATTTCTTTTGATTTAGATAAAATGATTGTTTTAAAGGGAGAAAAACCATTAGAACTTACCTCTTTAGAATTAAAACTATTACATTTACTATTTTTAAACCGTAATAAAGTGGTAAGAAGAACGACCATTTTAGATAAAATTTGGGAATGGACAGGAAATGATGTAGATGACCATACGGTTACCGTTTATTTTAAGCGAATTCGGGAAAAATTAGGAACCGATATTATTAAAACATTGAAAGGAATAGGGTATCGGATAGATGAAGAATAAAGAAAAACTAAAAAAGTATCTTATTTGGAGTTTGATTTTCATTCTTCTTTTCCTATTCCTATTTTCTATTATTCATTTTTTAGAATATCGTAGCTATACGAAAGTGTATAATGAAAAATTTTCCCAAATCGTTTTTCAAATCAAAAAACATTATCCAGAAGTGACGGATGAAGAGATAATCCAAATTTTTAATGACAAGGGAAGTTCTAATTCCTTTTTTCAAAAATATGGAATTGATCTTTCTAAAGAAGCTGTTTTAAGCGAAAATGAGAAAAAGTATACTTTCTTTTTTGCTTTCGATAGTGTTTTTCTTCTTCTTTTTTCTTCTTTACTAGTTTTTCTTTTTCTAGATTACAATCACCAAAAGGATAAGGAGTTAGAAAAGATTACGAAATATATTGAAGAAATTAATAAGAAGAATTATTCTTTACATATCCAAGAAATTTCGGAAGATGAACTTTCTATTTTAAAAAATGAAATTTATAAGACAACAGTGATGTTAAAGGAAAGTGCAGAAAATACTTTAAAAGATAAAAAAGAATTGAAAAAATCTTTAGAAGATATTTCTCATCAGCTAAAGACACCGCTTACTTCTATTTTAGTTATTCTAGATAACATGATTGATGATCCTACTATGGATCTAGAAACTAGGGAAGACTTTATCCATGATATCAAAAGAGAAATTTCCAATATTCATTTTTTTATTCAAACCATTTTAAAATTATCCAAGTTTGATGTGAATACAATCCATTTTGTTAAAAAAGAAAATCTGGTAGAGGAAATTTTAAAGGAAAGTATCAAAAATGTCTCTAGTCTCTGTGATTTAAAGAATGTAGAGATTACGTTAACTGGGGAGGCGGATATTGTCCTTTTTTGCGATGAGAAATGGGAAGTAGAGGCGTTTACGAATATTTTAAAAAATTGTGTTGATCACTCAAAGGATGGTGGTAAAATTCTCCTATCGTTTGAGAAAAATTCTATTTATACAAGTGTTACTATTACAGATTTTGGAGACGGAATTTCGAAAAGAGATTTACCACATATTTTTGAACGCTTTTATAAGGGGGAAAACGCCTCATCAGAAAGTGTTGGCATTGGACTTGCACTTGCAAAAACGATTATTGAAGAAGATAAGGGAACGATTTCGGTTACTTCTTCTTCAAAAGAGACCAAATTTGTGATTAAGTATTTTCACCTTTAATGTACCTTCTTCCTAAAAAGTTGTTACTTGAAAAAATCCGATTTCTATGTATAATAGGGTGTAATGTTCGAGGTGGAATATGACACAAGAAGTAAAACACTATTTAGACAAAATAGAAAAAGAAGTACCTGAGAATTATCTTTCTTTTTATCGATTTTATTTAAAACCAGAAGTGGCTTTAGGAGGAGGAGACGAAGCAACTTTTCAAAATTATCAAGATTATGGAGATATCCGTTTATTTGCGCTTCATCCTTATTTTTATCCTTTTTTATCAGCTTGTATGAAGGACCATGATTTTGATGCTAGATGTTCTTATGCAGCTTTAACAAAACTTCGTTTTTTACTTTACGATGTAAATGAGTGGTACCATGACTATATTCCCGATTTGGAAGATTCTTATTTAAGGGATTTTTGTGAGGGAAAAGTTCCGGCTGGAAAATATGCGGATAAATACAATTCTTTATCACTCTGGGCAATATTTACGCACTATCAAGATTATGGCTGGCTCTATCAATTAGGAAAGAAAAAGGAGGAACTTTCTTATTTGGAAGAGGAGACATTGCGACAATTACTTACCGATAATTCTTGGCGGATAGATATCAAGTATCAAACAACCATTCTTCCTAAAGAGGAGAGAAAAAGCATTTTAGAAAGAATTAAAAAAGATCCTTATCAAGATATCGATAATTGCTTCTTATATCTATACGATAGTTCCCATGAAAAAGTATTAAAAAGTATTGTTTGCGATAATGAGTTTTTAGATATTTTAGAGGAATATCTATTACCAAAGAAATTACCTTCCGCTATTGTTCGTCATATTTTAAATATTTTAAGTTTGGGTGTCCAAATGAAAAAAATGAGAAGCGATTTGTATGAAAATTTTGATCTTCTTTATGCGACAATAGGAGAAGAAAAAATAAAAAATTTTGATTATCGAAGAGCAGAAAAATTAATTTCTTTATTTCAAACAAGAATAGAACCCATCAAAATAAAAAAGATAGGTTCTATCATAACTCCAAAAAGAGATCATTAAGTCTCTTTTTTTATGATATAATGATGATAATGGAGGATTCATATGGCAAGGAAAAAAAGAAAAAGAAAATTAGATTTATCTCATGTATCCCTTAGTTTTCTTTTGTTTTTTATGCTCTTTGGTTTCTATTTATATGAGTATTATAAACCAGATATCCAAGCAAATATAAAAACTCCCGTTTTAAACTATGCTTCCACGAAAGAGTTGCCACCTTATCAAGGAGAAAACTATGTTATTTTAAATAATAATGAACCCGAGTTTGATGAAAAAGATTTTTCTACTGCGGCCTTTGAATCTTATAGTGATTTAGATACGCTTGGAAGAGCAGGAGTTGCTTTTGCGAATATTGGATTAGAATTAATGCCAACAGAAGAAAGAGGCAGTTTATATGCTAAACCTAGTGGTTGGCACACCGTTAAATATGATTTTGTTGACGGAAAGTATTTGTATAATCGTTGTCATTTAATTGGCTATCAATTGACAGGAGAAAATAATAATGAAAAAAATTTAATTACTTGTACGCGGACGATGAATGCGAAGACTATGTTATATTTTGAAAACCAAGTAGCGGATTATATCAAACGGACTCATCATCATGTTTTATACCGAGTTACGCCTATTTATGAGGGGGATAATCTCCTTGCGATGGGAGTAGAAATGGAAGCTATGTCGGTAGAAGATGAGGGAGCAGATTTGAAGTTTCATGTTTTCGTCTATAATGTAGAAGAAGGCGTAGAAATTGATTATGCTACTGGCGATAGTAAGGAGAAAAATCATTGATGTGGAAATTAAAGAAAAAGAAAAATATGGTAAGAGTTATGGTGACATCAGGAGATCAAAGTATCTTTTGCCATGTTAAAAGGGGAACACGAATGATGATTGGCTCTGGTGCTTACGCTACTTTTCTTAAAGCAGGAGAGCCTTATACCATGAAACAAGTAGATAAAAGAATGGATGAATTAATCCAAAAATCCGAAAAGGTAAAGAGCAAACAAAAAGTCTTTTCTCTCTTTAGAAAATAAGTAAATATTTCCCTACGAATGCAAAAGCGAAGTTTTATTTTGAAAACTAGGTAGCAGATTATATCGAGAAAATAATTTATTCGCATGGTAGTTGAAATGAAAACTATGTCTGTTGAAGATTAAGGCGGAGAATTAAAATTTCACGCCTTTTTGTAATGCCGAAAAAGGCATAGAATTTATTATACGGTAAGGCAATAAAATAATCGGTAAGGGGCTTTGTAGGATTCTTGACAGAAAAATAATCAAGCTATATAATTTTATTGATAGTAGGAGATGTATTTATGGGTAGAAAAGTAATGTTATTTGCAGTTGCTTTGTTGGTTCTTATACAAGGCCCTATTGGTGTTTTAGCGCAAGATAATCAGACTAAAACATTGTATGAATTAATGTCAGAACAAGCAATAAGAGACGATCAACCAAGCGAATTTGTAAATGGGGAGAATGGAATTGATTTTAAAGAAAGTTCATCTGATGAAAATGGAAAAGGCGTATATGCTATTTCCTCTACTTTGAACGACCGTTACCCCATTTATTATTATCGAGGAGAAGTTGATAATAATCATGTTTTGTTTGAAGGAAATTGTTATTTAATTATAAGAACAACCGATACTGGTGGCGTCAAAATCATGTATGATGGAAAGGCAAATGAGGATGGAACTTGCGTAAACACCATTTTTGATTCTAACTTATTGCGTGATTATGGAAACGTTTATAATTTGAATAGTTATATGATAGGGAATGGAGAATTTATGTATTTCCCTTGGCAATGGAGTGGAAAAAATTATACTGGTTTAAGTGAGGAAATAAATTGGAGAGTTTTTGCAGGCCTTGAGATAGAGCATACTAGTATGGAAAATTATCATGGATATAAGTATGCCAGTCAGATAATTTTTAAAGATGGAAAATATTATTTGGAAAATCCACAAAGTTACGAAGAGATATCAGAAGAATCTATAGATGGTAAATATACTTGTCGAAGTGAAGAGGATAGCTGTGAGACGGTTTATTATGTTGATGATTATGACTATTATGATAGTGATTATATAGTTTACAAAAATGGTGATACTCCTGAAACTATTATGGCCTCTTTGATAGGGAAGAATATTGTTTTAGGAAGTGACGTAAAGTATTCTAATGGAAAGTATACACTAGTAAATCCAATTAGTTATCCAATCGAAAATCTAGATTCTTTCGCGGAAATTTTACAAGAAAAAAACATTGGTACTAGGCATTATATTGGGATTAGTAATGATAATGCTTTTGAAACCGTATATTACTTATATGATTTAAGAGAATGGGATGAGGACACTAAGTCCATGTATTGTATAGAATTTAGAAATGGCGAGACATTAGAAACAGCATACAAAGATACGTGGGCATTCTATCAATTATATGAAAATCCATCTAATAGCAAAGATTCAGAGCAAAAGTCTGTCGTAGATGCGTGGTATCAAAAAAATTTGGTAACTTATACGAACTTATTTGAAGATACTATATGGTGTGACGATCGTGATGTAGATTATGGAAACTTTGATAAAAATGCTGTTTTTAAATCTAATACTACCGATTTTTATTATCTTTTTTCTAATTATAAGCGTATTTGGGAAGGAACTCCTACTTTAAAATGTTCTAGGAAAGTGGATTCTTTTACCGTTCATGCTAAAGAAGGAAATCAAAAATTAAAATATCCAGTTGGTTTATTAACTGCTGATGAGATGGTTTATATGGGAACGACACATCAAAGTTCGTGTTATGATTATGCGGTTACCTCTATGTCTACTATTACGCCTGTGGAATTGTATGAACAAGCAATTCCATTCAAGAATTGGAAAGTTATTATAGAAGAATCTATGGATGATGAGTCTGGTATTTCTCCCGTTAGTGGGTGCCGTCCTTATACAGCTATTTTACCAGTTATTTCTTTAAAAAATGCGAGTACGAGTGTATGTGGAGGTATGGGGACAGAAGAAGATCCTTATCGCATAGGATATTCTGCCTGTGGTCTTGAAGTACCTAATGAAGATTTTAATACGCCAACCATTCCAAATACTTCAGATACTATTTTTAAATATGGAATTCTTTTCGTATTCAGTATCTTTTTAGGAAGTGTCGCATGGTTGATAAGACGAGAGACTAATGAAAAAATAAGATAAGAGAACAGGTAAAACACTTGTTCTTTTTTCGATGGATAATACCGATTTTCCTATTTTCCTGTTAATTATTTTTTAGTATAATAAGAAAAGGAAGTGGATACCATGAAAACATTGTTTGATGAAGAAGAAATCGTAGATTTTAAACCTTTAGCAGAAAAGATGAGACCAACCTCATTAGATGATTTTTTTGGACAAGAAGAAATTGTTGGGGAAAATTCTCCTATTCGAAAAATGATTGAAACAGATACCATTTCTTCGATGATTTTTTGGGGACCCCCAGGTGTAGGAAAAACCACTTTGGCGAAAATTATTGCCAAAACTACGAACTCTTCTTTCCACGAATTAAGTGCGGTTACTTCTGGTGTCAAAGAGATTAAAGAATTAATGGATATCTCTAAATATAATAAAAGCCAGGGAAAAAAGACGATTGTTTTTGTAGATGAAATCCATCGTTTTAATAAGGCTCAACAAGATGCCTTTTTACCATTTGTCGAAAATGGAAATATTATCTTAATCGGCGCTACTACAGAAAATCCATCTTTTGAAGTTAATTCCGCTTTACTTTCTAGAACTAAAGTCTATGTTTTAAGAAGTTTAACAGAAGAGGAAATTGTCGGTATTTTAAAACGAGCTTTAGAAAAAAATGAAGATTTTAAAAAAGTTGAAGTAGAAGAAAATATTCTTTATCAAATTGCCGGAATGAGTAACGGAGATGCTAGAACAGCCTTAAATACGCTAGAGAATGTCATTAATTTAGAAAAACCGAAAAAAGGAGTAAAAAAAATTACTTCTGCCTCTTTAGAAAAAGCACTTCAAAGTAAAACTTTTCTCTATGATAAAAAAGGGGAGGAACACTATAATCTTATTTCTGCTTTACATAAATCTATGCGTAATAGTGATCCGGATGCAGCTCTTTATTATCTAGCTAGAATGTTAGAAGCAGGGGAAGACCCACTTTATGTAGCTCGTAGATTAGTTCGTTTTGCATCAGAAGATATCGGCCTTGCCAATACCAATGCCTTAACGCAAGCAGTTTCAGCCTATCAAGCCGCTCACTTTAATGGTATGCCCGAATGCAATGTCAATCTGGCGCAAGCGGTTGTTTACTTAAGTATTTCTCCTAAATCGAATGCTTTATATACTGCCTATGGTAAAGCGAAAGCAGACGCTATTAAAACCGCGCAAGAAAAAGTACCAATGCACCTACGGAATGCCGTTACCAAATTAGATAGTGAACTAGGCTATGGGGAAGGATATCAATATGCTCATGATTATGAAGATAAAGTAACCGATATGACTTGTCTTCCGGAATCGATTAAGGATCATAAATACTATTATCCAACGAATAGTGGTAGTGAGAAAAATGTAAGAGAGGTCATGAAAAATATTGCCGAACGAAAAAAGAAAAATTCCTTTAAGGGGTGATTTATGAATATCTTAGTAGTAGATGATGAAAAAGAGATTGCTGATTTAATAGAAATCTATCTTCAAAATGAAGGATATCAAGTTTATAAATATTATTCTAGTAAAGAAGCCTTAGAAGATATCCAAACAAAACAGATTGATCTTGCGATTCTGGATGTCATGATGCCAGATATTGATGGTTTTTCTCTTTGTTTAAAAATCCGTGAAAAATATGAATTTCCTATTATTTTTGTGACGGCAAAAGTAGAGGATATGGATAAGATTAGTGGTCTTACGATTGGAGCGGATGACTACGTTACGAAACCTTTTCAGCCGCTTGAACTGGTCGCTCGAGTAAAAGCTCAACTAAGACGATACAAAAAATATAATCACGTGGAAGATGAAAATATCATTGAATTTCGCAATATCTCTATTAATTCGGAAACTCATGAATGCTATTACAATGAGAAGAAATTGGATTTGACCCCAATCGAATTTTCGATTCTATGGTGTCTTTGTGAGAACCGGGGAAAAGTAGTAAAGGCTGAAGAATTGTTCGAGAAAGTTTGGCAAGAAAAGTATTTAGAAAAAGATACCAATACCATTATGGTGCATATCCGTCATTTGCGGGAAAAAATGAAAGATACCAATAAAAATCCAAAAGTTATTTTAACGGTCTGGGGAGTGGGGTATAAAATTGAAAAGTAAATATGCGAATCGGTTAACAATGAGACTCGTTTTTAAAATCGTTCTTTCGGAAGCGATTTATACAGCTATCGTTTCCATCCTCTATATCATCGGTAGATGGGTTTTTAGAAAATTTGGTTCATATTCTTGGTATGTTTCAGGGATTTATACGCTTCTAAAAAACCTAGAATCCGACCTTCCTCTTATCTATATTGTGGGTTTTCTCATCATTCTTTTATATCATTTAAGAAAGACCTTATCTTATATTGATGATGTAATTGCTGCGAGTAGTAAATTAGTAGAGGATGATGAGGAAGAGATTCATCTTCCTAAGGCCCTAGAGGAAATAGAGGAAAAGATGAATCTAGTAAAAGTTCAGTCTAGACATCATCATCAACAAGCGATGGAAGCTGTCGAGAGAAAGAATGATTTAATTGTCTATTTAGCGCACGATATTAAAACGCCTTTAACTTCGATGATTGGATATCTATCGCTTTTAGAAGAAATCGATGATATGCCTAAGAAAAAACGAGAGAAGTATATCCATATTGCCCTTGAAAAGTCTTATCACTTGGAAGATTTAATCAATGAATTATTTGAAATTACTAGATATAATTCCGAGGACATTCTCTTAGAAAAAGAAGAGCTTAATCTCAATTTAATGTTAGAACAAATTGCGGATGATTTTTATCCTATCTTAGAAGCGAATCATAAGAAAATAGACCTTTCCTTAGAGCCAAATGTGACGATTTATGCAGACTCCTTTCAGTTAGCCAGAGTATTTAATAATGTTATTAAAAATGCGATTGCTTATTCGAAAGAGGAAACGAGTATTCGAGTGGAATCACGAACCTTAGAAGATAAAGTAGAAGTTGTTGTCATCAACAAAGGAAAGATGATTCCATCAGAAAAACTAGAAAAAATATTTGAAAGATTTTACCGTGTGGATGCATCGCGGGGAACTTCTCTAGGAGGTAGTGGATTAGGGCTTGCGATAGCAAAAGAGATTGTGGAACTCCATAAGGGAAAAATCTACGCAACTAGTGATTCTAAAGATACAAGATTTTATATCGAATTGCCAAGAATGGAAAATTAAGAAAAAATTAAGAATCCTTTAAGAGAAAAGAAAGGAAAAAAAGAGGGAAGCGTGATATCTTTATCTTAGAGGATGTGATATCATGAAAAAAAGAAGAGTATTAAAAAGAAAGATAAAAATTATTTTTGCCTTTCTTTTCTTGGTGGCTCTTCTTTTTCTTTGGAACAATCAAAACGCTAACTGGAAAGAGAGAAAGGATTGGGAAAAAGTAGGACTAACGGAAGAAGCAATCGAGGAGATTGTAAAGAACAAAGAAGAATATCCAGAAGAATTATTAAATATGTTAAATAAATATCCGGATATGGAAACTTACGTATTAGATTATCCTACGAAAAAAGGGAAAGTCTTTAGTGATACGATAGGGAATATCGATACTAAGGAGGTACCTCTTCTTCTTCAGTATGATGAACGATGGGGTTATGGATTTTATGGGGGAATTCCCCTTAGTATTAATGGATGTGGTCCTACTTCTATTGCGATGATTTATGCCTACCTTACGAAAGATAATTCTATAACTCCTTATGAGATAGCAGCCTATAGTGAAAAAGAAGGATATTATGTAGAAGGAAGTGGAACGAGTTGGTCTCTCATTACTGAAGGAATGACTCCTTTTGGAATTATAGGAAAGGAAATTCCTTTATCGAGAGAAACTATCTTTCACTATTTAGAACAAGGAACTCCTATTTTAGCTAGTATGGGAAAGGGAGATTTTACCAGTACTGGGCATTTTATTGTTTTCACCAAAATAGAAAATGGAAAAATCAAAATCAATGATTCGATGAGTAGGGAAAGAAGTTCTAGACTATGGGATTATGAAACTCTAGAATCTCAAATAAAGAATGTATGGGTATTTGAACTTATTTAAGAAGAGTTACTTAACTCTTTTTCTTTTGGAAAAGAAAGGTCTTTTTATGATATAATGAATTTGGTGAGATTATGGAAGAGCAAATTGTCATTACATCAGGAAATAAATATATTGATATTGATGCCTATGCAGGAATATTTGCCTATCGAAAATTGTTAAAACATATGGGATATTCGGCCTATGCCTATACGAGTGCACCAACGAATGAAAGTGTATCTGATCTTATTAAAGAGTTGGGATTTACATTCGATTCTGTTGATTTTTCTAAACCGACAAAATACATTTTATTGGATGTATCTAATCCCCAGTTTTTTGATGCCGTAGTAAAGGAAAATGACATTTTAGAAATCATTGACCATCATACTGGTTTTGAAGAATATTGGAAAGAAAAACAAGTTCCTCATACCATTGAATTTATTGGTTCTATTTGTACGATTATTTTTGAAATGTATGAGAAGAATCATTTAGAAAATTTATTAGATTCTAATTTGTGTAAATTATTAATGGCGGGAATTTTAGATAATACTTTAAACTTAAAAGGATCTATTACAAGTAAACGGGATGAAGAAAGTTATTTCAAATTACAAAAATTAGGTCAAGTGGATGAGAATTGGCGTATGGAATATTTTGAAAGTTGCTATGCGAAGATGGAAAATCATCTCTCCCAATATTTGGCTAGTGATATTAAAATAGAAAAAGTAAGTGATACTCTTCCTGAGGTAATTGGGCAAATTATTGTATTAGATAAAGAAGTTATTTTTCGCCATCAAGAGGAAGTGAAAGCGGTATTTCAAAAATATCCTCGTTGGATTTTAAATGTGATTGCTCTAAAAGATGGTAAGAGTTATATATTTTATGGTAGTGAGATGGATAAAGTAGGATTAGAGCAATTATTTCATCAACCAATAGAAAAAGAATACCTCTTATTAGAACCTTTTCTTCTTCGAAAACAAATTATGAAGACGGCAAGAGAACAAAAGCAAAAATAAGTAAGAATGGATAACTAGTTAAGGAGAGTATATGGATGATTATGTAATTGTCATGAAAGTGGGACCACACAGTCATATGACATTAGAGGAGATTATCGAATCTAAAAAAGAAGAAGAAAAAATCCATGGAGTCCACTTTTGGGGATATTCTGGAGTTTTTTGTCAACCTGCTAAAGTACAGGACTTTTGTAAAAAAGCAAAAAAAGAAAACCAAAAAGTACACTTGATTTTATTAGAGACCAAAAGTAATTATGACTCTAGTATCGGGTATATTACTCAATATTCTAAAGACGGTATTCATTATGAAAATTTTAAGGGACCTGTTCAATTACAAGGGGCTCAGTTTTCTTTTGTAGGTAAAAATATAAAAAAAAGAAGTGATTTTTCCCTAGATAACTATAGAACCGTTGGTGGTAAAAATGACAACAAGCCTTTAGTGGACCATTTAAAGTTTCGGGTAAATAAATCTTTTGCTAAAAAAGATCCATCACTTCATTATTCTAATGATATACCTGTCTTTGAGGTAGAATTAGTAGAACCTTATGCCATTTGGTTAAAAGAATAATTATGAAAAAAGTAAGGGGATAGTAGATGAAAAAAGAGAAAATCATGAAAAAAATAGAACAACTTTTAAAAATGTATGAAGAAGGCCTATTAGGAGGAGAAGTCATGCCGGAAGATTCTAATCCCCATCTTCCTCAAGAAAGCCTTGAAAATTACCTTTATTTTACTCTTCCGATGGCTTTAAATTATCAGAGAAATTCCTATACCTTATGGCAAAGTGCTTTAAAGACTTATGAAGACCCCCAAACTCGTTTTGTCTTTTCGCCAAAAGAGTGTATAAAAAAAGATTTTAAAGAAGTACAGGAAGCACTTACTAAGTATAAAGTAGCTCTTCAACGAGAAAAACAAACAGAGATTTGGCTTACGCTATCTAAAACTATCATGGAGTTGTTTGACGGAGATATTCGAAGACTTTTTGATCAATTGGATAATGATGTCAATCGAATTCGTCATTTTTTACAAGTAGAAAATAAAAAGAAATTTCCTTATTTATCAGGAACTAAAATTTGTAATTATTGGTTATATGTCATTTATCAATATACAGATAGAAAGTATCAAAATTTAGAAGATTTAACTGTAGCGCCAGATACGCATGTTTGTAAATCTACTTATCAGTTAGGGTTAATTGATGAGGAACAATTACATTCTAGTCATGTTCAAGAGATTGTAATTGATTGCTGGCAAAAATTTCTAAAGGGGACTTCCTATAAACCAATTGATATTCATACTCCTTTATGGCTTTGGAGTCGTAATGGCTTTTTAGAATTAACGGACTATACGATGCT
>CANROB010000020.1 GCA_947632115.1 uncultured Bacilli bacterium
TTTGTTTTAAATATGGAACCATTTCAGAAATTTTCATCATAGGTCTTAAAGTATTTGTAGTAAAATTTTCAATCATGTTATCACCTTTATTGGATTATTATATCACAAAAAAGACTAAGTTTCCTTAGTCTTAATTCTTATTAATTTTTATTATTCTCCCATTTTTTCTTTAACGGCAGCTTGTGCAGCAGCAAGTCTAGCTAGTGGAACACGATATGGGGAACAAGATACATAGTCAAGTCCTACTCTATGGCAGAATTCAACACTGCTTGGTTCTCCTCCGTGTTCGCCACAGATTCCAAGATGGATATCAGGTCTTACACTTCTACCCTTTTCAGCAGCCATTTTAATTAATTGTCCAACACCAACTTGATCGATTTTAGCAAATGGATCATTTTCAAAAATGTTGTTTTGATAATAGTAACTTAAGAATTTAGCAGCATCATCACGAGAGAATCCATAAGTCATTTGCGTTAAGTCATTGGTTCCAAATGAGAAGAATTCTGCTTCTTTCGCAATTTCATCCGCTGTTAAAGCAGCTCTTGGAATTTCAATCATCGTACCAACATGGTATGGAAGTTCTACTCCTGCTTCTTTAATAACAGCATCAGCCGTTTCTACTACTACCTTCTTAACAAATTTAAGTTCATTAACGTCTCCTACAAGTGGAATCATGATTTCAGGTACAACATTCATGCCTCTTTTATTTACATTAATAGCAGCTTCAATAACCGCTCTCGTTTGCATTCTAGCAATTTCTGGATAAGTAATCGCTAAACGGCATCCTCTATGACCCATCATTGGGTTAAATTCTTTTAGAGATTCAACACGATTCTTTAAAGCTTCAAAACTCATACCAAGACTTTCGGCAAGTGGACGAATTTCTTCATCAGTATGAGGTAAGAATTCATGTAGAGGTGGATCTAGGTAACGAATAACTACTGGATCTCCTTCCATTGCCTCAAATAATCCTTCAAAGTCATTTCTTTGATATGGTAAGATTTTCTCTAACGCTTCTTCTCTTTGTTCTAGTGTCTCAGCAGCAATCATACGACGGAAGTTAAAGATTCTATCTTCTTCAAAGAACATATGCTCTGTACGGCAAAGTCCAATTCCTTCGGCTCCGAATTTACGAGCTTGTTTAGCATCTCTTGGGGTATCAGCATTCGTTCTAACTTTTAATCTACGAACAGAATCTGCCCATCCCATAAATGTTTCAAAATCTCCTACGATTTCTGGATCAACCGTCGCAATTCTTTCCCCATAAACATTACCAGTAGAGCCATCTAAACTCATCCAATCTCCTTCATGGAATACTTTTCCATCTGGAGTAGCAACGGTTTTAGCCTCTTCATCAATCGTAAGCATACCACATCCAGAAACACAGCAAGTACCCATACCACGAGCAACAACGGCAGCATGAGAAGTCATACCTCCACGAATCGTTAAGATACCATGAGCAACATTCATTCCTTCGATATCTTCTGGAGAAGTCTCAAGACGAACTAATAATAAATCTTTTTCTCCTGCTTCATGAGCAGCCATAACGTCTTCTGCTGTAAAATAAATTTTACCGGTAGCAGCACCTGGAGAAGCCGCAAGTCCATGAGCAACTGGAGTCGCATTCTTCAAAGCTTCTGCATCAAAGTTTGGATGAAGTAATTGATCTAATTGTTTTGGTTCTACTTTAAGTAAAGCCTCTTCTTTCGTAATCATTCCTTCATTTACTAAGTCAACAGCAATCTTTAAAGCAGCAGCAGCTGTTCTTTTTCCGTTACGAGTTTGTAACATGAAAAGTTTTCCATTTTCAATGGTAAATTCCATATCTTGCATATCTTTATAGTGATTTTCCAAAATATCACAAATCTTTACAAAATCATTGTAGCATTCTGGCATCGTTTCTTTTAAGGTATCAATTGGTTGTGGAGTACGAATACCTGCAACAACGTCTTCTCCTTGCGCATTCATCAAATACTCACCGAATAGTGCTTTTTCACCAGTAGCTGGGTTTCTTGTGAAGGCAACACCTGTTCCACAGTCATCGCCACGGTTTCCATAAACCATCTCTTGAACGTTAACAGCTGTTCCCCAACTAGATGGAATATCATTTAAACGACGATAAGTAATCGCACGATCATTATTCCAACTTCTAAATACCGCTTTAATAGCTTCCATCATTTGATCTTTTGGATCTTGTGGGAAATCAACACCAGCATGTTTCCGATATTCTTCTTTATAAATTTCAACAACTTCCATTAAGTCTTCTGCAGAAAGTTCGGTATCGTATTTAACACCCTTTGATTCTTTAATATCATCAAATTTTCTTTCAAAAGAACTTTTTGGAAATCCCATAACAACATCTGCAAACATTTGGATAAAACGACGATAACTATCGTATACGAAACGAGGATTATTCGTTGCCTCTGCAAATCCGCGAGCAACCTCATCGTTTAATCCTAGATTTAATACGGTATCCATCATACCTGGCATAGAAGCACGAGCACCACTTCTTACAGATACTAAAAGTGGATTATGATAATCTCCAAATCTCTTACCAGTTATGTTTTGTAATTCTTCTAAATGTTCTAAAATTTCTTTTTCGATATCTTCAGAGATTGTTTCATGATCTTCATAATATTTTGTACAAGCCTCTGTTGTTACCGTAAATCCACGAGGTACTGGTAAGCCAATACTAGTCATTTCTGCTAAGTTTGCACCCTTACCACCTAATAGATTACGCATATCTTTGTTACCTTCTTTAAAGGCATAAACATATTTTGTCATATATTCCTCCTAACACGTACTATTATAACATCAGTAAGATATGCAGGCAAGAAAAAAATGCACAAAATTTGTACATTTTTCTCTTTCCTTGACATTCCTTTCAAAATCTTTTTTTCTTAAAGTTCATGAATTCCTAAAACTTCTTCAATATAGCATTTTCCACAAAGAGATTCATAAGTAACAGAATTTTCTCCATCAATGGCGACTTCACTACCCTCTGTAACAAAAACGCCATCTACTTTTCTCGCTTGAAATTTCGCTTTCGCGCCACACTTACAAATCGTCACTAATTCTTCTAGATCATCCGCTAGTTCCATAAGAGGGGCACTTCCTTCAAACAGTTTGGTTTGAAAAGTAGTTCTAAGTCCATAACAAATAACCGGAACATCATAAATTTTTGCTAAAATCCATAAATCTTGGACTTGATCAGGCTTTAAGAACTGGGCCTCATCAACTAAAACACAAGCAACATTGGTCGTATCTATGGAAGAGCGAACATTATCGTTTGGTTTTAACCATACATCTACTTTTCTTTTAATTCCTAATCTAGAAACAATACATTTTCCACCTTTTGTATCAATCGATGGTTTTACAATAATTACTTTTAATCCTTTTTCTTCATAGTTATGAGCAACCTGCAGTAAAGAAGTTGTCTTTCCGCAGTTCATAGCGCCATAACGAAAACAAAACTTAGCCATTAAAAATCCTCCTCTACGGGTTCTGGTAACTGAGGAACAAGTTTCAATAATTTTTCTTTATATGCCTCATCAAAAATAGGAAAATCGATTGGTCTTTCTTTCATGCGATGACGGTATTCTATTCCTGGCTCGTAAGGTGTTTTTGTTAAAAGAGAACGAATCCGAAGTTCTAATAAAGAGAAAAAATCACCATACTCTACTAACACACTTTCATAATCTTCAAAAGTATCTTGACAATATTGATAAATATGTTCAAATCTCTCATCAAAATCATCTAACAATTCATCAATTCCATCATGGCAATCTCTTTGACCATAATACTTTTGAATCTCTTTTAAAACTTCGGTCTCATTTTCATCCATTTCAAAATATCGCCTTACTAAAGAAACAAGACTTTCCCTTTCTTTTTCTAGATGCGGAAAAAACCATTTCATTCGTAGATAAATAGAGAAAAAATCCTCTAGAATATACCTTTTAGCTTCTCTTTTTTGATTTTGTATATCGCGAATATCTTCCTGATACATAATACCCCCTAAGCACGCGGATGCGTGTGTAAATAAACATTACGAAGTCGTTCATTAGAAACATGGGTATAAATCGTTGTTGTACTAAGTGATTCATGTCCTAAAAGTTGTTGAACACTTCTTAAATCAGCCCCTTCATTCAACATATGTGTCGCAAAGGTATGCCGAAGAACGTGGGGAGAAATGTGTAATTTCGTCCCTGCCCTCAAAACGGCATCATCCATAATTTTTCTTACCTGACGTTCATTCAATTTATGCCCTCTTACTCCTAAGAAAAAGTAGGGTTCCTGTTTTTGATTGAGCGTAGGATAACTTTTCTTTAGATATCTTTGAATTAAATCACGACATCTTTCCCCATAAAGAACGATTCTTTCTTTATTGCCTTTTCCTAAGATTCGAATTTCTTGTTCTTGAAGGTCAATATCCTCTACTTTAATAGAAACTAGCTCACTTACCCGAACACCAGTAGAATAAAGCATTTCTAGTATTAAAGTATTTCTATCTCCTAAAATACTTCCATCATCTAATGCCTTTAAGATAACCTCTAAGTCAGAATAAGAAATGACTTTAGGTAGTTTTTTTTCTAACTTAGGATTAGAAATTAAAGTCATGGGATTGGTTTCTATTTTCCCTTTTTGCTTTAAATATTTAAAGAAACTGCGAAGCGTACTAATATGTCTAGAAATCGTTTTATTCGCATAAGACTTATCATATAAATCGTTTAAATATTCCCGAATCGCATTATAATCAAGTTCTGATAATGTCCATTTTTTTAAAGTCACAAACGTACAAAAATCTTCTAAATCCTTTTGATAATTTAAAACTGTATAATGGGAATAGTTTTTTTCAAACTCCAAAACCTCTAAAAACTTTTGAATTTCCTCTTTCATGATAAATAATACTTCTTTCCATATTCTTGATTATATAGATCAATCATAAAATCATTAAATTCCTCTTTTTTCTTTTTTTCATCTCCAAAAATAAATGTGACAGATGGGAACTTTTTTTGATAAAAGGAAACAAGATTCGTATCATAACAAATAAGGGCAACAGAAGCCTTATTTTGAAGAGCTATGGCAATTTGTCTTTCAAGAGCTTGCTCTCTTCTCCAAAGAAGGAAAAGACAGTAATTCATATTTTCAAGGGATGGTAAATTCTTTTTGTTACTTTCTAAAAGAGGCGCTACCAATTCTCCTTCAAAACCGTTATGACAAGCTTGATACCAATATTGATATCTCTCTTTTTCTTCCAAATCTTCAGGCGTATTTCCAAGAAGAGCTAGTTTTTTTTCTTCCATAATACCAGCATAACGTTTATCAAAATGAGGACTCGATAAAAACGCATCTAGGGAATCTACTTCTAGTTCTTCCCGGTCCATTTCATCGTAAAGAATGGTATCTGGATCTAGTCTATCCTGCCAAGGATGAAAAACTGGTACTTGATAGGTCCTTGGTATATGAACTTCTTCTCTAGAAGTAGTTGGTTTTTGCTTTTTCTTTTTTTCGGATTGATACGCTTCATAAAAGCCATCAATCGTTGGTTCATTAGAGTGATAAGGAAGATACATAGAGTATTGAAAAACAACTTCTCTTACAAAAGCAAAATAACGAGGCCCTCCATTTTTCATATGATATTCCTGTTCATCTTTCTTTTTCATTTCTCGGCAGTATTTTTTCATATGACTAGCTACTTCTTTTCGATAATAGGATAAGATACGAATATCATATTGAGAAAAAAATTCTTTTTTACGACGAGAAAAATAATACATGAAAGAAGGATTTTCGATAATTTTTTGAAAAGCTACCAAATGTTTCCGGTAAAGAGTTTTCCATTCTTTTATTCCCTCTTCTGTTTCTCTATAAAAATGAACTCCACAGGCTTTATCAGGATATCTTTGTTGAAACTCTTGATAAAGCGCCTTATTTTTGTTTCGGATATCAGAAGAGTCTTCAAACTGTGTTGTATATTTATCAATTTCCCACTCTTGTCCTTCTTTAATTTTCACGAATTCTGCTTGCGAATTTCCATTTGCAAAACATAAAATTGCCATAGCATCACCACTCTTATTATAGAAAAAGGAAAACAAAAAATCAAGCAAACACGCTTGATTAGTTGGTTTCGTTAAAACGGTCAACACCTTTCGTAAAATCATCTACTAATTGATTGAATTTTACTAGATTTTCCGCTAACTCTTTCTTTTGTTTATTCACATCCTCTTTTTCTTGTTGTAAAAGTTCTCTTTCTTGGTCTAACTCTGCTTTTCGCTTAATAAGACCATTTTCAATCTGTTCAATACTTTTTACACGTTCTTGATAAGATTGATTTAACTCTTGTTCCTTTTGGACAAGGGCTTCTTGTGATTTTTTCTTTTCAGCCTCAAAAGTTTGTTTTTCTTGCATGAGGGTAATTTGAAGTTGCTTTAATTGAGACATTTGTTTCTCAAGTTCTTCTTTTTTCGCTAACAATTTATTATAAACATCATTTTTATAATTGGTAATCTCTTCATAATCACGTTGTTTATTTTTCTCATGCTCAGCTTGTAGTTTTGTAAGTGCCTCTAGACGTTCATCTATTTTTCGTTTAATCTCTGCATTTCGATTAACGAGGTCAGATGCTCCTTTTACATTACTAGATACTTTCGCAAACAACTGATTAAGGGAATTATCACTATTTACCTCTACAGGATGTTCCTTCACCGGTTCTACTTTTGGTACAATAGGTGCGGGATTATCCGGTTTAATAGAGGCTACTTTTTCTACTTTTACCTCTGGTTTTTCTAAAGATTTATTTAGATAATCATCTACTGTTGCAGGTTCTTTTGCTGGTATCACTGGTTTTACGACTGGCTCTTTTGGTGGTTCTTCCTTAGGCTCTTTTTCTACTTTTGGTGCTTCTACCTTTGGTTCTGGAATATCGGAATAGAAAGAAGCCAAATCCGCATCTTCATAAGCTACTCTTGCCACACTAGGTGTTTCTTCATCATCTAAAAGTGTAAGCGCATCATCGTCATCGTAATCGACACTTGTTAATTCATCTAAAATTTCTGCTGTTTCTGTATTGCTTTGATTCATACCATCACCTCATCTAGGAAAATGTTACCAAAACATTTTCTCTTCAAGACAGTTCCCTGATACTTTCATTATATCATAAAGTCTAAAAAATCAAGCACTATTTTTTCTTTTTAAATAGATAAATCGATATCTAACCGTACTTTTCTATTTTTTTGATATTGTTGATATAAAAAGAGTATCGCTGGATAGACTTCTTTCGAGTCTTTATATTTTATTAAAATTTGATAATAATAGGAATTGTTAAATCGTGGAATAAAAGAAGCGGTAGGCCCTAAAATAGAAACGTGAGAAGAGAGATTTTGTTTTAAATATTCCTTTATTTTTTCACTTTCTAAAAGGCAGGTATTCTCATCTTTTCCAATAATTTTTAACTGTCCTAAATTCTCATAAGGAGGATAATGAAGAGTACGACGAATAGACATCTCTTCTTGGTAGAACTTTTCATAATCATGATTTTTAGCAGCCACAATACTATAGTGATCAAGATTAAATCCCTGAATATAAACACGTCCTTCTTTTTTCGCTCGACCAGCTCTTCCTGCTACTTGACTTAAAAGATCAAAGGTTCTCTCGGCACTTCGAAAATCTGGAATATTTAAACTATTATCACCATTAATAACCCCCACTAAAGTGACATCTTCAAAATCTAATCCTTTCGCAATCATTTGTGTACCAATTAAAACCTGATATTTTTTATTGGCAAAATCACGAATCATCCGGTCGTGACTCCCTTTTTTAGTTGTCGTATCAACATCCATACGAATACTAGGTACATCAAATAACTTATGAAACTCTTCTTCTAATTTCTCAGTTCCTAATCCAAATTCATCGATATGTTTACTCTTACATTCTGGACAAATCATGGGCTTAGAAGTAGTATAGTTACAATAATGACATTTCATAGCATTACTTTTCTTATGATACGTAAGAGGAATATCACAATTTGGACAAGTTACTTTATATCCACAGTCATGACAAACAACGACAGTGGAGTAACCACGTCTATTTAGAAGTAAAATCGCTTGTTCATTTCTTTGAAAACATTCTGTTAGGGCATCGATTAATTCTTTTGAAAAAATTCGGTATCCCTTTTTCAAGTTTTCTTTCATGTCCACTAATTCTACTAGAGGCATCTTTTGACTAATTCGTCTTTTCATCGTAAGAAGTTGATAGACCCCTAATTGAGCTCTCGTATAACTTTCTAAAGAAGGAGTAGCACTTCCTAAAACAAGCGGGATTTGATAGTTTTTTGCTCTTTTTAAAGCAATATCAATCGCATGATATTTGGGATTATTTTCTTGTTTATAAGTAGCTGTATGTTCCTCATCAATAATTAGAATACCAAGATTCTTAAAAGGCGCAAAAATAGCACTTCTTGCCCCAATAGCAATTGATACTTCCCCTCTTGCAATCTTTCGCCATTCATCATACTTTTCCCCTTCACTTAGTCGTGAGTGAAGAATCGCAATTTGATTTCCAAATCGTTTTTCAAAAGTATTTACTAGTTGAGGGGTCAAGCTAATTTCTGGAACCAGTACGATTGCCTCTTTTTTATCCTTTAAAATATTTTCAATTAACTGCATATAAACTTCTGTTTTTCCAGAACCAGTAACACCATATAAAAGAAAAGGGGCAAACGTATCTTTTTTAGCAAGAACACTTTCTAATACCGTTTTTTGTTCCTCTGTTAGCGTAGGTCGATTAGAAGAGATTTCCACTATTTTATCTCTTCGGTAGACCTCTTTTTTTTCTTCTTTTAAAATACCATTTTGTAAAAGAGACTTTACAGTAGAGGCATATTCCCCTAATTCTTTTTTTAATGCTGGGCCAGCACTTACGATATCAATAACCTCTTTTTGTTTTTGTGTTTTAGGCACATAGGAACTATCCAAAAGAGATAGGTAAGAAAGTTCTTTTTTAGAAACCGTATGACCATATTTCGCTTTTAAAGCTCTTGGTAGCATTGCTTGATAAGCTGTAATTAAACTACATAATGTTTTTTTACTAATATATTTTCCAAGAGATAACAGTTCCTCATTTAAAATAACTTCCTCATCTACTACCTCTTCCATATCTTTTAAAGGAAAATCCACTTCTTTTTGAGACACGCTTAAAACGAATCCCTCTACTTTTTGTTTTCCAAAAGGAACAAGGACCCGCTTACCAACCGCTACTTGGTTCATCAAAGAGTTAGGAATTCGATAAGTAAAGGTTGCATCCATTTGTTTTGATACAATTTCTACTAAAACTTCCGCTACCACATTATCACCTAACTCATTGTAACAAGAGAAGAAAAAGTTGTCAAATAAAAAAGGCACTACCCTTTTAATGAACGAATAGCGTCTTTCATCTCTTTTTGATAATCATCAAAACTATCTATAAAAATTTCAGCAATATTTTTCTCTCTATTTTTCTTTTTTGCATACTCTTCTTCAAACAGTTTTTGAATCATTTTTTTAAAAGTTTTCTCATCAATTAAACTTTCTTCTACGAATTGTTTAATAAATCCCTCTAAATATTTTTTTAAAAATTCAAAACTATTATCTTGTGAAGAAGAGGACTTTAATAGTGCATAATTCATAAAATAAGGGATGAGAAATTGACTATCTCCCCTTTTATTTTTCTCTTGTAAATTCTTCTCTAATTCCGCATAACTATCTAAAAATTCTGATAACTCTATTAATTTTCGGTAATGGTCATGGCTTTGTAAAAGTATATCTTTACGAATAGGTGAACGGACAAGCGAAGCCCCTTCCATTCTTTCCATGAAAAATCCATGTTTTAAAGGTTCTAAAAATAAAAGTGTCTGAAGAATTCTTTCTTCAATCGATATTTTTTCTTTGGCCTGCTTCTTTTGCTTTACGGTTAAGCGAATTTCATAATGAATTTCTTCCTCATCAAAAGTAGTATTGGATTCTAAATCTAAATGACTTTGATTTTGATTTTCTTTTTCTTCTAAAATTCGTTGATATTGACGATTTAAAAAATCATCTAGGCGTCTAAAAAGCGTATATAAGAAACGACATTCATAGTTTTTTTTCAAATCTTCTTTTAACCATAAGGCATAAGGGTCTTCCATCATTCTTTTTAAAAAAGGAAGATATCTTTCGATAACACCTAACCAAGAATAATCCTTTTGATTTTCCATTTTAGAAAAAGAAGAAACTACTACTTTAGAATGTTCTTTAAAATTTTCATATTCCTCTAAGGGCATATCCATTAGACAATGAAGCCATTCTTGATTCATAGATTTCCTCCCTCATAAAGAATAAAACGAATATTTTTATCCTCGAATAAAGCATGATAACGATTATGGTTTAAAAGAAATTCTCGCGAGGTAAAAACGTAAGAAACATTTTTTAAAATATTCTCTAAAATTTCTTCCTCTAACAAATCTTTTATAGCAATTTGTAATCCATCTACCGTTAATTTAGAAGCTACCTTTTGATGTTTAATTAAAGTAGGATAAGAAAATGTAAAAATGACTCTTTTCTTTAAAAGAGGAGAAGTAAATACTTTTTTTACTGCTTCATAATATTCCTCTTTTTCACAAAGTTCTATCGGAACTTCTATAAAATAATAGCTTTTTTCTGCTGATTTCATGATTTCTTTTACGACTTCAACAGAAATTTGTTCTAACGTAATAATCGCATGATTTAAATAGAAATTCTTATGGGTATATACTTGTTCTACCTCTTTAGAAGAATAACGAGAAAGTTTTTTTATTTGATAGTTCCCCGTCACAAAATAGCCATTAGCAAAATCTAAAAGTGGGTCCTTACAAATACCGTATTGCATGTTCTCTAAACATTTCATCGTCTTTCGGTAAGTCGCTTTTTCTCTCTTAGAGAGATCTTTTAAAATTTTATTTAAAGAATCTCTTCGCTCCTCTTTACAAAGACGTAATTTGGATTGATGCCGCCTCCAAAAAGTGGGAAGGAAATCGTCCTCTTCTTCATAACTTTTATCTATTTCTTTAGAGAAAAGAAAGGCAAGATAAAAAGCATTCGCAAGAAGAACAACGGTTTTAATATCCTGCTCAATTTTATCTTCCATCCCATTTTCATAATAAAAGGAAATCACGGAAAGCAACCCCTTTTTAAGATCATTATCCTTGATATTGGCAAGAGAAAAATATTGATTTAACTTTTCTTCATCGATTTCTTCTTGATCCCAAAAATCTCGAAAATAGATGGTAACAAATTTGTGAATAGTACGATTTAATTTTACTTTTTCACTAACGAAATACTGCATAAATATTTGTGTGACCTCAATAACAAGGTTCCGTTTTCGTTCGAGAAAAGTAGATAATATATCATTTCCCATAAATCACCTCTTCCCCAATAAAAAAGGAACGTATTCCTTTTTGTTAATTAATTTTATTAAGACATTCCTCTTCACTAATCTCATCAGATGGAATAACAACCACTCCTGATTGATCAGAAGTACCTGTATAACCACAATAACTATCAGAATAAATAGCTACTCGAACTGTCCCAGTCGCAGTAATGGATCCTACCCCTTTTGAACTACCATTAATAGAACCAGTAATAGGAATAGAGGTACGAGTTTCTCCTTCTACTAAAAAGAGTTGTCCATTTTCATAACTATATTTGCTAGTAACATCAAAATCTCTTTTGCTATAATCATCTTCTATCGCTTTTTTTACTCCTTCAATACTAGAAGTAAAAGCACTTTTTTTAGAATCTTCCATAATTCCTAAAATGAGTGGAGTTGCAATTAAGGAAATCACCGTTAAAATAACAATAACCGCAAGTAACTCTACTAATGAAAATCCATCCTCTTTCATAAATCCTCCTTATTATTATTTTTAGTATACCAAAAACAGGCTCTTTTGTCTATAAAAAAAGAGAGGAAAACCTCTACTTGTTTCTTAACTTAGCAGGTACTTTTTCCTCTACTTCACGAATAATTTTTTCAAATACTTCGGTCACTTCTTCATCACTTAACGTACGAGTTGGGTCTTTGAAAGTAAGAGAAAAAGCAATGGATTTTTCATTTTCTGAAACATTTTCTCCTACATAAACATCAAAGATATCAATATCTGTTAGTAGTTTTCCTCCAGATTTACGAATCTGTTGGATAAGCGTTTCTGCACTAATTTCTTTTTGAACCGCAAAAGCCACATCTTTTTTAATTTCTGGATACTTAGAAGCTTCTTTAAATTTGATTGGTTTTACTTGTTTTTCATAAAGTTTTGTCATCGAAAATTCAGCGACATAAATCTCGCCTTTTTGATAACTTGGATGAACTCTACCAATGACTCCTATTTTTTCTTTATCTAACTTGATAACAGCACTAATACCTGGGTGTAAATCTGGCAAAGTCTCTTTTTCAAATGTATAGCGATTTTTAAATCCTAAGTAATCTAGTAAATTTTCTAAAATGCCCTTGATGCAATAAAAGTCACAGGCAACATGAATTCCTTGCCAAGTATTTTCTAGGTAATTTCCTTTCATTAAAATAGCAACTTTTGTATCTTCCTCGTAATCTTTATTGTAAGTTTTACCAATTTCATAAAGAAGAATATTCTCAACATGACGAGCCTTATTGTAGTCATATACACTCATTAAAGATGGTAAAATACTTGTTCTTACAACACTCTTATCTAGACTCATTGGATTTGGTAAAATAACAGCCTCTTTTTTATCATAACGAAAATGAGATGCCATTTCACTACTTGTTAAGGTATAGGTTTTCGTCTCGTTTAAGCCAAGCGTCCGAAGACGTCTAGAAATGGTTTTACGAATACCAACATCCCCTACATACACCCCTCTTCTAGTAGGTACTTTAGGAAGCGTAGAAACAAGATTGTGATAACCATAAAGTCTTCCGATTTCTTCTGCAATGTCGTTAATGTTAGGGTCAACATCTAATCTTCTTCTTGGAATCGTTACTTTAAAAACGCCTTTTTTCTCTTCATAAGGAAAATCTAGGCGGGAAAGTTCTACCTTAACATCTTGATCCGTTAAGGTAATACCAAGAAGCGTATTGATTTCTTTGGTTTTGAAAGAGACAACCTTCTCTTTTTTATCCACTTTATCATGTTTGATAACGCCTGATAATACTTTCGCATCGGCATATTTTTCAAGTAAATAGCAAGCACGATTTAAAGCAGCATCGGTATATTCAAAGTTTAATCCCTTTCCATAACGGATAGAAGCTTCACTTTTTAAATTTAAGTGAGAAGCCGTATAACGAATACTAACAGCATCAAAGATAGCACTTTCAATTAAAATATTTTTGGTGCCATTATCAACGTCGGTATTCTCACCACCCATAACACCAGCAATACAAACCGGTTTCTTCCCATCTGTAATAACGATATCACTACTTTTTAAAATTCTCTTTTGTCCATCTAAAGTAATAATTTCTTCATTCTCTTTCGCATCTCTTACAAGGATATGGTCACCTAATTTATCCTTATCAAAGAAATGAAGAGGTTGTCCATATTCTAACATGACATAGTTTGAAATATCAACGACGTTATTAATGGGTCTCATGCCAGCAGCAATAAGACGCTTTTTGATGAATTCTGGAGAATCTTTGATGACAACATCTTTAACCATTTTGCAAGTATAGTATGGACACTTTTTTGTATCTACTTTAAGATGCATGTAGTCACTAACATTTTCTTTCGTCTCTTTATAATGATCTTCTGGTAAAGTTACCTTTTTATTTAAAATAGAAGCAATTTCATAAGCAAAACCAATGTGATAATAACAGTCATTGTTTCGATGTTTATGGACATCTAATTCATAGACCGTATCATCGGTTCCAAGATAGATATTCGCATCACTTCCTGGTTTTAAAGTGGAATTTACTTCTTCGATTCCTTTGGCGTAAGTCTCTTCTGTCTTTTCTTCTACTCCTAATTCGAAAAGAGCACAAATCATTCCGTTGGATTCTTGGCCACGAATTTTTCCAGCTTTAATCTCCACATTGCCAGGAAGAACACAACCAGGAAGCGCAACTATAACTTTGATACCCGCTCTAACATTTGGAGCCCCACAAACAATTTGAACGGTTTCTTTTCCAATATCTACTTTACAAAGATGTAAGTGATCACTATCTGGATGATCTATGCATTCTACTACTTTACCAATTACTAAATGATCAATATGAGAAGTAATAACCGATTCTACATTAACGCCAGCTTTGGTAATCTTAACCGCTAATTCCTTTAAGTCTTCTTTCTCAATATCGACATAGTCTTTTACCCAATTTAAACTAATCATGCTTACACATCCTTTCGATCAAAAGTACTAGATTCTCTTAAATCGGTTTGATAAAAGGTTCTAATATCATTGATTCCATATTTCAACATTGCAAGTCTTTCTGCCCCAAAACCAAAGGCAAATCCAGACCAAACTTTTGGATCATATCCACAGTTTTGTAAAACATTTGGATGAACCATACCAGCCCCACTAACCGTAATCCATCCGGTATTCTTACAAAGGGAACATCCTTTTCCTTTGCATACAAAACAAGAGATATCGGTTTCTACAGAAGGCTCAGTGAATTGATAATAACTTGGACGGAAACGAGTTTCTACCTCTTCTCCGAACAGTTTTTTAGCAATCACGTCAAATGTTCCCTTTAAATCAGATAGACTGATATCTTTATCGACAAGAAGGCCTTCAATTTGCATAAATTGATGAGAATGCGTAGCATCATCGGCATCTCTTCGATAAGTCTTTCCAGGACAAATCATCCGAATAGGCGTATTTCCTCCTGCTTTTAGCATCGTTCTTGCCTGTACAGGAGATGTCTGGCTTCTAAGAAGAATTTTTTCATCTTCAATATAGAAAGTATCTTGAGCATCTCTAGCAGGATGACCTTTTGGAATGTTTAAAAGTTCAAAGTTATATTTATCTTCTTCAATCTCTGGTCCATCGACAACATCATATCCCATAGATAAGAAAACCTCTTCTACTTCCTCAATAATATTTTCCAAAATATTAGGAGCTCCTGTTGGAACTTTTAAACTAGGAAGACTAATATCTATATCTTCACGAGCTAATTTTTCATTTAGGGCTTTTTCCTCTAATTCTTTCTTCTTAGCATCGATTAATTCTGTTGCTTTATTTTTGGTATCATTTAAGGCTGCTCCAAAAGTTTTCTTCTCCTCTATTGGAAGATCAGCAATCTTAGAAGATAGAAGACTAATACTTCCTTTTTTTCCTAAATATTCAACACGAATATCATTTAGTTCATTACTATTGGTTACCTTTTCTATTTTCTTCTCTAATTCTTTTAATGTTTTTTCTAAGTCTTTCATTCTTTCCCTCTTTTCTTAAAAAAAAGAGGTATCACGCTAAGGACGAAAAGCCGTGATACCACCTTAATTTTATTATTTTCATAATACTCTTAGACTATAACGCGTCACCGTTATAAATTTTCTTTTATAACGCTAGAAAGTGAATTCATAAAGTCTTTCCATTCACTCGCACCTACCGTGAACTCTCTTGGGTCCAAATCTTTATTACTACTCTTCCATTATCGCTTTCAAAACATGCTTATTATAACATGGTTTTTCCTTCTTGTAAAGAGACTACTCTTTTATTTTCATTACAAAAGTTATTCCTCTAAGCCCAACATTTTTCTTGCATTTTCAAGTTCTTCTTTCAAACTAGAAGAAGGGCCGTGTCCCGGATAAATCGTAATATCAGAGTCATATTTTTCCATCTTTTTAATGCTTTCTTTCATCTCTTGTAGATTTCCTGTTGGCAAATCCATTCTTCCTACACTTCCCTTAAAAAGAAAATCTCCTGTAAAAAGTACATTTTCTTCTGGAAAGTAAAAAGAAAGAGAATCGGCTTTATGACCTGGTGTTGCAATAACTTCTAAAGAAAATGGCATTAGGGTCATTTTCCCCTCTTTTAAATTCTTTTTATCATAAATCAGTTCTTTTGGAAAAAACTCTAATGCTCCTACATGATCAGGATGCGCATGGGTAACAAAAACACCCACTACCTTATCCTCACCAATCAGTTCTTTAATTTTTGGATATTCATCTCCTGGGTCAATTACTAAAACACAACCATCTTTTTTTAAGACATAACAGTTTTCATGTAAATACCCTACTTTTGCGACTTCAATTTTCACTTTGTATCATTCCTTCCAAAATAAAATCAATTACTTTTTCATGGATATGAGAAGGAAGTGGCGCTCCCGCGGCATGAACATGTCCATTTCCAGAAAAAAGTCTAGCAAACTTACTGACATCCACATCTTCTTTTACGCTTCGAAAACTAAGACTATGATCCATCCTGATAATCATGATAAGATCTATTTCTTCTTTTAACTCTTCTGCTAAAGTATTTCCTAGTTCACTAATATATTGTTCAGCAAAAACAATTCCTACTTGATAACCCGCTATCTCTTTTTTGATTAAAGCCTCTTTTTTTAGTTTAAAATATTCTTGCTTTTTATTTTTATCTGTTTCTAGCAAAATTTTCTCTGTTTCTGTAAAAGAAAATTCTAAATGATTCCGTAAAAAAGAAACGTAATTTTGAATAAATTTTTCATTTCCATAGTAAGCGAGGATAGTTCCTAAATCTAGGGCATCTGTTACTTGATATTTTTTCCATTCCCAAGTATCTAAAAGACGAACTAAACTTACCATGTAAGAGACACTATCGCGAGCTAGTAACGTATTTGCATGATGCATCAGTAAATACTGATAATAAAGACTAGTTCCTGACTGTAAGATACCATCCTTTGAAACCACTACCTTACCAAAAGAATACTCATTTAAAAAAAGATTACTTTGATGATGATCTAAAATTTGCAATTTCTCTTTTAAAGGAGAATTTTCTATTTTCTCAGCTACTTCCTTACTAACTCCCAAATCGGTTAAGAAGACTTTATCATAAGAATGAAAAAAATCACTAGCTAATTTCTCTTCGATAAAAGGATCTACTTCGGCGATATCAAGGAGCTGATAGTCATAATCTGAAAACGCTAAATCGGTTAAAACAACAGGCATAACACCATCTAAATCCGCAACATGTGACATTAAAAATACTTTCATGTTATCCCTCTTTTTCCAACAAGTCTTTAACAGGCCCATACGTTTTTCGGTATCCATCAATTAATCCATATTTTTGAATAGCTTCTAGATGTTTTTTGGTAGGATATCCTTTATGTTCTTTAAATCCATATTGAGGATATTTTTTATCTAGTTCAATCATCATATGATCTCTTGTTACTTTAGCAATAACAGAAGCAGCAGCGATACTAATACTTTTGGCATCTCCCTTAATAATGGAGGTAGTAGGTATATCTAAAGAAAGTGGCATGGCATCGATTAAAACATGCTCTAAAGGGATTTGTTTTTTAACTTCTTCAATTGCCCTCTTCATCGCTATTTTGGTAGCCTCATAGATATTTACTTCATCGATTTCTTCTGGACTACACATTCCAATACCGTAAGCAATCGCATGTTCCATAATGTATGGTGCAAACTGCTCCCGCTTTTTCTCACTTAGTTTTTTAGAATCGGTAAGTCCCTCTAAAACAAAATCTTTCGGTAGTACGCAACAAGCCGTTACAACTGGTCCAATTAGTGGGCCTCTTCCTACTTCATCGACACCACCAATATAGGTAATGCCTTTATCATATAGTTCTTTTTCATAACTCCATAAATCCATATTAACTCTCTCTAACAAATAAGAAACGATCTCTTCCCTGCATATCTTTTTCTACCCAGGCTCTTGTACCCGGTAAATTTTGAGAAACCATTTCTAATAATCGTTTTCCTTGGGTATCACCAATTTCAAACGCTAATAAAAATTGATCTTTTAAATAAGGTTTACAATTTTTTAAAATGATATCGTAACAAGCAAGTCCTTGAGCTCCCGCATAAAGCGCTAAAACAGGCTCATTATCTCTTACGACATCCATAATTTCTTCATCGTAAGCAATATAGGGAGGATTAGAGATAATACAGTCGTATTTTCCTAAAAGAGGATTTAATAAGTCTCCTTCTAAAAAACGAATGTCGGCCTCATTTTTAAAAGCATTTCCCCTAGCTACTTCTAAGGCCTTCTTACTAATATCTACGGCTTCCATCTCACAGTCTATTTCTTTTTTTAGAGCAATCGCAATACAGCCACTTCCTGTTCCAATATCCGCTATTTTAGGATGAGAAAATTCTCTTAAATGACCAATCGTTTTAGAAACTAACTCCTCTGTTTCAAAACGGGGAATTAAGACACTTGGATTAACATCAATTAAATAGCCATAAAAGTCAACATTTCCGACAATATATTGAACAGGTTCTCCTGCCTCTAAACGACGGAATCCCTCCTCTAAATCCCTAGAATCTAAGTATTTTTCTAAATACTTTTTATTATATTCCTTTAGTTCTTCCTCACTATATTCTAACGCCATCTTATTCTCCTCTTAATTTTCTTGCTTGATCTTCGGTAATCAATGCTTCAATAATATCTTCTAAATCGCCATCCATTACTTTTTGAAGTTGCATCGTCGAATAACCAATGCGGTGATCCGTTACACGGTTTTGTGGATAGTTATAGGTACGAATTTTCTCAGCCCGATCTCCCGTTCCAATTTTACTACGACGTTCCGTACCTAATTCTTTTTCTTGTCTTTCTAGTTCCGCTTCATAAAGACGTGCTTTTAATACTTGCATGGCTTCTGCTTTATTCTGAATTTGACTTCTTTGATTTTGACAAGTAACTACGGTATTGGTAGGTAAATGGGTAATCCGCACAGCAGATGGAGTTGTATTAACACCCTGTCCACCATGTCCAGAAGCACAGTATACATCAATTCTTAAATCGCTATCTTTAATCTCAATATCCACATCTTCTGCCTCCGGCATAACAAGTACAGTGGCTGTAGATGTTTGAATTCTTCCTTGGGATTCTGTTTCTGGAACTCTTTGTACACGATGAGAACCACTTTCATATTTGAGTTTGGAATAGACATTATCCCCTTTTACACAAAATTCTACTTGGGAATACCCTCCAGCGACTCCCTCTTCAGCATTAATCTCTTCTACTTTCCAGCCTTGACTTTCCGCATAATGGGTATACATCCGATAAAGGTCTCCGGCAAAAATGTTAGCCTCATCTCCTCCGGCTGCCCCACGAATTTCTACAATAACATTTTTTCCGTCATTCGGATCTTTAGGAAGTAATAAAATTTCAATGCAGGATTCTAATTCTTCTTTCTTAGCCTCTAGAGAAGCATATTCTTCTTTCGCAAATTCTCCTAGTTCGATATCCTTCATCATGGCTTTCGCATCATTCATGTCTTCTAAAATCTTTTTATATTCTTGATAAGCTTGATAAGCGTCTTTTAAAGAAGCCTCTTCTTTATGAAATTCCGTTGCTTTTTGAATATCTGAAAACACCTCTGGCTTCATGAGTTCTTCTTCTAATTCTAGATATCGCTTTTCAATCGCCTCTAATCGTTCAATCATAATTTCATCCTTTCTCGCGCTAGCATGATTATACTATAAATACCTCTTTTAAGCAAGAAAAAAGAGTCTCGTATCCCTACGATTCCTCTTCTAATTCTTCCTCACTCATGACAACTAAATCATCTAGATCGTCCTCATCATCTTCAAGAGCATCTTCATCACTTACAGAATCTAATTCTTCTTCGTATTCTTCCTTCTCCTCTTCTTCTTCCTCTTCTCGCTCCTCGTCTTCCTCATCCTCATCATCGGCAACGACAATATCGACAACATGTCTATCCTTTAAATCCCAAAGGCCACCATCTAAAAGAAGAAATCTTTTATCGGTTGTAAGAGAAGTATAGAAATCTCCTATCTTACTCGCATATTCTGCATCAGATAGTTGTAATAAATCACAAATCTTGTGAAAAATCTGAGCGGTATTCATTCCTTTTTTATTATCTAATAAAATCAATTCCGTTAAATCCGTATAGGATAATAACTCTAAATCTTCTTGTTTCATTTTTTTTAAGTTCATAAAATCCTCCATCCCTCTACATTACCGTAGGTATTTTGATTACTAACAAAGATAACATTTCTTTAATCATTTGATTTGTTAGGGTAAGAAGAGCAACCCAATCTTTTTTCTTTTCTTGCTCCTCTAATCCATTAATATGATTATTTTGGTAAAAAGCATTCGCTAAAACGCAAATTTCATATACAAAATCAGCAATATAGTTTGGCATACGAGATTCTAACGCATTGGTGAAAGCAATTTCAAACTCTAATAATTTTAACCGTAAATCACGGTCATAACTATTATAGATACAATTTTTAAATTTATGATTCGTAAGGTCCGTATTTTGAATAATTTTTTCTAACCGTAAGTAGGTATATAAAATATAAGGACCTGTTTTTCCAACGACTTCAGAAAATTTACTGATATCAAAAATATAATCTCTTTCACGATTATTCGATAAATCTGCAAACTTTAAAATAGCATTGACGATATAGCGAATATCCTCTTCACTACTATTCACATTACTATCTTTTTTCGAAATTAAAATTTCTTTTGCTTGATCAAATAAATATTGTAATTTTGGAGAATCCCCATTTCTCGTTTTATAAGGTTTTCCATCTACCCCATTAACAGTTCCATATCCTAAATGTTCAAAAGTTTCATAAGGCGCAATACCGGCTTGTTCACAAGCACGAAATACTTGTTCAAAATGCATAGCCTGTCTACTATCCGTGACATAAAGAATTTTATCGGGGTGATACTTCTTCATACGGTCTACAATCGTCGCTAAGTCCGTTGTTGCATAAAGGTATCCACCATTACTCTTTTGAAATACTAAAGGTGGGATTTCTTTTTTGTCATATTCTCTTGAAACATTGACTATTTTCGCTCCTTCGGAATCTTCCAAAAGGCCTTTTTCTTTAAAAATCTGTTCGGTTTCAGGAATGATGTTATAAGCATCACTTTCTCCTAACCATAAATCAAAAGAAACATCTAAATATTTATAAATTTCCCTTATATCTTGGCAAGATACTTCACATATTTTCTTCCAATACTTTCTATATTCTTGGTTTCCCTCCTGCAATTCTTTTGTAATTGTTGCACACTTCTCTTTGATAGCTTCATCCTCTTTACAAAGAGCGCTCATAGCAGGATAAATACGGTCCAAATCAGAAATGGTTAAGGAGTTTAGGTCAAGATTTTCTTTTTGAATGCCATAGATAACCTCACCAATTTGTAGTCCATAATCTCCTAGATGCACATCGGCAATCGTCTTATATCCGGCATAAGCAAAAATTCGTTTGATAGACTCGCCAATAATCGCGGTTCGCATATGTCCAACATGAAGAGGTTTTGCAACATTTGGTCCACCATAATCTAAGAAAATCGTTTGAGGGTGAGATAGCTCCTTTAACCCGAACTTTTTAGATGCACGCATGTATTCTAACGTTCGATTGATAAATTCTACACTTAACGTCATATTGATAAATCCAGGAGGCGCACATTCTACTTTTTCAAAATAATTTGAAAAGTCTTCTCTTTCTTTTAATTTTTCAACAATTTCTTCTGCTATCGAAAGAGGAGATTTATGGAGAATTTTTGCTAATTTAAAAGCATCATCACACTGGTAATCACAAAGGTCCTTGCGGTTGGATAAAATCACTCGCATACTATCAACTGGAATAGACATCTCATCTAAAGTCTCTATGAGGACTTTTTCAATTTGTTCTACTACCATAATTCCTCCTAATACTCTATTACGTAATCATATTCATCTTCCGAAAAAAGATAGACAATATGAATTTTATGTTCTAATACTTCCAAGGTTTGAAGAACAAGGTCGAATGGGAGCTTCTGTTGATTGATAATAAAATACCCATACGTATTGCCATCCTCAAAATGGAAGAAAATCTCATAATCAACATTCTTTCTTACCATTGTAACACAATCGTCCCGTTTGTCAATGACCATCACAAAATTCTGATCAAGATATTGAATTTGCGTAGAAGAAACAATGGCTAAGCATTCTAAAGTATGTTCTTCGTCTTTGGTTTTGAGTACTGTTTTAATGTTTTTTTTCGCCATAACACCAACTCGAACACATTATAGCATACTTTACTTTAAATTGCACTCATATTTTTCTTTTTTTTTGGAATATTAAAAAAGAATGGGTGATGCTATGAAATTACTAAAAAAAATGACTAAATGGATGGTGTTTTTTGTAGTCCTTTTTCTCTTATCTTATTATGGAATTTATCTTTATGCAAAATACACAACCAAACTAGTAATTAGGAGTGCGAATGAATTTTATTTTTATGATCAAGAGGAACATCTAGTAGAAGGACTAAGTGATAAGTGGGTCTCTTTAGATGAAATCTCCCCTTACGTTTTAAAAGCAACCGTTGCTTTAGAAGATAAAAAATTTTTTAACCACCATGGATTTGATTTTCTACGGATTTTAAAGTCTCTTTATATTAATTTTATCAATGGGAAAAACTTACAAGGAGCATCGACCATTAGCCAGCAACTATCCAAAAATCTCTTTTTATCTTTTGAAAAAACTTGGGAGAGAAAACTAAAAGAAGCTTGGCTTACGATAAAACTAGAATCTCAATATTCCAAAGAGGAAATCTTAGAAGCTTATCTAAATACCATTAACTATGGAGGGATTTATGGAATTGAAAATGCCAGTAAATATTATTTTCATAAAAACGCGAAGGATTTGACATTAGCAGAAGCTTCTATGTTAGCAGGAATTCCAAAATCTCCTTCTAACTATTCACCCCTTGTCAATCTTGAAAAAGCAAAAGAAAGACAAGGAATCGTTCTTTCTAGTATGGTAAAAGAAAAAGTGATTACCGAAGAAGAAAAAGAAGAGGCTTTAGAGGAAGAACTTACCTACTACGGAACTCTTCTAGAAAACGAATTAAAGACCCTTATGTATTATCAAGATGCTGTGATGAGTGAATTAAAAACAATTGACTCTATTCCTACTACATTTCTAGAAACCGGTGGCTTAAAAATTTATACCTATCTAGATTTAAATGCCCAGACTATTTTAGAGGAAGCGATGGATAAAAATCTTCGTAATCAAGATGTTGAGTTATCTGCTATCATGATGGTTCCAGATACTGGTCATATCATTGCTCTTACTGGAGGAAGAAATTATTCGGTTAGCCAGTATAACCGCGCCATCCAATCAAAAAGGCAGGTTGGTTCTACCATGAAACCAATTCTTTATTATGCTGCCTTGGAAAATGGTTTTACCGAATCCACTACTTTTTCTAGTGAAAAAACAACCTTTGTCTTCTCAGAAAACAAAACCTATAGTCCTTCTAATTTCAATGATAAATACGCTAATAAAAACATTACGATGGCAGCAGCGATTGCCTATAGTGATAATATTTATGCAGTCAAAACCCACCTTTTCTTAGGAGAACAGACACTAGTTGATATGGCGAAACGATTAGGTATTAAAGCCAAATTAGACCCGATTCCTTCTTTAGCGTTAGGAAGTGAAGAGATTTCTTTATTTGATATGGTTCAAGCCTATGCTACTTTTGCTAATGGTGGATATCGTGTAGAAGGAAAACTTATCTCAAAAGTAGAAGATATGGCAGGAAATGTTCTTTATGAAAATAAATCGGAAAAAGAACCCACTTTAAATAGTAGTCTAGTCTATATTTTAAATGAAGCTATGACTAGTACTACGAATTATAATTTCATTGACTATAACTACCCTACTTGTTATGACCTTACTGCTTCCCTAAAACATCGCTATGCGATAAAAACAGGAACAACTGATACGGATCACTTAATTTTCGGTTATAATCCTGATATCATCATGGGTATTTGGAGTGGATATGATGATAGTAGAGGTTCTTCCTTAAATGATGGAACCGATATAAGAAATATGTGGAGAGATACGGTTGAGGAATACCTAAAAGAGGTAGAACCGCATTGGTACTCTATGCCAGAAAACGTCGTTGGTACTTTAGTCAATCCAATTACCGGAAAAATAGCCGATGAAAATGATAAAAAAGCAACTATGTTTTATTATTTAAAAGGAACCGAACCGACTTATCAAAATAGTCAAAAAGAAGAAGAAATTCCTACAATCAAAAACGAGTGATCATTCACTCGTTTTTCTCGCTTTTCTCGCTTTTCTCACTTTTTTGCAATAAATAGGTATAATAACGATCTAGCTGTAGACCGAACCAATCTTTTACAAATTGTAAAGATTGTAAATAATAGGCACGACACGTCTCATAATCGATAGAAAGGATTTTGGCAATTTCTGGTAAATCGAAAAATTGCTTTTCATAATATCCATATTTTAACGCTAAAAACCGTACATATTTTGAATCATCTAATGGGGATAAAGAAACGATATCTAAAGAAGCGATAAGGGTATCTAGGGTTGTTGGAGGATACTTTTTTAGATTCTTAGGAAATGAAAATTCCAGTTTTGGTTCTTCTATAGGAATACCTATTTCTTCTTTCTTGTCAAAAAAAGTTTCCTCTTTTTTTACTTCCACTACTTTTTCTTTTTCTTTCTTTTTCTTCTTTTTAAAAGAGGGATTTTCTGGTTTTGGAATTTCTACCTCCTTTATCTCTCCTTTCTTTTCTACTTTAGGAGGATGAAAAGAGGGATTAATCAATTTCTTTAATTCTAGAAGGATTGTCTGTTGAAATCCTTTTTCTCCCTGATAATTCTCAATAGCATTCGTAATTCCTAGTTCCAATACTTGTTCAAAGTTTGGTTTGTCATAATTTAATTTACGAAGAAGCATACGAGTGGTAGAGGAAAATTGTGAGACTAAAGCAATTTCTAAATCGATATTTCCTTCTTCAATCCATTCTCTAATCTTCGTAAAAAATCTAGTTTCCACATAAAAGTTAGCATAAAGGCCAAAACTAATATCTTCTTTTGGACGATAATCTAAAACAGACTGTTCAAACAATTCCCTTACTGCCTCAACATCGATAAAAGGAACTAACTTTTGATATTTTTTTAGAAATTTACTGAATTCTTCTTCCACAGGATAAGAAACTTTTTCTTCTAATTCTTTTCTTTTTTCTTTTTTCCCCATCTATTTAAGACCCCCTAGTTTTTTGATATGCTCTAAGGATGCCTGATCAACTTCTTCATCAAACCTCTTCTTCATAGCGAATAATCCTCTTTTGATAGATTCTTTTATCTCTTCCTCTTCCATTCCAAGAAGAGAAGCTAAGATAGATGGTGTGACTGGTTTATTTCCTACCATAGATAGACTAAGAGCCGCTATGACACAATCTTGAAGAGGAAGTGTACGTACCTCGTCTTGAAATTCTTCTCTTTGAAGATATGCTTTTAAGTCTTCATAATCTTTTTGTGTAAACTCTTCTTGTAGAAGAGGGACACTAGCAAAGAAATCATCTATAGAAGTATCCTCTTTCTCTTCTAAAGGAGGGATTATTTCTTTTGTTAACTCTACTTTAGGTGTTTCTAAAGGAACTGTGACTGGTGTTTTTTCTTTTTTAAATCGTTCTATTGCTTTTTGCATCTCTGGTAAAATCTTTCGATGTAACCGATTTCTTTCTTGTACAGTAAGAATTCCCTTTTCTGGTTGATGATAATCTTTTCCAAAAAGATGATCTAAAATCTCCTTATCCTCGGGACGTAAAGAAGCAATAGCATAATCAACAGCAAGAGGACTTTCTTCCTCAAAATAAATATAAATGGTTTTTAAACTGCTTCTGGTTTTCCGAGGAGGTTTTTTTGGTGTTTCTTCTAGACCGGCAAACTCTTCTTTTCCCTCTACCTTCTCTTCTGAAGGAGAAGTCATTTCTTCTTTTTTAAACTGATTGATTGCTTTTTTCATCTCTGGCAAAACCTTTTGATGCAATCTATTTCTTTCTTGAGAAGTAAGGGTTCCCTTTTCTGGATGGTGATAATCTTCTCCAAAAAGATGATCTAAAATTTTCTTATCCCTAGGACGTAAAGAAGCAATGGCATAATCAATAGCAAGAATACTTTCTCCCTCAAAGTAAGTATAAATGTTTTTTAAACTTCTTCTCGTTCTTGTTTTTTGAGGAACTTCTTTTGGAGTTTCTTCCAAAATAGCAGGAGTCTCTTTTCCCTCTACTTTCTCTTCTAAAGAAGAGGTCATAGTCTCTTTTCCTTCACTCACTGGTTTTTCTATTTCTTTTTCTAAAGGCAATGATGCCGCCTTTTCTTCATAATCTAACTGTTTACGAATTTTTGGGATGATTATTTGATAAAGTAATACATTCTCACTCTTTGTAAGACCACTACTATAATATTCTTCTAAAGACTGGCCATATCGTTTATGAAGAAGCGCAAGATGTTTTTCAGATAAGATAGAAAGAGCATTATCCACTTGTTTCTTTTTACGAGGATAAAAGTGTTCATAAAACATTTTACCCTTTGCTTTTTGTTTTTCCACTTTCATTCCCCCATCACTACTATTTACTGATTCGCTTTCTTTAGCGACAACAGGTTCTTCTACAACCTCATTAGAAACGGTATTTTCCTTTTTTTCTTGAACAAATTTTTTCTTTGAAATAGAAGGAGCTAAGACCATTTTAGGAGGATTTCGGCGAGGGATAGTCTTTTCTTCTTTATAAAATTCTAGTTGTTTTATTTGTTCAGGAGTATCTTGTTGGGATAAAGCAATTTCCAAAGAAGGCATGATTCCTTCTCTCCAAAGATATTCATCTGCTTCTAACAATGGATTTTCATATCCTTCTAAATTTTTTCCAAACTTTTTTGCTAAAAGTGATTGATATTCATATTGTAAACTACGAGATTTTAGAAAAATACGATCAATATCATATGGTAAATAATCGGTAATCTTCTTTTTCGATTTTCTATCTACCTGATAAGAAGTTATGGTTGTTGGAAAATAGGCTTGATTAAGAAGTTCTTCTCTTTCCTCTGGATGTTCACGGAAGTCATTTAAAACCATTTTCCCTCGTGGAAGACGAAGTTTTTTTAATGCTTTGGATTCAATCTGGCGAACCCTTTCCCTCGTAATATGATACATACGCCCTACTTCTTCTAGGGTTCTAGGTACGCCTGTATCTAGTCCAAAACGAAGAATAATCATGGTTTTTTCTCTTTCTGATAGATGACATGTTTCCATAGCTTCAAAAATCTTTTTTTGTAATTCTGTTTTGATGACTACTTCGTAATGATCCGATTTATCGGGAATATAATTGGCCAGTTCCGTGTCCTCTTCATCACCGACTGTTTGATTGAAACTAACAGGATCTTGTAAATATTGAAAAATTTCTATTACTTTCGATTCTGGTATTCCAGCCATTTTGGCAATTTCCTGATTGGTAGGTTCCCGAAATAAAGTATCCCGTAAATGACTTTGAATTTTTAATACTTTTCCAGTTAATTCTACAATGTGAACGGGTTTACGAATGGTAGAACCATAATCGGCAATTGCTCGCTCCATTGCCTGCTTTATCCACCAAGTCGCATAAGTAGAAAATTTATATCCTTTTGAAACATCGAATCGTTCTACGGCTTTTATCAATCCAATACTTCCCTCTTGCATAAGATCTAAAAGTTCTAATCCTCTTCCCGTTTTTCTTTTCGCAATGGAAGCAACCAGCCGTAAATTGTGTTCTACAATTTCTTTTTTAGCTAGCTCACTACCACGACCATAGGCCTCAAAAAGTTCTACTTCTTCTTGAGGCTTTAAAAGAGGATGCTGAATACTACGCAAATATTCTTTCACACTATCATTAGAAATATAATCCTCTTCCTCGTTAGATTCTTCTTTTACTTCAATTTCAATATTTTCTTCCGTTAAATAGGCATTAACAATAGCAGATAACGATTCTGGTATTCTATCTAATTCTTCTAAAGAAATAGTACTACCCGTATTCTTAACCAATTTGACTAATGATTCTTTTAACTGAGGAAACGTATCAATCCAGGTAATATATTCTTCAATACTAGGCTCATATTCTAATCCCCGCAAAAATCCTACAAAAGAAGTTAAGTGAGATTCCAAAGAAGCTTTTCTTCTCCATTCCTTATCGATATAAGATTCCAAGAATTCAGGATTTTCTATTATCTGTCTTTCAAATTCTTGTTGAACTGCTTTAAGAAGAAAGGCTCTGATTTTTTTCTCATCTAAATCTGACAAAGTTTCCTTTTCTGGGAAATGTTCTTCTGCTTTACGTTCTAATTTTTCTATCCACTCCTGAGAAAATAAAAATGCATATTTTCCAGTAGCTTGATTTACTAATTTAGTTGCTATTTCTCTTTTATTCATATGCACAAAACCTTCTTTGCTATACTATAACACAAATTTCTTTCAAAACGCAAGAAAAAAA
>CANROB010000021.1 GCA_947632115.1 uncultured Bacilli bacterium
GTCTTCCATACTACCTTCCTTTCTTATCTTTTTTGTCACCATTAACATTTCCATTAACCAACTATTTCGCCTTTACTGTGACATCTTCATTATACTATAAAGAAAAATTTTCGTCAATAAGATTACGACGTTTCTCGATAATATTTTCACCTCTAAAAAGCGCTTTAAAAAAAGGATTTTTTTAGTGTTAATGGCCTAATTTTCGAAAACGGTTATTTCGTGTTTCGCCACCTTCTTTCCATCCAAAGTAGAAGCTAAAACAGTAACGACTCCAGGGCTTATTCCTACGATTCGTCCTGTATTATCTACCGTTAAAATATCGGGATTAGAACTTTTCCATAGAATATTTGTTGATATGCCAGCTGGTTCCGTTACTATTTTTAAATTCGCAGTAGAACCAACCGGTATCTTATCCATTCCCAAAATGGATAGATTGGTAAGGGTTTTCTCTGGAATAATAATCCTTAAGATAGCTTGATATTTTCCATCATCCGTTTTAATAATTATGGATGCTTCTCCTTTTAGAAGAGCCTTAACTACCCCATTTTGATCTATAGAGAGTAGATTAGAATTGGTGGTGTAAAGTAAATGTCCTAGATAATCCTTAGGATAAACAATTGGGTTAATCTTATAGGTATGTCCTACCTCTAGAGAAATACTATTTTCTTCTAAGGTAATTCCTGGTACTGGTGTTTTTACTGTTACTTCTACACTCGCTTCAAAAGCCCCATCTCGGGTAATGGCTTTAATCGTAGCTTTTCCATCCTTTAAGGCTGTTAAAACACCAAATTCATCAACCGATACAATACTAGGCTCATTACTCTCCCAAGCCACTTGCTTTTCTAACGCCTCTTCTGGATAAATGGTTACCTTCAAGGAATACGTCTCATTCGGCTCTAAAGTAAGAGTAGTTTTATCTAAAGAGATTCCTTCTACTAATACTTCTATTTTCTTCCAGTGAGCTTCCAAAGTAAACGTTTCTTTTACTTCTTCTTTAAAATCATACAAGGTATCCCCTTTATACCACCCTAAAAACTGATATCCCTCCTTTTTAGGATCATCTGGTACTCTTAATACATTTTTTCCTCTAATGATTTGATGAGGAATTTGATTTCCTCCATTCGAATCAAAGAAAACCGTATAACTTTTGGTAGAAAAAAGAACGGCTAGAACACAAGCTAGAGAAAAGACAACTAAAAAAAGGATAAGTACTTCTAAAAACAAAGACTTATTTTCTTTGGATATCTTTTTTTTCTTTTTCCGTTTCTTCCTAAAAGACATAAGCACCCTTTCTAACAGCTAAATTCTCTATATTGTATTAGCTATTCTTCTAATTTATACCATAATCATACTCATTATAACAAAGACACCTAAATAGTCAAGAAAAATAAGAATGGATATTTTTTTATTTGACACATATAGTAAATTAGGTGATAGCATGAAATGGAAGAAGTATTTAAAAAATATTGGCATCTCTTCCTCTTTCTTAATCCTAGGAAATTTTTTTATCTCTTTTCTTAGTTATTTTTCTCTTTTAAGAGGAAATGGGATTGTTATTTTAGAAGGGATTATTCTTTTTCTTACCTTTTTTATCGGTCCTTATCTACAAGGAAAAGAAAATATAAAATATGGCTTTTTGGAAGGATTAAAGGTAGGATTCCTCCTCATCGTGGTTCTTTTCCTTTTAAACTATGCCTTTTATCAAGAATTTTCTTTAAGAAATCTACTTTATTATGGCATTCTTCTTTTTCTATCTATGTTTGGAGGAATGGTTGGTATTTCTAGAAGAAAAGAAAAAAAGTAGATTTCTACTTTTTTGGTTCTAAGGATAATAAAGTAATTTCTTTTTGAAAAAGAAAATCTAAAGAAGAAATTACTTGTACTTCTGATAATTTAGTAATCCCTGATGAGATAACAACATAACTATTCTTCTTTTTAAATGCCCCATAAGAAAAAGGAGGAAACAGGCGGTGAAAGGGACCTACTACTCCTCTACCCTTTAAAAGAGGACGCAAAAGTCGAGGCGTCATTCCTCCATGAAAATGTCCGGATAATATTAAGGAGATATTTTCTAAAAAAGGAACAGAAGAAAAAATCTCATTATCGATAAAAGGACTAGGGGTATGACAAAGAAGAATGTTATAGCCATCTAGACTCTTAGAAAATACTTGGTTCGTATAATGAATGAAATAAGAGGTCTTTTCATGGTATCGATAATAAAAATCTAGTGGTAAGGTAAGACCAATAAACCGAACTTGACCTTCTAGAAAAGTATTATTATCTAAAACATGAACATTCGCAATTTTCCCTAGTTTTTGATAAAACTCTTTCGGAAAAGAATAATGAGAATTCTTTCGATCATTGGTTAGTTCATGATTCCCAATGCCAATAAATACCTTAGAAAGTTTTCCTAAAGAGGTAAAAAAGGTAATAAGAAATTCTTCCTCCTCGATATCACTACTATCTAGTAAGTCTCCTGAAATACATAGATCATCATATTCCATTTGTTTTAAAATCTCTAAAAGAGCAAGTAAAGTAGACTGCTCTTTTTTTCCTTGATAATGAATATCGGTAAGAAGAATTATTCTTCTTTTTATATTATTTGTGGGAATCGTATATTTTTGTACATAAAATTTTCCCATATTATTCCCCTAAATAACGTTTGATAAAATCCTCACGATACTGAAGGATATTTTCTTCCCGGATTGCTTCTCGCAATTCTTCTGTGAGACGGATAAGGAAACGAATATTATGAATAGATAAAAGACGAGCTCCAAAGGTTTCATCGGCAACGATTAAATGACGAATATAAGCTTTGGTATAATGCTTACAAGCATAACAATCACATCCCTCTTCTAGAGGAGTGAAATCTCTTTTAAACTTGGCATTTTTTAAATTAATCTTGCCATCCCTTGTAAAAGCATGTCCATGACGAGCTAATCTCGTAGGATGTACACAGTCAAACATATCAATTCCCCGGATAACCCCCTCTATGATATCAATAGGATCTCCTACTCCCATTAAATAGCGAGGTTTATCTTCAGGAAGATAAGGAATCGCATACTCTATTGCATGATACATATCCTCTTTAGACTCATCATCATTGGCAACTCCCCCGATACTATAGCCATCAAAGTTCATCTTTACCGTTTCTACTGCCGAATATTTTCTTAAATCTTCATGTGGACCTCCTTGTACAATTCCAAAAAGAGATTGATTAGGGTTACTATGAACCTTTTTTCCTCTTTCTGCCCAACGAAGAGTTCTTTCCACACTATTTTTCATATATTCATAAGAAGCACTAGCAGGTGGACATTCATCAAAAGACATCGCAATATCACTATCTAATTTATTTTGAATTTGAATGGATAACTCTGGCGTTAAAAATAAAGATTCCCCGTTTAAATGACTTTTAAAGCGGACTCCCTCTTCCATAATGTCTTTCTTTTTATTTTTGACAAGACTAAAAACTTGATATCCCCCACAGTCAGTAAGAATTGGTCCATCATAATTCATAAACTGGTGAAGACCTCCAGCCTCCGCAACAATATCTTCTCCTGGTCTTAACCATAAATGATAAGTATTAGAAAGAATAATGCCACTATGGACTTCTTTTAATTCTTCTGGGCTTAATGTTTTTACCGTTGCTTGAGTTCCTACTGGCATAAAAATTGGCGTATCGACATCCCCATGATTGGTATGTAATTTTCCAACTCTTGCCTTGCCACATGTTTTTAATAATTCATACTTTATTTTCATTGTATCACTTCCATAACGTAACCATTATACTATAATTTTTTTCTTCTGCCAATTTTCTAGAATTCTTTTTTCTTTGATAAAATACCTACTCGTAAATCACCGGTACTTATCATATCATGTTTTTTTAAAATCACAAAGTCTTTAAAAAAGGAACTAATTTGGATAACCCTATCTTATGAGATGCTTTTAAATAAATAATATCTCCTTTTTGAAAAGGAAAAGTCTTTAGGTAGTCTTTTAATTCTTCTAAAGAATAAAAATGAGGTTCCTGATTTAAATGAGAGGTCTCCTCTCCTACCGTAATTAAAAAAATATCTGGGTATTCTAAAATCTTTTTATAAACCTCTTGATGAATCTTAGAACTATACTCTCCTAGTTCTAAAATATCTCCCCAAATCATCACTTTTCGATTAGGCATTTTCTCTAGTTCTTTTAATCCATATACAATGGATTCGAAAGAGGCATTATACGCATCATCAATAATCTTTTTTTCCTCTCCTAAAATCACTTGCATTCTAGAGTGAACACCAGGGAAAGAAAAAAGGCGTCTTTCAATTTCTTCTTTTTGTATTCCTAAAAATTCACATACTTGACAAGCTAGTTCTTTATCCATCTCTTCAACCGGTATATCTATAGAGGAATACTTAGGATAAATCTTGCTTCCCTCACATTTTTGAAGGATAGGATCTAGCCCATTTAAAAAAAGCATCATCGTAGGCGTTTCTTCTACTAATTCCATTTTCGCTTTTAATATTTCTTCCTTACTTCCTAAATAGCCAATATGGGAAGAACCAATATTGGTAATAATCCCAATATTTGGTCTTGCGATACGGGAAAGTAAGGCAATTTCTCCTGGATGATTCATACCCATTTCTAGAATACAATATTCATACGAATTATTTAATTTTAATAAAGTCTTAGGTACCCCTAAATGGTTGTTTTCACTTTCTTCATTTGCTAAAACCGTATGATCAAAAGAGAGTAAGAATTTTAAAAGTTCCTTGGTAGTCGTCTTACCATTACTTCCCGTAATGGCAATTACGGTTCCTTCAAATTCTTCTCTAATCTGATGAGCAAGAGAGGCTAGTGCATCCAGGATATTTTCTACTTTTAAAATTAAAACATCTTCTCTTTTGATATCTTGTTCTGTTAAAATGGCATAAGCGCCTCTTTTTACCGCTTCTTCTATATAAGAGACCCCTTTCCCATAGGCTATAAAAAGGTCTCCTTTTTCTATCTCTTTACTATTCATCGTTATCCGAGAAATAGGTATATTAGGAAGTTCTTCTTTGAGATTTAAACATTCCTTTATTTTTAATAAATTCATATCTTCTCCTTTAGGCCACAAAAAAATGGCTAGTCCATGTATTTAGCCATTGCTTTCATCATTTGATTTACCTGTTTTTGACTAGGAGTTCTTCCCATTTGCATCATCATCGTACGAATCATTTGTTCATTAATAGGAGGATTCTTTTTTAAATACTTTTGCATGAAATGACGAGCAAGGAAAAATCCTATAATTCCTCCAATAATAAGTCCTACAAGTAAAGCTATAATTTGTCCAAAAAGGTTCATCGTATCATCCTTTCATTAAGATTTATTGTACTAGATAATAGCTAAAAATACAAGACTTATTTTATTTTATTCGAAAGAAGAAAAAAAAGAACTATTGAGGTCTCAATAGTTCAAAAATTCTTTCTTTTATTTTTTCATAACTAAAGTTCATCTCTTCTAATACTTCGTCTTTCGTACCACTAAAGCCAAAAGAATTTAAGCCAATAAAATATTTAGAAGAAGGAATAATTTCTTCCCAACCAGCTGAAATTCCTGCTTCTATGACAATCCGGAAAATAGAAGGTGGGATAATCTCTTCTTGATATTCTTTTGGTTGCTTTAAAAAAGTGTCTAAAGAAGGCATACTAACGACTCGAATACCTCCTTCTTGATGACGAAGAAATTCTAAAGCAATATTTCTAGCAACATGAACCTCAGAGCCAGTAGCTATTAAAATCATCTTTAAAGGAGAAGTCTCTTTATGAAGAATGTATCCTCCTTGTAAAGTTTTTTCTTTACTTGTTTCCTCTAAGATTTCCATTTCGTTACGAGCCAGCACTAACGAACTAGGTTGATTATTCGTATTTAAAATAGCTTGCCAACACCCCCACAATTCCTTCGCATCACAAGGACGCCATACTCTCATTCCGGGAATAGAACGAAGAGAGGATAACTGCTCGATAGGTTGATGAGTTGGACCATCAGGACCAATCGAAATAGAATCATGGGTATAGATATAAGTAACTGGTAAACGCATCAAAGAAGACATCCTCATCGCTGGTTTCACATAATCGGAAAAACTTAAAAACATTGATCCATAAGGTTTTAAATGAACAAGAGAAAGTCCATTTAAAATAGCTCCCATCGCATGTTCCCGAATACCAAACCAAATATTGCCTCCTAAGTAATTGGAAGAGGAAATATCTCCTAGGCTAGATACATAAGTCTTTGTACTAGAACCAACATCCGCACTTCCTCCCACAAAAGTTTGAAGGCGACTTCCTAATAGTTCTATTAAGGCTTGGTTAGCATCTCTTAAAGATTGCTTACTTCCCACTTTAAATTCTAGTGGCAGGTCAAAAACAGGATAATCAAAACGATTATCAAATAAGTAATTGGCAACCGTTTTATCTCCATTACCAACAGAATTTACATATTCTTGATAAGTAGCATTCCAATCTAAATATTTTTGATTTACCCGATTTGCGATATGCGTTCTAAATTTACTAATGGCCTCTTGATCAATAGAAAATGGTTCCATAGGAAGATGGAGTTTTCCTTTTAATTGCGCAATATCTTCTTCTGTTAAATCTTTTCCATGAATGGCAGAAGTCCCTTCTAAAAGAGATCCTCTTCCAATCATGGTTTTTACCTCTATTAAAGTTGGCATAGAGGATTTCTTAGCATTTTCTAAAGCACGATCAATATCAGCTAAACGTTCGCTATCCTTAACGAGAATGGTATTCCATCCCATGGCACTAAAACGGGCTCTTACGTTTTCCGTAAAAGTTTTATCAATCGTACCGTCTAGAGTAACGCCATTAGAGTCAAATAACACAATCAAATTATTGAGTTTCAAGGTTCCAGCTAAAGAGGCCGCCTCATAAGAGACTCCCTCCATTAAATCGCCCTCTCCTACTAGAGCATAGACATGATAATCAACCAAACTCTTATTTGGACGAATGCGATATCTTTCTTGTAAGATTTTTTCTCCTAGTGCCATTCCAACAGCATTAGCAATTCCTTGACCTAGAGGCCCTGTTGAACAATCGACTCCAGGGGTTACTCCTATCTCAGGATGTCCTGGCGTTTTGGAATGAATATGGCGGAAATTCTTTAAATCATCAATCGTTAATCCATATCCTACCATAAAAAGAGTCGCGTATAGTAAGGCAGAACCATGTCCTGCTGACATAACGAATCGATCACGATTCACCCAATAACTATCACTCGTATTAATATTCATATGATTCTTATAAAGTGTATACAAAATAGGAGCTGCTCCCAGAACAATTCCTGGATGCCCTGATTTTGCATGATGAATCATATCAATTCCTAATCCCCTTATACTAGAAAGTATTTCATTATCAAACATACCATCACCTATTCTAGTACATTATAGCAAAAAAAAAAGAAATAATAAAGGGCTATTGTAACGAGGAAATAGCCATATTTCCTTCGCTATCATAATAGTCCATTTTCTCATTTCCCCATGAGCCAAATAGAACAACTCCTAATAGCAACAATGCAAGTAATCCATACATAATGTTATCCTTGATGATATTTTTAACAAGTTCCATAACTATTCCTCCTCACTTCTGTTTTTATTCTAACACGAACAAATATTCGTGTCAATAACTTTTTATTATTTTTGCAAACAAATGTTTGACATTTACATTTCTCTATGTTAAAATGAATATAGTAATAAGGAGGAATTATGGAAAAACTCACAAAAAGACAAGATGATACTTTACAGTTCATCAAAGAATATATCGTTTCTCATGGATACCCACCAACGGTTCGTGAGATTGCAAAAGAATTGCAAGTATCCTCTCCTGCTACCATTCAAGCTCACTTAGATGGTTTAGCAGAAAAAGGATATATTAAGAAGGGAAACAATAAAAATAGAACCATTGAACTTATGGTAGAAAACGAATTTGTTCCAAAAGAAGAAACTATCGTAGAAGTACCCCTTCTTGGGAAAATCACAGCAGGTAGCCCTATTGAAGCTATTGAAAATCCTAATGAATTTTTCTCTTTACCCGCTTATTTAATTCCTAAAGATAGAGAAGTATTTACCTTAACGGTTAGTGGAGAAAGTATGATTAATGCAGGCATTCATGATGGAGATATCATCATTGTAGAAAGAAGAAGTACCGCAAGAAATGGAGAAATTGTTGTTGCTATGACCGACGAAAATGAGGTTACCTTAAAAACGTTTTATAAAGAAAAGGATCATTTCCGCTTGCAGCCAGAAAACGACACAATGGATCCTATTATCTTAGACAATGTAACTATTCTCGGAAAAGCGATTGGTTTATATCGAAAAATATAAGGGAAGAAGAAAAAAACAAGATTTTGAAATCTTGTTTTTTATAGGTCTTCTTCTCGTAAAACCTTATACTTTTTCTCTTTTTTGAATTTGGTAAAGATTAAAATAATAACCATCAAAAGAAGTTCTATAGCCGCTAGGGCTTTCATAAGCATTGGTTCTTGATAAATCTTGCTAAAAATCTGATCGACATAAGTTCCTGCCATTTTCATATGGGCAAAATGATAAAGTATTGGTAACCCAAGCAAAAGAGTTTCTATCACTCCCCATAGTTTTTCTAAGAAAGTCAAATTCTGACTTAAATCTTTTTCAAACTTTAATACCTTAGAATTACTAACGAGTATTTTAAAATAGAAAAGAATAATCGCTACCATGGCACACATTCTAGCAAATCCATATAAATCCAAATTAATATATGGATTTTTTCCATTTGGTAGAATTAATAAATAATCATAGAGTTTTTCAAAAGAACCCAATAAATGATATTCGCCAATAAAGAGAAATGTATAAATGGCAAAAGGTAAAATGATAAATTTTCCATTTGTCATCTGTCTTCTTTTAATCTCTGAAGTAAGATGCGTATAATAAAAAGCAAATAAGAGTAGCGCAATAAAAAGTCCTAATAAAGTAATCGGATTAAGACCAATTCCATAATAATCCTGGAAAAGATTCTTTCCAAGATTGCTATCTAGTTTAATAACTTGTCCCAACCAAGATTCTAATAAATAGAAAATCATCGTTGATAAAATCGTTAAGAAAGGAAGTACTAGTAAACCAACTTTTATTTGATAGCCAAAAGATTTTGGAATCTTTGCCTCATCAAATTCACCTTCTTGATATCTTTTCATATAATCTTGCATCATATCTTGCTTTTCAGCAATACCACGTTCATAATCCCCAATTTTAATAGCCGCATTTTCCTTCTTATCTTTCATGGCCATCGCCATTTGTTGATACTTAGAGACCATTTCATAGGTATTTGGTGTCTTCATCAGTTGAAATAAATCTTCTGCTGTTTTAGCAAAATTATAATACCCCATAGTAATTAACATGGAAAGAAAAGAATAATTTGACTGAGATTTTGTCTCTTCTAATAAGATAAGCGTACGTGTTGGATCAAAGAAATTTTTAAATTCTTTCCAAGCGGAAATTTCATAACAATTCTTGATAGCTGTAACATCCAAAATTAAATAGTCAAAATTCATCTTTTCTAGGGTTCTTACACAGTCTGAAGAGGAAAAGACACCATTCGCTATTTTATGTTCTAACTGGGTTAACTCACTTTTTTCAATTACATCTTTTAATTTATTAGCAATTACTACAATCATACTTTTCTCCTTGCTTTCATTTCTTCTATGACATTCATTCCAACCATTAAAGTGGCTAGAACAAAACTAATCGCAATGATGATACCAACAGGATAATCATAAAAAAGATTAATTTTCTCAGGGACTTCTTTTACTTTAAAATAAGCACATACCCGAGAAATGGTAGGTATCAATATTACATATAAATTCCACAAAATACCCAACTTTTCAAATGGATTCATTTTTAATTTTCCATCAGAATCGCTACTAAAGAAAGTTCCTAACATGGAAAGTGATCCTATCAAGTAACAAAAAATAGAAACGATAGCTACAAAATCATCCGTTACGACTTTTGGAAATTTTTCTATAAAAGTTGGCGATAACGCAATAAAAAGATAGAAAAGTCCTGCAAAAATAGTAAGCGATGTCATCATATATTTTCCTACGTATTTCGTCTTTCTAGAAACCGGTCCTAAAATAGAAGAAGCCGTAATAAAACAAGTAATTCCTACAAGGCCTGCTACTGTCCAAGTATAATATTCTCCTAAAACCTCTACTACTCTTGATTCTAATTCTGCTCTTTGAATTACAAAAAGAACAAGAAAGGCCATACCAATAGCAAAGGCCGATAAAACAGGCATCCGAATAAAACCGGTTAAAAGTTTAGATACAATATACATTTTATCTGTCCTAGAACGCTCTAGAAGAACTTGTTCTTCTTGGGGAGGATTAGGGAGATTACTAGTAGATACTCCTGTATCATTTGGTGTATTCGTATATCCATTCATAGGATCACTTGTTACCCCTTGATACATGGGAGGATTCATATTCATAGTAGGTGTTTGCTGCATCATAGGCTGCATCACAGGTTGAGGAGTCATGGGCTGGTTAAAGGTACTTTGGGTATTCATAGGTTCATTATATCCCATATTCGATACTGGCATCATGGGTTGTTGGTAGGAAGCATTCATATCCATACCCGTATTGATAGAAGGATTTAGTGGTATTATGGAAGGCTGCTCTATAGACATATCACTTGTTTGAAAAAAACCTTCTATACCATTAGTATTCTCATACATATTTCCCCCAAAACCAGGAGTAATACCATTATCATCAGGATTATAGTCCTGAATAAACGTTTTCTTACTTTCTTCCGTTTCTACATTTCCCCCTACAACTCCTTCGCCATAAAGAGAAGCAAACGGATCATCTATCATCTTTTTACCTTCTTGTGGATTATTAAATCCCTCATCAACCATAATGGGTTGATTGGCATAAGGATTAAAATTAACCTGAGGAGTTTCTGCTGGAGCAGGAGTAAAAGCATTATTCTCCCGACTTGGTACCTCAATAATACTACTTGCTACTACTTTAGCATTTTGTAATCCTATATTTTTAGATTGATCTTCTGTTTCCTCTGCATCCGCTGTATAGGTAGTTAAAACATCGATAGCAAGATTAAACCTTTGAAGTTGTTCTTCCGTTAAAGATTGATAAGATGCTTGCGATTTAAAGTTTTCAATGTCGGCTAAAACTTCTGGTTTCGTCTTTCTTAAATTCGTTTCTACTACGTGAAAATTGGCATCATAATCTTTTCCTACTTTGTGAATAGAGTATTGGACATTAAAAAGTTCTTTAATGACCCCTAAAGCAGAAGGTAAGTATTGCCGAACCTGTGCTTCGAATGCTTCTTTTGCCTCTTCTTTTTGTTTCTCTTTTTCACTATCCGGTATTTGTCGGTTGGAAATATCTAATAATTTTTGTCTAAAATTATCCTTTTCCTGCGGAAAAGTGGCTAAATTTGCAGTAAACATACCATCACCTTATATAGATATTATTAGGATACTCTCCCTTATCTATTAACCCTTTTATATAACTTTTTAATTCTTCTAAATCAGATGCATAGGTTACTCCTTTCCAAACTGCTTTGGTAGGAAGTAACTTCATCTTTATATTTTTACTTTTCGTATAATCATTTAAAACATCTGGTAATAAATATTCACAAGTAGATAAATCCGCTTGATTCTTTTGAATAAATTTTTTCATATCTTCTTCTAAAAATGGAAGAATAGAATCTTGAATACCATACATTAACATAGAAACAGGTTGATCCTCATTCATTTCATAAGCTGGTTCGCCATTTAATGGTTCTCCCATAATTTTTCCATCTACCCGTTCTACTTTACTCTCTAAAATTCTTTCTACTTCGCCATTTTTAACAAAACAAACGCCTCTTTTTACACTACCATTTTCTGTCAAGGTATTTCCAATAGCATAACCAATAACAGAAGTTTCTTTCTTTTTTAAAGAATCATAAAGTAAAAAGAAAGGTTCTCTTCCATAAAAATCATCGGCAGAAATAACACCAAAAGGTTCATGAATAGCAGGAATAGCAGAATAAAGCGCATGTCCTGTTCCAAGTGGTTTCACACGATCTTTTGGAATCAATTTATCTCCTGGAACATTTTGATTATCCTGAAAAACATATTCTACTTCTACTTTTCCTTCGATTCTTTTTCCTATGGTTGCTCTAAAGATATCGTAGTTTTCTTCTTTGATAATAAAAACTACTTTTGTAAATCCGGCAAGTAGGGCATCATGAATAGAATAATCAATAATAAATTCTCCATTCGGACCTACTGGTTCAATTTGTTTTAATCCTCCAAAACGGCTACCCATACCAGCAGCCATAATTACTAATGTCATTCGACTCCTCCCAACATAACATATGGTTTTATCATTTCTGGTTCTTTTTCATACACTTGATAAATGGCAAGTACCAGTCCTTCTTTATCCTGAAATACCACCTTATCCTGATGATATATATTCTTTAATATTTTACCATTTAATACATCTTTTTTCAACACATCATCACAGATGACTGTATAAAAATTGTCTAAAACTTTAGAAATGGGTAGTAGGTGATTTAAATGAATTTCTTCTAAAGGAAGTGCCTCGTCAATCGTAAATACTCCTTGTCTTGTTCTTCTTAATTCCTCCATCGTTCCTATGGTTTCTAATTTACTTGCGATATCTCTTATTAGGCTTCGAATATAGGTTCCTTTACTTACTATCACTTTAATAGAAAAGAATAATTTTCCCCCTTCTCTTCGAATATCAGAAACTCTTTTGATATCTCGAATTTCTACTGTTTTCTTAGGAAGAGTAACCTCTTCTCCATTTCTCGCATATTCATAGAGTTTTTTCCCATGAACTTTCACAGCTGAATATTTAGGTACTTCTTGTTCATAAGAGCCTAAAAAACTATTTAAAACACTATCAATTCTCTCATCTTCTAAGGATACTTCCTCTTCTTTTAATATGTTTCCCGTTCGGTCTAATGTATCTGTTTCTTTTCCAAGGCAAATACTTGCTATATACTCTTTTTCTGTTGCGCTTAAAAGTTCTACCAATTTGGTTGCTTTTCCTACACAAATCACTAATACACCTGTTGCGATAGGATCTAATGTTCCCGTGTGTCCCACTTTTCTCGTTTCTGTTTTTCGGATAATCGCATCTACAACATCTCTACTTGTTACATCCGGTTCTTTATCCACAATAAAAATGCCATTCATAGTATCACCATACCCATTATAACATAAAAAAAGAGAAGAATTCTCTTCTCTTAAGAAAAAATACTTTTTCCAAGTTGAATGATAAAAAGAATGGGAGAAGCCATAAAAAGATATTTTCCTGCTTCTAAAATTTCTAACATTTGTTCTTTTTCTTTCTTAGTAATCAAATTTGCTTTTTCTATTTCTTTTAAAGCAATACTGGTAGCTTCTTTTTCTAGTGGAAAAGTAAGAAGGTGAAAAAGAAAAACAAATACAAGAATCCCTAAAGAAAGAACTAGATAATAGCGACTGAAAGAAAAAAGAGAAATAAGAATACCAAGATATCCTAAAACAAGAATTCCCTCTAAAGCAGGTTTTAACATTCCTCTTATTTTTAATAAGGTATTATGGTTTTTATCCTGAATCGCATGAGCACATTCACGGGAAGCAATTCCTATCATGGCAAGTCCAGTTCCATCAAATGTCTCTTTAGATAGACGAATTACTTTTCTTCTAGGGTCATAGTGATCTTTTAAAAATCCTTTTACGGTTACGACATAGACATCCTTTAGTCCATTTTGATCTAATAAAGTACGAGCTACTTCACAACCACTATATTCTTTTTTACTTTCCACCTTATTATATTTTTGATAGGTATTGATATAAGTGTAACAAGACCTCATCATCCAAAGAAAAGAAAGTAGTATCCCTACAAGAGCCAAAATATCCATTGTTGAATAAGGCATATTACTTTACCTCGTAGATAGTACCCTCTCTAGTATCTTTAATAAGAATACCCTCTTTTTCTAATTCCTTACGAATGGCATCTGCTTTTTCATAATCTTTTTCGGCTTTCGCTTTTTTCCGTTCCTCTATTTTTTCCTCAATATAAGCTTCTAATTTTTGATCAAGCACCAATTTTTTTTCTTCTAATAAATTTAAAGAGAGAACTTGATCAAACTTTTGAACAAGGTACCTTTTTTGAGAAGGCTCTAAATCACTTTTTAAAACATCATATAAAATCGTAATCGCTAAAGAAGTATTTAAATCATCCCCTAGTGCTTCTTTAAATTTCTGATTAAATTCTTCTGTTCCCTCTTCTTTGGATTCATTTCCTAGCATTTGAACTTTCTTTTTTAATTTTTCATAAGCTAAAGAGGCATTATCCAAGGCTTCATAACTAAAGATAAGGGTCTTTCGATAATGACTATTTAAACACATAAACCGATAACTAAGAGGATCATAGCCTTTTTCTTCTAAAAGAGAAATAGTTAAAAATTCTCCTTTACTTTTACTCATCTTACCGGTTTGATCATTTAAGTGTTCTCCATGAACCCAGTAATTACACCATTTATGTCCTAAATAACCCTCAGATTGAGCAATTTCATTCGTATGATGAGGGAAAATATTATCTACTCCTCCACAGTGAATATCTAAGTATTCTCCTAAATATTTCATACTAATACCAGAACATTCAATATGCCATCCTGGGTATCCATATCCCCAAGGACTATCCCATTTTAGTTCTTGATCTTCAAATTTAGATTTAGTAAACCATAGAACAAAATCTGCTTGATTTTTCTTATTAGCATCTTCTTCAACGCCTTCCCGAACGCCTACTACCATCTCATCTTCTTTATGATTCGTAAGTACATAGTAGTCTTCTAACTTAGAGGTATCAAAATAGACATTTCCACCAGCTACATAAGCAAGCCCTTTTTCAAGTAATTTTGTAATAATCTCAATATACATCTCAATATTTTGAGTCGCAGGAGAAACGATATCTGGCCACCGAACATTTAATTTAGCAACATCACTTTGAAAAGCCTTCGTATAAAAATCCGCTATCTCCAAAACCGATTTATGTTCTCTTTTAGCTCCTTTTAACATCTTGTCTTCCCCAGAATCAGAATCACTTGATAAATGTCCAACATCCGTGATATTCATACATCGTTTCACTGGATATCCTAAATATTTCAACGTTTTTTCTAAGATATCCTCAAAAATATACGTTCTTAAATTTCCAATATGGGCGAAATGATAAACAGTAGGTCCACAAGTATACATCGTCACTTCCTTTGGGTTATGTGGAACGAACTCTTCCACACGATGTGTGAGGGTATTATAAATTCTCACAAATATCACTCCTTTGTAGTTACATTATACCACATTATAATCTGAAAAAGAAAAAAAATGCCATTTGGCATTTTTATTTTTGAGCTTCTATTTCGTAATCATATACGGCAATATTTCTCGTTTTACATTCTCCAGTAATCATTAAAGTCATCTCATCCGTTGGATCTAGACCATATTGAGAACCATCTACTAGAGGTTTAATAATATCTTTAAAAGTACCATAAGCACTTGCATGATTTTCCATATTCGTCATGGTCATGACATTTGTAACAAATTTCACACCAGCACTTACTCCATTCTTATCAACAGAATGACGAAGTGTAGTTCCATCTTCTTCAACAGTCTCATAATCAACGGTTACTTCACTAGAATATTGTGAGAATCCTTTGACACTTAAAACAGCGGCAGAAGAAACTTCCTCTTCTTTAGAAGCAACATTCTCTAAAGTCTCAGCATATCCACCAATGAAAGCATAAGATTGTACATCATTCGTATCTAAGAAGAATCTTTCAATAGAATATCTTCCATCATGTGTATCATTATAAGTTTGAATCTTACGAACAGCACTTTCAGAATCCTCATATAATTGATCAATATTGATTCCGTCTTTATAAATTTCAGCAAATGGAGTATTATCTCCTACTTTCGTATTAATAAGCATATCAATATTGCAAACAGTACTTAAAGCATTGGCTTCTTCTTCCGTAACGCCCATATCTTTTGTTTCCTCTGCTAATACATCTACGCTCATATTGTAAGTAGTTACAATATTTTCTAATTCTTCAGCATTGATAACAAGAGATTCACTATAAGTAATTCCTAAATACTTAGAAACTTTCTTGGTAATCTCTGATAAAGATTCCGTATTTAACTTTCCATCTAATTCTGCTCTATCCTCTTCAGCAACAATATCTTTGCACTCTACAGAAACGACTTGTCCAACCGTTTCAGCAGCTACCTTACCACCATTAGATAAATCAGCTTTAGCGATATCTGTCTCATTTCCATCGATTGTCACTTTAATCGTTCCAGAACCATGGAAGAAATCATCCATAATATCAAAAATATCTTGAATCTTTTTGGTATTTTCTTTTGTTAAATCTTGTTTTAAAGTAATAACCTCTTTGGCATAATCTTCAAGAACCGTCATAATAGCTTGATCTTTAGAGTCTAATAAAATATTGTTGAATGAATAAAAATCATCTACAGAATCAAGTTCTGTATTGTGTTCACGAATCTGAGAAATGAGTTTATTCATATCCGCAATTTGGCTTTCCTCATCTTGTCCTTGTTTAAAATGATTAATCATTACATCTTTGCCATTAGCATCTAAATAATCAACATTTAATAAAACCATAGCTGATTCAACAGACTCTTCATTAGCATTGTTAACAGCAGAATTTAAAGAAGTTAACCCACTTGCTACAAAAGCATTCCATTCATCCTCTGTATAAGTATCTCCACTTGTAATATCTTCATACCCATTAGATTCTTTTAAAGCATCGATTTGAGCTTGAAGAGCAGCAATTTGCTCCTCTACTGATGAAGTATTATCTTCTGTTGTTGCTTGCGTTTCCTCTACTACTTGTGTATTTTCCGTTTGTGATGTAGGACCACATCCTGCTAAACTAGCTGCAGAAACAAGAATTAAAGTACCTGTCCCTAAAGAACGTTTTAGTTGAGCTTTGTTTTTCTTAAAAAACTCCTTAATTTGTCCAATGTAACCTATTTTCATTAATAATTCCCCCTTCTTTCAAAGACAGCGTATATATTAACATTTTTTTCCTTATTTGTCAAATCCTATTCTTAGATTTTACTATAAATAAATTATATCATAATGATCCCTATTTGACAACGAGTTTTTTAGGAGTTTTTTTATCTCTTCTCTTTTAGTTTGGTGAGTCTTTCATAACACGTATCAAAAGCCTTTAAGAAATCCTTTAATTCCTCTTCTTTAGTCAAATAAGAAAGACTAATTCGCAAACTAGAGCGAGCATATTCTTCACTCTTAGTTACCGCTAAAACAGCAGAAGAAGCATCCTGAGAGGCACAGGCACTTTGTGTTGAAATAAAGATATCTTTCTCTTCTAAGGCATGAAGCATAGTCTCTGGTTTTACCCCTAAAACACTAATGTTTAAAATGTGGGGAATAGCATTTTTCGGACTATTGATATGTACAAGGGGATATTTTTTTAAGGCATCTCTTAAGTATTGATTTTTTAGACTTACGGCTTGGTAATTTTCTTCTAAAGAGGAAGTTGCTAACCTTAAAGCCTTAGCCATCGAAACAATAAGAGGTAAAGCAGGAGTTCCACTTCGATACTTGGTAGTACTCTTTCCTCCATGGATAAGAGGCTCTAATTCTACTTTTTCTTTTTTAATTAAAACACCAATACCCTTTAATCCATAAAACTTATGAGCAGCAAAACTCGCTAAATCAATTCCTTCTAAAGAACAAGGAATCTTTCCTACCGCTTGCGTCATATCAACATGAAAATAGCATTTAGGATAATCTTTTAAAATAGCCGCTAATTCTTTTAGAGGTTGCACAATCCCTAGTTCACTATTAACAGCATTGATGGTAACAAGAATCGTATCCTCCCTTAATAAACGTTTAAAGTCTTCTAAATCTACTTTTCCCTCTTCATCTAAAGCGACATAACTCACTTCAAATCCTTGTTTTTTTAAAAATGTGAGAGGTTCTTCAATAGAGGAATGTTCTAAAGGGGTTGTAATAATATGTTTCCCACGGTTTTGATAAAGATAAGTCGTTCCTAAAATAGCTAAATTATTCGATTCACTAGACCCACTCGTATAAATAACTTCCGAAGGTTTTACTCCCATAATTTGAGCAATTTGAGAAGTGGATTTTTCAATCATTTCCTTTGCCTCTACTCCCAAACGATGAAGAGAATTGGCATTTCCTGGATACCTTTGAGCTGATTTTACAAAGCTATCTAATACTTCCTCACAAACAGGAGTAGTAGCACTATAATCTAAATAAATCATAAAATCACCGACTCCATTATATCATATTCTCTTCTATTTCCTCTAAAATTTAAAAAATTTCTATTGCAAACAATTTTTAATTATGGTATATTATAGAAGTATTCAAGATTTTGGATCTTTAGCTCAGTTGGTTAGAGCATCCGGCTCATAACCGGGCGGTCGTAGGTTCGAGTCCTACAAGATCCACCATTTTTTATTTTGCGAGTGTGGCGAAATTGGCAGACGCACTAGACTTAGGATCTAGCGGAGTAATCCATGGGGGTTCAAGTCCCTTCACTCGCACCAAGTTGATATCAAACTCGGACTTTTTGATAAGTCCGAGTTTTATTATTCAATAATATATGATAAAATGATTTTGGTAATTAAGGGGGAAAATATGAATAAAGAAATAATAAAATCAGAGATGAATGTGAATAATAATAAAATTAATGTTATACGAATAGGAAATAAAGAATATATTTCTCTTACTGATTTGGCTAGATATGCTGATGAAGATGACCCAAGATATCCCATTCAAAACTGGATGCGCAATAAGGATGTTATTGCTTATTTAGGTTTGTGGGAAAAATTAAATAACGAAAATTTCAAAGGTGTCGAATTCGACACGTTTAAAAACGAAGCCGGTAGTAATAAATTTAAAATATCACCTCAAAAATGGATTAAAGAAACCAACGCAATTGGAATAATATCTAAATCAGGTAATAATGGTGGAACGTATGCTTGTAGTGATATAGCTTTAGAATTTGCAAGTTGGTTATCTCCAGAATTCAAATTGTATGTTATACAAGAATTTGAACGATTAAAAAAGAATGAAGCATATCAATATAAAGTTGATTGGACAGCTAGTAGAATGCTTGCTAAATCCAATTATCATATTCATACCGATTCAATAAAAGAAAACATTGTTCCTAAATTGACTGAAAAACAAAAGCAATATGTGTACGCTGAAGAAGCAGACGTTTTGAATGTTGCTTTATTTGGGATGACTGCAAAAGAATGGCGAGATAAAAATCCTAATATTGAAGGAAATATTCGAGATTATACAGATTTAAAACATTTACTTATTTTATGTAATTTAGAAAGCACAAATGCAGAACTTATTAACGATGGTATACTACAAAAAGAAAGATTGATAAAGCTTAATAATTCAGCTATTAGACAAATGAAAATATTAGAAAATGATAAGTCTCTAAAAGAATTAGAAACTTTAAATCAAAAATTAATAAGTACTAAATAGTTATGGCAATTTAGAAAAACACACTTGTATATTGTCATACAATATGCATTTATAGGGATATTTTAATGAATGATATAATAAATGAAATATATGATGAAGTAAAAAAATGTATGTTGCCATCTAATAGAGTTTGGGATGATCATAATGAATTAGTTTATAAAATTTCTGAAGAATGATTATTCCTTTATTCAATTACTAAAGAAGATATAGAATTATAAAGAAAGTTGTTGTACTTCTTTTTTTTATTGTATCCCCCCTTTCTATAAAGATTAGAGGGCGATACTCACATCAAATGTTCCAAAAAAAAGAAGATTTAAGCAGAAATGTTTTAATCTTCTTTTAAGATACTAATTTTTCGCTTTCAGTTTTAGTGTTTTTACTGATTCAGGAGTTTCTAGATTATTTTCTCGATCAATCAATTCTAAGCAATTATCAATACGTTCAACTAAACCAGATAACGGTAACTCCCCTCTTATCGTTTTTAACATGTTGATTACCAATGATTCTGTTTCTTTGATAGCCTCCATATGAAAATCAGAAGAATCGAAAGTAATAACCCTTTGACTTAAATTTTTGGCAATAGCATTTTGTGCGGAAGAAGCAAAATTAGAAACAACAATATCACTACTATCTTGATGATTAGGAGTTGGTAATAACAAACCATTTGCCGTTTCTAATAGCATAGGGTTTGTCGTTAAATCAACTTTAATACCTTTTCTAGAGTAGAAATTAGCGCGAATTCCTTTTTTTCTACTTACATCAAACCGATAAGTACCATTTACTTTGCCATTTGCTTTATGTGTACTAATGGCAACTGCTCCCATTTCTAAACTATTATCAGGATTTAAGACGGCTTCAAAAGCTATGGAAGCATTATTTTGACAATTTCTCTCATCATACTTCTTCTCTATTTTGACAGATTTCATACCAGTACTTAAGTCCTCTGTAACCTCAATATCATTCCATTTTTTTGTTAAAATATTTCCACACAAAGATATGGTAATATAATGATATTGAAATGTACAATATTCCGTTAATTCACCCAGTGTAATATCCAGATGAAAATCATCAGATAAAACATTAAAAGTTGCTTCATAGGAAGTACGTCTTGGATGTTTTTTTGTCCGTCTTCTTATTCCTTCTTTTGAGAAGTAAATTTCTCCATCGTTATGAAAAGAAAAGACTCTTTTTGAATTATGAGATACCATGCCATACCAATCGACTCTCCCAAATTCACATTCAAACTCTTTATTTCTTTCTCCTCTTAAGGTATTATTTCCTACTAAAGTTTCTTTTACAAGAGGAACGCCAATACTTTCTCCAGAATAAAAAGCATTTGGTAAACGATATCTTCCTCTGTATCTATCTTCCATCTCTCTTACATCCATTTCACCTATTTCATAATGAAGAGATAAACAATAAGCATCTTGTAATTGTTCCCACCAAGTCGCATTCCAGCCTTTTACATATTCTTCTGCTTTCCTCATTTCTTCTAATACTTTTTCAACAGCTACTAATTGTGTTTCTTTATCTAGTGTTTCCATAATTCCTCCTAATAATTTTTTATTATAACATAAATTGATAAAAACAAAAAGGAAAAACTATTTTCACCAAATCGTGGAAATAGTTTATTTTTTGAAATACTTCTTTCTTTCACTAGGGGGAACATACTTTTTAATGAGTTTTATTTCCTGTTCACATTCCCTATTGATACCTAAATTCATAAATTCATTAGGATCAATCCATCGAAACTGTTGAGTATCTTCTTCAAAAATTAATCTCGGTAACTGGATAATATCATAATCCATAAGAAAAAAATTAAAGAAAGTTTCATAAATATTTGGTTTAGAGGTAGTAATGGTTTTAGATAGTTGAGTCTCTATTTTATCAAAACCAATCCATTGAACTAACATATCGTAAGAGGCTAGCGAAAATAGATTGTCCCAATAAATATTTTCTTCATATGTGCTATCATCACTAAATATATCCTTACTTTCTTTTTTCGATGGAGTAAAGGAAGAATGTTTCCCTAATGCTACCAATAATTCTTGAACGGCTTTCGGCCAATCCTTTGCTTGCTTTGAAAATTGATCAAAGAAGTGATAAATACCTAGTTTGGTTTCTTTTAAAGAATTCAGAAATGCCATTGTCTCTTGATTATAAACTCCTGTTGTTTCCCATGGAGATGTAAAATCTATAAAAGTATCGGTATTACAGTTTAACCAATATCTTAAATCATAAGCATTTAAGGCATTAGCATCTATAAAAGGACTTAATTCTCTAGTTTTAGAAGAAATCATAATACGAAAGTATTCTTGAGGAGTTAAATTTAGTCTATGCCACTCTACATGGTTTCCATATTTTTTTCGATTCTTAAGAAAAAATTCACGGAAATAATCTTGATATATCTCCTCCCGGGTTGGTTCATAAAATTCATCTTGTAAGTGATACTTTTGATTGATTTCTTTTCGAATATTAGAATCATTTTTATAAACACTAAGGGACATAAGATCACTAAAAAATATTTGGTTGTGATAAATAGCAAATCGAATAGGATAAGTATCTGTTGCCCCATAAGTTTCTTCATATCTACCGTATAACTTACTATTCATGACTCCTAGAATTTTTTCAATATCATGATGTAAATTACATTCATAATGCGTTAGTCCACCATAAAAAATATTTCCTTGTAAATTGATATATTTGGGATAAACCGTTAAATATAGTGGTTTACAGCTTAAGTTACTATTTACCATATTAAATCGATAAGGTTTATTTAACTGATTGAAATTGATTTTTAAAACAGACACTGTCTCACCACCTAGAAGTTTGTAACAAATACTATATCATAATTTGGTTATAAAATCATAAAAACATTTATCTTAAAATGAGAAATTTTTGATAATAAAAGCCGAGTATTCCTATTCTCGGCTTTCTTTTTTATTTACTCTTCTTTATCGGGAAGATGATATACTTTTTGTTTTGGGGCACTATCCTGATAAGAAAGAGCAATTCCTTCTTTTACACGATTAATTGTACTTAAATGTTCCCGGTAACGAATAAGGGCATAGCGTTTACGATAACTATCTTCCTTCGTCGATGTCCTAAACATTCCTTCTTCTAATAAATAGAAATATTCTTCACTAAAAAGGGACTCGCGGTACTTGTCAATCAAAGATTGGTTTTTGATTTCTTTGGTTGGATGAATAAGATAAATATTTCGAAGAAGTTCCATAGCCTCTTCGCCTGATATTCCCTCATAAAAAGAAAGATAAGAAAGTGGATTTCTTACGGTACCACATCCATAACAAAAAGAAGAATTAGAAGAGCTACAAACACTTAGTGAAGGCTTTTCCTCTAAATGTTCTTGGCATAAAAATAGATAGCTATCTAAAGAATGTAGCTTGATTTTTTTAAACGTATCATTGGTATAAATCAAATGAAGTAAACTCGCATTTCTTAAAGCAAAATGCGTAAAAGATTCTCCTATCACATTTTTTTCAATACCATAAGCTAATTGCCACATACCAATTTGAATTTCCCGGTACATAAGAATTTCATCTTTCCAACTTTCCATGGTAGCAATTACATTTTTACGAGGAAATAGTGGTCTATTTTCCATGGCCTCAATGCCTGATAATTTTCGTTCTGTTTCCCATTTTTTTAAATGCGACGAAATTTCTTGTATCCTTTGATTTATTTCATAAATCGATTTTTTTAGTTCATAATAATCTTTTTTTGTAAGTCCTTGTTGACGGGCAATTATTCTATAATCATTTAATTGTTGCATATAAAATTCCATCTGTACCACCCTACTTATTATATCATTTCTAAAAGTAGAATATCAATAAAAAAGGAAAAACAAAGTTTTCCTAATCTATCACACGAATCGTTTTTATTACTGGTTGATTTTCTAATAACACAGTACCATTATCATCTTCTACTTGTACGTTAGCGCATATTTGATCGACGATATCCATGCCATCTGTAACATGACCAAAAGCGGCATATAATCCATCTAAATGATGAGAATCTCTTTGAACAATGAAAAATTGACTGCTTGCTCCATCATAATATCCATTTCTAGCCATAGAAATAACTCCTCTTACATGCTCTAATGGATTAGAAACACCATTTTCTTTAAACTCTCCTTTAATCGTTTTTACCTTTTTTTCAGAAGAAGCTCCCCCTTGCATCATAAATCCATTAATAATACGATGAAAAGTAAGTCCATCATAAAATCCTTCTTTGGCAAGATTCATAAAATTCGTAACAGTAATAGGAGCAGAATCAGCATCTAATTCTAGAGAAATAACCCCATAATCTACTATCTCAATTTCTACATGATGAAGACCTGTTAAATATTCGACTTGCTCTTCTTTCTCTGGTTCTTCTTCCTTGTTATCCTCTTTTTCTATATTCTTTGATCCACATCCTACTACAAAAAGTAGAAGAATCAAAGTTATTCCTAAGTATTTCTTCATTTTATCACCCACTCCATTATATCATAAAAAATAGAGGTTATCCTCTATTTATCTAACATATTTAATAAATTAATTTTAAACATATCCTTATCAGAGTGTTGCTTAGAAACCATAACCCCTTTATAAGTTACTAATTCGCTAGCATGACCTTCACTCAAGATATCTTTTGGTTCGAACTTGTCCAACATAACAATCTTCTCATTCTCATATACCAAATAATAAAGTTTAATATCCCCATGAACTTTAGAAAACAAAGCATCTGTAGGTAATTTTAGTTCATAAGTTTGAGTTCCATTTGTCTTATTGGTAGCAATCATTTTTCCAAGAAAATTTCCCTCTTTTAAGGCTGGGTAATACTCAAAATACAATTTCTTATAAGCAAGCATATTATACTTCTTCAAAGAACGCTCTAACTTTTTAAATTCATTTTCATTGACATAATCAAATAGATAGGTCTCTTTCATAGCACACCCCTTCCTATTATAATATTATATTATTCTTATTCTAAACTTATGATAACATATAAGATTTTTGATGTCAAACAAAAAAAGCGTTTTTCAACGCTTCTTTATGCTTTCTTGACATTACCAGTTAAATAATATCCTTGACCAGTTAATGATTGATCAACTGGGTCACAAGTACTCCATTTTACATCTGTAGAACCACCTTTATAAGTTCTGGTTCTTGCACGATAGTAAGTTTCTGTTCCATAAACAGCTTGTTTTACAGTGTCATAAACTGGAACTTTTCTTGTTGCATATACTGGTGTTTTCTTTGTTGCGTATACTGGAACTTTTCTTGTTGAGTATACTGGAACTTGTCTTGTTGCATATACTGGAACTTGTTCTGTTTTATATACTGGTTCTGATTTATATACTGGAACTTCTTCTTTGACAGTTTCCGTCTTATAAACCGTAACTACTTTATAAACATCCCAAGTATAAATCGTAGTAGTTGCACATCCTGTACAAGTTTGTGATGTTGTAGAACCAGTCTTAACATAGATATACTCACTCGTATTAGATGGAACAGTTTTTCCTGATCCAGAAGATACTAATTGTCTAGTTGTTCCAGCAGCTACCTTCTTCGTTGTCGTTTTTGTCTCTGTTCCTACTTGTACTTTCTTAGTACCTGTTTGTACTTTTCGCGTTGTATAACCTTTAACATATTTTTCTGTTGTATGTCCTGATACATACTTTTCCGTTGTATAGGTAGATACATATTTAGAAGATGTATATCCTGATACGTAAGTTTCTGTCTTCGTACCTACTTGAACCTTCTTAGTAACATAACCGGTAACAACTCTTTCTGTCTTAGTTTGAACTTGCGTATTTTCGTTTTCGGTAAGTTTCGTTGTTGTCCATTCAGACCATTCACCGTAATCTCCCCAAGAACCATTGGTTACTTTCTTATATTCACAAACATACTTATCTGTCTTTGGTTGACAATCAGCTTCATATTTTTCTTTTGTTACTTCATTACCATTTTTATCATAGTATTTACCATTTACAATAGAACATGTATATTTTGGTTTTTCACAATCACAATTTTCATAATAATTGTTAACTGTTACATCTACTACTTTTTGAACTACTTTTTTCTTTGATCCTGAAGGTTTAGATGGAGTAGTTGTCGTTACTTGCTTCTCACATACTCCTGAAGCCTTACAGTAATCATAGCATCCTAAGTATACAATGATGTAATCTTCTTCAGATCCACAACTTAAGTTAACCTTCATTTGATATTCATCATCATATTTTGTTACAGAAACATAAGATCTAGTAGCATCGCAAGCTTTACCATCCTTATCTTTCAATGTTAATACAAGATGCTTATCATACATTTGTTGTAACGTTAAAGTAGAAGTATCACCAACTTTTTGTGGTAATCTTTCGGTTGTATAATATCCAATAGCAGCTTCTTTCATTGTCGCAATATTATTTGCGAATATTTGGTTGTATAAAACTGCTAACTGATCCAAATCGTAACCGGTTTGAACCGTTGTATTATTCGTATCGATATTATCGAATTTTTTATCTACATAAGACTTGGTAGGAAAAACCCAAATAAGGATAAAAACAAATAATACAATAAATAAAACTTGTAAGATTAAATCTCTAACTGAAAAACTTTCTCTTCTTTCCTCGTACATATAAAATCTCCCCCTTTTCAATGAGATGGCTCATATACTACCACTTTTTTTTCTCATTGTCAAATTTTTTGGAATTTTTTTTCATATTTTTTTATTTTTCTTTAATTTTTACAATTGTACAACCAATATTTCCTTTAAAAAGCTGATATTCTAACACCAAAGGATTCCTTTTTAACGTCTCTGATGTCTCCTTGCGCAAGGCCCCTGTTCCTACTCCATGAAGAATGGTAACAAATTCATCTTTCATCAAATAGTGATCTTGAATAAATTCATTAATTTTGATTCTTGCATAATCTCTATCATATCCGTGCAAATCCAAAGTTGGAAACTGATCGATAAAAAGAATATCACTGAGCTTCATTATATACTTCTACCATTTCCTCTAATTCAAAAATGGAATTTCTGCCCCCTACTCGAGTGACAGACATCGCTCCTGCTAAATTCGCAAATCTTAATACTTTTTTCATCGGCCAGTTTTGAGACATTCCATAAGTGAAAGCCCCATGGAAAATATCTCCTGCTCCCGTAGAATCAACTGCTTTTACTTTTAAGGATGGAACAATTTCTATTTTTCCCTCTTCATTGCGATAAGCACAGCCTGCAGCTTCTAGCGTAATGACAATTTGTGTATGGAACTCCTCTTCTAACTTATGAAACGCATATTCTAAACTATCTGGTTCAAAAATAGATACGCCACTTACTTTTTCTGCAAAGTCTTTGGAACATACCACATAATTTACCATTCTACACAATTCTCGAATTTCCAATTTCGTTCGTCCAGCATCGATAATACTTAAAGCCTCTGGATATTTCTCAATCATCTTTTTAGATAATTCTGGTTCTTGACCATCTACCAAGATAATATCCGGTTTAATAGCAATATCTACTTCTTTCATTTTCATGGAACTAGGACGATAAGTAAAAATAGTTCTACTACCATTTTCCCGATTGGCAATAATGTAACTAGATGCGGTTACATGTTCCGGATTGATTTCTAGATAATCGACATTGACACCTACTTTTTTATATTCTTCTAGAATACGGTGTCCATATAAATCGTCTCCAACAATCCCAGCAAAATAGGTTTCTACTCCCCATTTTCCTAAAAGATAAGCAGCATTACCAGCAGGGCCTCCCCCACATTCGATTCTTTCTTGGACACGATTTTTTGTATTTTCCTTCGGAAATGTTTCTACCGGTGTCGTTATGTCGTAAGCAGCATGTCCAATACACAACACTTTCATATCATCACCATCTTTATTATATATAAAATGAACAGGAAAAGCAATCTCTTACTAGAAGTTTTTGTAAAAAAGCCTGTAAATGGAATTTCAAAAAAATGAGGCGTTTTTCACTTCTTTAGGTATCATTATTTTTCCCACTTTCGTTTTACTCAATCAAATTCCAACCATTTTATTATATTTAGCCAATATTCTTTAAAAAATATCGATAAAGTTATTACGTTTTACTGTAATAACTTTTTTATTATCATCCGTGAGGAACAAAAAAAGACTAAGAATAATCTTAGTCTTAATACTTAAAATTTAACTATTCTATTTGTCTTTTCCTTGAAGTATCTTTTTAAATAGGAATGCTAGAAGAGCTACTCCCAATACTCCGATAGCAGGAATGATTAGCCAACGATAACTTTTTTTCTCTGAAGAAGCTTCTTTTACTTCTTTATTCACAGTTTCTTCTTTATTGCTATTGGTATTGGTATTGCTATTAGAAATCTCTTCCTCTTCTTTTGGTAATTCTTCTTCATTGGAAGTAATAGGTTCTTCTTCCGTAGGATTACTACTAGTCTCTTCCTTGTTAGTATCTTCTTTATTTGATTTTGTAGAAGTAGACTGACTATTACTATTTCCATTGCTATTTGGAGTGGTCTTTTTATCGCTTGATTCTGAATCAG
>CANROB010000022.1 GCA_947632115.1 uncultured Bacilli bacterium
CTCATTAAAAATCCAAAAATCATTAGTATTAACCCAATAAGTTGATTTTTTTTCTCTAACTTTTTATTAGAATAACTTATCGTATTAATAATATTTTCTTCAAATTTTTCTTGATAATTATCCTCACTAATTTTCTCACCACTTAATAATTCGTTTATGGTAATATTAAGTTCTTCACATAGTGGCTTAAACAAAGATAAATCAGGCATATTTCTCCCATTTTCCCAATTACTAATGGATTTTTCAGTTACCCCTAACTTTTCTCCTAATTCATATTGAGTTAGCTTTTTTTGCTTTCTACATTCAGCAATAAAATTTCCAATTTTTTCTTGATTCATCATTTTTTCTCCTTTCACATTAACATCATAGAATGCAAAAGCAAATTTTAACAGGAAACAATCCTAGAGTTTAACAAATTCCTAACTTTTTTATAAGCATGAATAATTTTTTTACGAAACCAGTATTCCTATATCTTAAAAACAACTAGATTTTTCTCTAGTTATTTTTCCATTGATATTTTGTTAAATCTACTTTATTATGCGAAATGAGTATTCTTTCTTCTTCTAATTTCTCTTTTTGTTTTTCTATCCCCCCAAAAGCAAAATGACTAGATAAAAATCCTTTATGATTGACAACCTTATAGCAAGGGTATTTCGATTCATCCGGATTATGGTGAAGGATATTACCAACTACTCTAGCTAACTTTTTGTTTCCTAAATATTCAGCTATTTGACCATAGGTGACTACTTTCCCTTTAGGAATTGTTTTTAAAAATTCATATACTTTTTCTTTCATTTTCTTTTCTAACTTTGCTCTTCAATATCGCTTTGGTAATAAACAAATACTTTTATACTATCTTTTTGGTTTTTTGTATCACTAATTTGATAATAATTATTATGATTCTGATTAATAGAAAGAGTAATTTTACCTTTAGGGCTATGTTCTTCTTCCGCGATTAGTTTATCATTTTCATCATAGTAGGCAATTTTTAGGGCCTCAACATTATTGGGAATAAAAAGATTGGCATCAATGGTTTCTGTTGACTCTTTATTGCTTTGGATAATCATGTAGTATTCTTTAATTTCTGTATTATATTGAACAGTATAATTTTTACCATCTTCAATCCTAATTTTATTTTCCTTAAGTGAGAGAATACCAACACCTATTAATAGGATAGTAATCGTATAAATGGTTTGAATGAGAACACTATCCGTTATAAATTTTAGAGTAATAACTTCATAAAATTTTTTCGTGCCTTTTAAAAGAATAAGGGTATCCTTACTATCTTTTTGTTCTTTATCAGAAAAAACAAAACCGCATTTTTTACAGAAGTTGGCTTTTGACATATTTTTCTTTCCACAATTTGAACATTTCATTTTTTTACTCCTCGATAGGTTCTTTTTCTATTACTTTTATACAACTTGATCCATCTTTTGTATAATCATCAGGACACGTGTATTCTATTTTTACAGTTTCTGTTTTGCGGCATTTCCCACTGACGGAAGTTGTACCGCTAGGACAAGTTTCTGTTTTGATGGGTGGTCTTTCATATCCTAAAACAGCATTACAACCAGTATCCATAAATTCTTCGTCACCAAAATGATAGGCACAGGTATTACTTTGACTTTGGTAAGAACTAGTTAAGCATATTAGGTTTCTATCATATGGGGTATAAGGGTAATCGATTTCCCCATAATATTCTCTATAACTAGCAATGGTTTTAGCGCAACTATAACTAACGTTTTTATCATATGTTTGATTACTATAACATTGATTTCCCGTTAGGGAATAACCATCGTTACAAGTTTTCTTCTCTTCTGCCGCAATTTTTTCTTCTTTGTAGCAGATATTATCTTTTAAGATAAACCCATCATCACAATGAAATTCTTGACTTACGGCTTCTGTTTTCTTAGTTTCTATCCGATGTTCTTGGGTTGTTTTTTCAATTTTATGATCTTCTACGATAGGGGATATATAACTATCAATCGCACTAGTAAGCGTAAAAGCAATGGCAAAAGTTAGGGTAAAACCGTAAAGGTGAAGATGGCAAAAATCACGGATAAGAAAAAGAATTTTACTTATAAAACTACCCGTATAATCTTTAAAAGTTTCGCCGAATAACCATTTTAAAATAGGGCTATCTTTTTCTTTTAGTTTATGACCGCACTTTGTACATTTTTTTCTAGGTAAGGTATTTTTCGTGCCACAATACCAACAATATATTTCTTTTTTCTTTTTCATAACATTTAACCATCTACCTTTTTATAGTAAGTTTCACATTCATTTTAAAATTCGCTTTGAAATATTAGTTATACTTATTTTATCATAATTTAGAATAGAGTCTTTAAATATTTTTTCGCCATATGTCTTTTATTGGCGTTATCATGGGAGAGTTTTTAGTTTCTAAAGAAGGAATTGGATATCTCATCATGTATGGATCACAGGTGTTTAATTTAAATTTAGTGATTAGTGGTATTGCGCTTTTATCCATTATGGCTACTTTTCTTTATCTAGTTATCCAGTGTTTAGAAAAATTTTTTATCAAGAAAAACTAGGTAGTTTTTATGAACTGCTTAGTTTTTTTTATTTTGGAAAACATTCTTGAAAGTTAATAGTAGGGAAAGAATTTTTATGATATAATGAAATTAGGAAGTAGGTAGACATATGTTTGAAAATTTAAATGAACAACAATTGAAAGCCGTAAAGACTATAGAAGGACCACTTCTTGTTTTAGCGGGCGCAGGATCAGGGAAAACTAGGGTTTTAACCACTAGAATTGCCTACCTAATTGAAGAGATGGGGATTTCGCCTTTGCAAATTTTAGCGATTACCTTCACCAATAAAGCTGCGAAAGAGATGCGAGAGAGAGTCTCCTCTATGTTAGGACCAGTTGCTTATCAAATCCAAATTTCTACTTTTCACTCTTTTGGTCTTACGATTATGAAAGAAAATTATGAACGGTTAGGATATAAAAAAGAATTCACGATTTTAGATAGTGAAGATTCTCTTGCCATTATTAAAAAGATTTTAAAAGATAGTGGTCTTGATCCAAAGATGTATAATCCTAAAAACATTCGCAATCGGATTAGTAGTGCGAAAAATGAACGGATGACACCAGAAGAACTTTCTTGTTTTAATGCTTGTGATTTTGATGAAAAAGTAGTGACGGTTTATGAGGCATATCAAAAGAAATTAAAGACGAATAATTCCCTAGATTTTGATGATTTATTATTAAAGCCGATTGAACTTTTTGAAGAGTATCCCGAGGTTTTAGAGGCCTATCAAGAACGATTTCAGTATATTTTAATTGATGAATATCAGGATACGAATGAGGTTCAATATCAACTTACGAAAATGTTAAGTGGCAAAAGAAAAAATATTTGTGCGGTTGGAGATGAATCGCAGTCTATTTATGCCTTTAGAGGATCCAATTATCGCAATATTTTAAATTTTGAAAAGGATTATCCAAATAGTACGATTATTTTACTAGAACAAAACTATCGGAGTACCAAGACGATTTTAAATGCCGCGAATGATATTATTCGCAATAATAAAGAACGTAAAGATAAAAACTTATGGACGGAAAATAAAGAGGGCGATAAAGTCGTTTATAAGCGATGTCAAGATGAAAAAGAAGAGGCTTCTTATGTTACCGATACCATTCAAGATTTACTTTTAAAAGGCGCTACTTTAGATGATATCGTAGTCCTTTATCGGACAAATGCCCAATCCCGTACGATTGAGGAAGCTTTTCTTCGTGAAAATATTCCTTATAAAGTAGTTGGTACTTTTTACTTCTATAATAGACGAGAAATTAAAGATTTAATTGCTTATTTAAGACTTCTTTATAACGTACAGGATGATGTTAGCCTAATGCGGGTTATTAATTCTCCAAAAAGAGGAATTGGAGAGAAGACCATTACTTCTTTAGCAGAAAAAGCAGAACTATCAGGAAAAAGTATGTATGAAGTAATTGATTCCGGTAAAGAACTAAAATTTAAACAGTTAATGGAGTCTATTCGTGAGAAAAGTGAGAATCTTTCTCTTACGGAAATTGTCGATTTGGTATTAAATCAAAGTGGTCTTAAAAAAGAATTAGAAGATGAAAATTCCATTGAAGCAGAAGCAAAATTAGAAAACTTAGAAGAATTTAAATCAATTACGAAAAATTTTGAAGAAAGATATGGTATAATATCTTTAGAAGAGTTTCTAGAAGAGATTAGTCTAGTAGCTGATATCGAAGAACATAAGGATAATCCCCATGTAGTAACCCTAATGACAGTTCATTCCGCGAAAGGGTTAGAGTTTCCTTATGTATTTGTAGTGGGAATGGAAGAAGGCATTTTTCCTCATAGTAGAGCGCTTTTTGATCATAGTGAATTAGAGGAAGAAAGACGTCTTTGCTATGTTGCAATTACCCGGGCAAAAGAAAAAATTTGGCTAGTAGGCGCCAAGAGAAGAACTCTTTATGGAATGGACAATATGAATCCTGTTAGTCGTTTTGTCAATGAAATAGGAGAGGAATACATCGATAAAGGAGAGACTGCGGAAAGTCTAGTTCCTACGAAATTTTCTTCTTCCGCTATTGATGATTCGATTGAGTACCAAGCAGGAGAAAAAGTGATTCATAGTGAATTTGGAGAAGGCGTTATCATTACGGTCGAAAAAACAATTTTAACTATTGCTTTCCCACATCCTTATGGCATTAAAAAAATTATGAAAGGGCATAAAAGCATTAGAAAGGTGTAGGTGAATATGCAGATATTAACTCTTTGGGATACGTTAAATAAGTATTCGTTACAATTTAGAGATTGGATCTTCGATAACTATACAAATCCTTTGTTGTGGGTAGGTTTAGTTGTTGGTGGATATATCATTTTTAGAGCTGTTTATAGTACCTTAAATAAAGACTAGTTCTCGCTAGTCTTTTTTGTTATAATAAGGATTAGAAAGTGGTGAATTATGAAAGAAATTTTAGGATCACATGTATCTTTTTCAAAGGAAAAACAAATGTTAGGAAGTGTTTTAGAAGCACTTAGTTATCACAGTACTACTTTTATGTTTTATACGGGTGCGCCACAAAATACGATGCGATATCCGATTGATGAAAAATTAACTACACTCGCACATAATTTAATGGAAAAGGAGAATATTAATATTGAAAATGTAGTAGTTCATGCTCCTTATATCATCAATTTAGCAAACGCTAAAAACCATGATTTTAATGTTCAATTTCTAAAGGAAGAGATTAAAAGAGTAGAAAAGTTAGGCGTTTCTCTTTTAGTGCTTCATCCAGGAAGTCATGTCGGATTAGGAACCGAGGAAGGAATTAAAAACATTATTACTGCTTTAAATGAGGCCATTGAAGAAAATCAAAAAGTAACAATTTGTCTAGAAACGATGGCAGGAAAAGGTAGTGAAATTGGCTCCCATCTAGAAGAATTACAAGAGATTTTAAAAGGAGTAAAAATTCCATCTAAAGTAGCCGTTTGTATCGATACTTGTCACTTGCATGATGCAGGATATGATCTAACCGATTTTGATGCATTCTTAAAGCAGTTTGATGAAGTCATTGGGTTATCTAATTTATTAGTGGTTCATGTAAATGATAGTAAAAATATACGCGAATCCCATAAAGATCGCCACGCCAATATTGGCTATGGTACGATTGGCTATGAAGTTCTTTCTAAGATTGTTCATCATCCAAAATTAAAAGATGTTCCTAAAATCTTAGAAACACCTTATATTGGAGAAGGTAAAGAGAAATATCCTCCTTATCTTTTCGAAATAGAAATGTTTGATGAGAATAAGTGGAATCCTAATTTAGAAAACGACGTAATTTCTCATTATACAACTGATAAAAATAAATAATATGTTCATAAGTAGAAGGGGAAACTTCCTCTTTTACTCTTTTCAAAACTACTTCTGGGTTATATAATAATTGCTGCCAATTGTTTTGAATTTCTGTATAGAGTATGTCTACTTCTTCATTACTTAACGTAACATGATTTTGAAGAGCAAATTGAACAATGTCTTCTTTTCGTAATTTGGTTATATAGGAATGTATTAATTTTTCTTTCATACTATAGGATATGCGAGAAAAGAAAAAAAGTGTCTAGTCAGGGGGAAAACTATGAGACAAAATCATTCAAAGAAAAAAAATATGCCTTCCTTAGCGGTTTATAGTCGTTATAAAATCCTTATCGGCATTATTTTTTTTGCTTTTCTCATTTTGACAATCAAACTTTATGATGTTCAAATTCTCACTAATGAAAAGTATGTAAAAAGAATTGAGGAATTAAGTAATAATTATGTAGAAGGCCCTACAGCGCCAAGAGGAAGAATTTATGACCGTAATGGGAAACTTTTAGTAGATAATGTTCCTGTTAAGACCATTGTCTATAAAAAGCCTATTGGTGTAAAGACAAAAGAGGAAATAGAACTAGCTTATCGCCTTGCTGATTTTCTTTCAATAGATATCAAAGGATTAAAAGAAAGAGAACTAAAAGAATTTTGGATTTTAAACCATGTGGAGGAAGCAAATAGTAAAATTGAAGATAGCGAGTGGCAGGCATTAGAAGAAAGAAAATTAACTTCGAAAGAAATAGAGAATTTGAAATTAGAACGGGTTACTGATGAAGATTTAGAACTTTATACCGATTTAGATAAAGAAGCTGCCAAAATTTATGCCATAATGAATGATGGATATTCTTATGCAGAGAAAGTGATTAAAAAAGAGGATGTTACAGATCAAGAATATGCCATGATTGGAGAGAACCTATCTACTTTACCAGGCATCACTACTCGTCTAGATTGGGAGCGATACTATCCTTATGGGGAAACATTTCGTTCTATTTTAGGAAATATTTCTAGTAGTGAAAGCGGGCTACCTGCTGAATTAAAAGATTCTTATCTAGAACTTGGCTATGCACTAACTGACCGTGTTGGGACGAGTTATTTAGAAAAGCAATATGAGGCTCTTTTAAAGGGCACAAAAACAAGATATAAAGTATCTTCTAATGGAACTTATGAATTAATAGAAGAAGGTTCTAGAGGATATGATATCGTCCTTACGATTGATATTGAACTTCAAAAACAAGTTGAAAAAATTATTGCTGATGAATTAATCTCTACGAAAAAGAAAGATAAGTATACTGAGTATTTAGACCGCGGATTTGTCGTTATTCAAGACCCTAAAACCGGAGAGATTTTAGCGATGGCAGGGAAAAAAGTAACGAAAAAGAATGGAAAATATGTTGTAAGTGATTATAGTACTGGCGTAATTAATTCTATTGTCACACCTGGTTCTTCTGTCAAGGCTGCCTCTCATATCGTAGGATACACAACGGGAAATTTAAAAATAGGGGAGATTCGTAACGATGCTTGTGTGAAATTAGCAGCAACTCCTTTAAAATGTTCTTTCCATAGTTACGGTAATATCAATGACTTAGAGGCCCTAAAATATTCCTCTAATACCTATCAATTTCAAACGGCTATGAAAGTAGGGGGAGCAAAATATCACTATGGCATTGCTTTAAAGGTAAATGAAAAAGCATTTGATACTTATCGCAATATTTTTGCTCAATTTGGACTAGGGGTAAAAACGGAAATTGACTTACCAAATGAAACCGAAGGATTAAAAGGAGAGAGTCGTCAATCTGGATTATTACTAGATTTTGCTATTGGTCAGTACGATAACTATACGCCTATTCAGTTATCACAATATATTACAACTGTTGCAAATGGCGGTAGCCGGTTAAAACCAAGACTTTTAAAAGCCGTTTATAAACCTACCAAAGAAAAGTTAACAGACTTAGTATATAAAACTAGCCCTAGCGTTTTAAATAGTGTAAATGCGGATAAAAAATATATGGACCGTGTTAAGGAAGGCCTACGTATGGTTTTTTCCTACGGTGGAACAGGATATGGATTTATTGATAGTAAATATAAACCAGCTGGAAAAACGGGTACTTCCGAAAGTTTTGTCGATAAAGACTTAGATGGAGAAATCGATACACCAACCCTTTCAACCGTCTTAGTAGCCTATGCTCCTTATCAAAAACCAAAGGTTACTTTTACGGTTGTTACTCCTAATGTGGGTACAGGAAACATCAGTTTCGTTCAAATGTCTAGTATTAACAAGCGAATAAGTCAAAAAGTTTCTCAAAAATACTTTGAAATTTATAAATAATTTGCTATAATAAGTGTGCTTAACAAAAAGGAGGGAAAGAGTATGGCAAAAAAAGGAGAGGCAAGACAAAGAATCACTCTTAAATGTACTGTTTGCGGTGAAGAAAATTATCGTACAGAGAAAAATAAGAAAACAACGACCGATCGTTTAGAATTAAATAAGTATTGTGCAAAGTGTAAAAAAACAACACCACATAAAGAGGAGAAATAATTCATGCTTAGACATTTTATTACCAGTATTAATTATCAGAAATTAATTGAGATGCAAGCAAACCAACAATCTTTCGCTCCAAGGCAAAGTATCGGAGCAAGTATAAAAGCGGAAAACACAAGAACAAATAGACAAAAAGCTACTAAGGTGAATCAAATGAATAAAGCCAAAGTAAAAGTCTATGGAAAAAGTGGAAAATAAGGTAGTTGAGTCCTTATTTTTTGTAGAAAGGAGTATATATGGTTAACGTTAATGATATTAAAAATGGAATGACGATTCTATTTGAGGATAATATTTATATTGTACTCGATTTCCAACACGTAAAACCAGGAAAAGGCGCAGCCTTTGTTAAGGCAAAATTAAAAAATTTACGTACGGGTGCTATTATTGAAAAAACGTTTAATAGTAGTATGAAACTAGAGCGTGCCATGATTGAGAAAAGAACCATGCAGTTCTTATACGCTAATGGCGATAGTTATACTTTTATGGATAATGAGACTTATGAACAAATCGAATTATCTGAAGATCATTTAGGGGATGATAAAAATTACCTAAAGGATGGATTAGAAGTTATGGTATCTATTTACCAAGGAGAAATTTTAGGTGTTATTCTTCCTGAAAAAGTGGAATTAATAGTTACGAAAACAGAACCTGCTGTTAAGGGAAATACAACGAATAATGCTACTAAAGATGCTGTTTTAGAGACAGGATTAACGGTTAGGGTACCACTTTTCATTGAAGAGGGAGAAAAGATTGTCATCAGTACTAAAGATGGCTCTTATGCATCTCGTGCTTAAAAAGATAGAAATATCTTTTTTTTATTTTTGAAAAGAGAAGAAAGAATTCTTCTTTTTTTTCATTGTATAAATAAAAAAAATATAGTAAAATAAAAATAGTTGTATAGTGGGAGGAAATATGAAAAAGACAATAAGGGATTATGATTTAAATGGAAAAAAGGTACTGATTCGTGTTGATTTTAATGTTCCTATGAAAGATGGTGTGATAGGGGATGATAATCGTATTCGCGAAAGTCTACCAACTATCCAATATGCGATAGATGCAGGAGCAAAAGTCATATTATTATCTCATTTAGGAAGAGTAAAAGAGGAAGCTGATCTTACGAAAAATGATTTAAGACCAGTTGCTAAAAGATTAGGAGAACTTCTTTCTAAAGAGGTTATTTTTGTGGATGTAACAAGAGGAGAAAAACTAGAGAAAGCCGTTCAAGATTTACATAATGGTGATGTTTTGCTCATGCAAAATACTAGATATGAAGATTTAAACGGGAAAAAGGAAAGTGGTAATGATCCAGACTTAGGTGCTTACTGGGCTTCTTTAGGAGATATTTATATTAATGATGCCTTTGGAACGGCTCATAGAGCGCATGCTTCTAATGTCGGAATTGCTAGCCATTTACCTAATGGTGTCGGCTTTTTAATTGAAAAGGAATTAAGTCATTTTGAAAAGGCTCTTAAGGATCCAGAAAGACCTTTTACAGTTATTTTAGGAGGAGCTAAAGTAAGTGATAAGATTGGCGTCATTGAAAATCTAGTAAAAGTAGCAGATTATATCCTTATCGGTGGAGGTATGATGTTTACTTTCTTAAAAGCACAAGGATATGAAATTGGTAAATCTTTGTTAGATGAAGAAAGTATTGATTTTTGTAAAAAAATGTTAGAGGAGTATCCTAACAAGATTATTTTACCAGTAGACTGTGTATGTGGAAAAGAATTAAGTGAATCTTCTCCTATGAGAGCTGCTCTTGTAAGTGATATTCATGAAGATGAAATGGGTCTAGATTTAAGTTTAAGAACATTTGATTTATTTAGTGAATATATCAAAAATAGTAAGACCATTATTTGGAATGGCCCAGTAGGAGCATTCGAAATTGATAAATTTTCAACAGGTACGAAAGTGACTTGTGAAGAATTATCCAAACTAGATGCAACCGTTATTTTAGGTGGTGGCGATACCGCTGCTGCTGCTATTCAATTTGGTTATAAAGATAAATTCTCTCATATCTCAACAGGTGGAGGTGCTTCTTTAGAGTTATTAGAGGGGCTTGATTTACCAGGTATTTCTGTTATCTCTGAAAAGTAGATATGAAAAAAAAGAATTTTATCAATGCCATAGTATTAATAGGAATTGCCCTATTAGTACTATATTTTTCCTTAAAGGATGATTATGAAGCCATTATGAATCAGTTAAAAACAATTCATTTAGGATGGCTTTTTATCGCTTTTATTTTAGTGATACTTTACTGGATATTACGGGGAAAAGCGATTCATATCTTTACGAGAAAGTTTATGCCTAAAACCAAATATTTAAGTTCTCTGCAACTGATGATTCGAACTCAATTTTTTAATGCAGTTACCCCTTTTGCAACGGGTGGACAACCTTATCAGGTTTATCACTTAGTAAAAGAGGGAATGGGGGTAACAAAAGCTACTAGTATTATTATTGAAAATTTTATTGTTTATCAAATTGCAATGGTCTTATTGGGAGGGGTCGCCGTCATTGCTAATCGAGCGTTTTCTATTTTTGAAAAAAATGTTTTGTTGCAGCAATTAGTAGGCCTTGGATTTTTGATTAATACGTTAGTCATTTTTGTTCTTTTTATCGTTGCTTTTAGTAAACGATTAAATCGTAAATTGATTCATTTAGGAATTACTATCTTAACAAAATTGAGATTAGTAAAGAATAAAGAGAAAAAATTAGCAGATTGGGATCAATATATCAATCAATTCCATACTAGTGCTAAAATTCTTTTAGAGAATAAAAAGGAGTTTGCTTATACGATTTTGCTCAATTTGATAGCCCTAAGTTTTCTTTATAGTATCCCTTTGGTGTTGCTTTATGCAACGGGGGATTATGAGAGCTTTGGATGGGGTGAGGCAATCGTGACAAGTGCTTATGTCATGTTAATTGGGTCTTTTGTACCTATTCCAGGCGGTAGTGGCGGATTAGAATTTGGATTTGTTTCTTTCTATGGAAGTTTTATTACCGGTTCTAAATTAATGGCTATTATGTTATTATGGCGATTTGTCACGTATTATTTTGGTATGATTGTTGGCACGATTAGTTTGAGCATGAAGAGGGTGAAATCATGAGAATAGGACTTTTTACGGATACGTATCCTCCCTTTATCAATGGTGTATCGACTAGTATTGCTATGCTAGAAAGTGCTCTTCGTAAGAAGGGACATCAAGTATATATCGTAACGGTAAATCCAGATCAAATGCAGTATAGTTTTGAGAAAAATATTATTCGTTTGCCAGGTATTCCGGTTGGTATTTATGATTATCGACTTACGGGAATTTATCCTTTGAAGGCAATCAATAAAATTAAGGAATGGAATCTCGATATCATTCATTCTCATACGGAATTTGGGGTAGGGACTTTTGCGCGGATTATGGCACGTCAGTTAGATATTCCTATTGTCCATACTTATCATACGATGTATGAAGACTATGTTCACTACATTACAAAGGGATACTTTGATACGACGAGTAAAAAAATTGTAGAGCATTTAACGAAGTTTTATTGTGATAAAACGGTAACGGAATTAATTGTTCCAACGAAAAAGACTTACGACTTATTTAAAGAAAAATATGAGTATACAAGAAATATTCATATTGTTCCAACAGGAATTGAAGTAGACCGTTTCTACCGAGAAAACAATAAACCAGAAAAAACAGCTTTATTAAAGAAAAAATATAAGATTACGGATGAAGATTTCGTTCTTCTTTTTGTAGGACGCTTGGCTTCTGAAAAAAATGTAGCATTTTTGATAGATAATCAGGTAGATCTCATCAAGAAAAATAAACATTGTAAGCTTTTAATTATTGGCGATGGACCAGATATTGAGCAATTTAAATCACAAGCAAAGAAATTAAAAATTACGGATAATGTCATTTTTACCGGAAAAATTCCTTGGGAAGAAATTCATGAGTATTATCAAATCCCACAAGTATTTGTAACTGCTTCTCATACAGAAACACAAGGTCTTACTTTATTAGAAGCCATGGCTGCTTCCGTTCCGGTTGTGGCTTTAGATGATGATGCTTTCCGGGATGTCGTTATAGATGATTTAAATGGCTATTTATTTAAAAATAAAAAAGAATATAAACAAGCGATTGAAAAAATTATGAATGACCCTGTTTTACAGGAGAGATTAAATAGGCAGGCAAGAATTAATGCAGAATCTCATTCTTCTAAGTATTATGCAGAAATGGTATTAGACGTTTATTACACGGCCTTAGGGGGAAAACCGGTTGGAAGAAAAGAAAAGAAAACATTTGTGACAACCATGAAGAGCGTAGTAAAGAAAGGATTACATGGCAAATAAAAAAATAGTTGTTGGCAATATGAAAATGAATTTAACAGCAAAAGAAATTGACCAATATTTAAAAGAATTAGAAAAGAAAAACTATGGCAGCGATGTTGTTTTTTGCCCTAGTGCTCTATATATTCCTTACTTTTTAGGACATGACTTTTTAGTGGGAATTCAAAATATTGCTGCTTATGAAAAAGGGGCTTATACGGGAGAAATTTCTGCAACGCAAGCGAAAAGTATGAAAATTTCTTATGCGATTATAGGACATAGTGAAAGAAGAGAATATTTTCAGGAAACCGATGAAGTAGTGGCAACCAAAATCCGCCTTGCGCAAGCTGAGGACTTAAATGTGATTCTTTGTGTTGGAGAATCCTTACAAGAAAGAGAGGCCTTTGAGACCTATAAAGTCTTAAAACGGCAAGTGAAGGCTGCTTTACAAGGAATGGAAAAAGAAAATATTTCCAAAGTTATCATTGCTTATGAACCTATTTGGGCGATTGGAACAGGAAAAGTTCCTTCTAATAACGAGATAGAAGATACCGTATCATTCTTAAAAGATATTATTTTAGAACTTTTCCACACAGAAATTCCTGTTCTCTATGGAGGAAGTGTCACCGATGAAAACATTCAAGAATTAAATAAAATTCCAAATGTAGATGGCTATTTAGTCGGTGGTGCAAGCACCAAAATTGAAAAATTTAATAAAATTATAGAAGTTGTTGTAACCCAATAACTTTTTTTATGGTTTCGACATTTTTTGATAATTAGTTTAAAAAGGAAGTAGTAGAATAAGTAGTATCATAGGGAGGATAATATGAAAAAAATTAAATTATTAATGGTAGATGACAATATAGAATTGATTGGTGCAGTAAAAGAATATTTAAAAGATAATAAGGAAATAGAATTAGTTTATGAAGCTTATAATGGCAAAGAAGGAATAGAACTAATTGAAAAAGAAAAAGATCACTATGACCTTATTGTTCTAGATTTAATTATGCCGGTAAAAGACGGACTTTATGTATTAGAGGAAATGAAAAAGCGGGGAATTGAGAAAAGTATTATTGTAGCGACTAGTTATAATGCCATGGAAGTCATCCGTCAGGTTTCTGAGTATGGTGTAAATTATTATATCTTAAAGCCTTTTGATCTTGCCGATTTAGAACAAAAAATCCTAGAGATTTCTAAGCGTTCTTATGATAATACGACGATTGATTTAAAATATAATAATTTACAACTATCCATCACCAAGATTTTACACGAATTAGGAATTCCTTCTCATATTAAAGGATATCAATATATTCGAGAAGGAATTGGTATTATTTATGAACGTCCAGAGACGATTGGTGGGATTACAAAGGAACTTTATCCAGAATTAGCAACCAAGTTTGATACTACCGTATCACGGGTAGAAAGAGCCATTCGGCACGCTATCGAAGTCAGTTGGAATCGTGGAAACTGGGACTTAATGGAAGAGATATTTGGACATAGTGTCGATATCGATAAAGCAAAACCAACTAACTCTGAATTTATTGTAACGATAGCAGATAAATTGCGCCTTGATTATCATAAAGTCCATTAAAAAAATATATAGCTAACTATATATTTTTTTCTTTTTGTTTTGGGAAAAAGGAAAGTGTTTGATAGTCAAAGATTTCTAGAGACTCTCTATCAATATTTTTTCCTATCATATAATTTTTCACCGTTACTATTCTTTTTAAATAATAAGAAATTGAGTCTTCTTCTATTTTAGGAGGAACTTCTTCCTTAATGCCTAATTTCTCTTTTGTCGAAATTGCAACACAAGGTAGTTCCTCAGTAGCAAACGCTTGCCAATATTCTTGAAAGAAAGAAAATACGATTCTTTTTTCTTCTTCCTGTAACGGAAGAATTAGTTCCTTGATAGATGCTAGAGCACTTTCATAGTCTCGATTTAAGAAAGCATTAAAATATTCTTCTTTATGTTCTACAAACTTACGAAAAAAAGTAGGAGAAGAAAGACCATAATAGGGGGAAGAAACCAGATTAGAGGAGAAGAAAATAGGGGTTTCCTCTCTTCCTTGATAATATCCAAAAATATTTTTTTGATGCGCTTTTTTAAAAATATTTCGAATTTGTTCTATTTTCTCTAAATCCCATGGTTTTTCTTTTAAGACCAATCCTTTCTCCTCGATGGTAGGATAGAAGGCTTTGTTGAAACTGTGAAAGAGAAATCCACTAGCTAAAAATTCTTCTAAACGAGTAAATTTTGGGTCTACTTCGTAAGCTTGTTTTAAAAAATGCTCTAAGCAACTAGTAAAGCAACTACTATTTTGATTCTTTTGAATCAAATTTCTATTTTCTATTATTTTGTTCACTATAAAAGTAATATTTTCGGTAGTGTGTAAAGTGCCATTTACAACAAAATGGTAAAACAAAATGTCAATTAAATTTACATATTCTGCCCTAGATAGAGATGCTTTTTTTGCTATTTCTGGTAGTAGTAATTGCATATCCTCTTGCGTTAATTCTTGCATCCATTTTTGAATCATGTGATCACCAAATTCATTATAACAAAAATAGAATGGTTTATCCATTCTATTTGTTCACAATTCGATATAAGTTAAAAGAAGGTCTGTTGAAGAATCGAAATTTAATCGTGGAAGTTCCAATCCCACTGGAAATATAAAGTTCTGTATTTTTTAAGTGATAATAATTATCATAATACTTTTTGGCATGAGCGGGAAGAACCATCGCCCCAATAAATGGTAATCTTACTTGTCCATTATGAGAGTGTCCTGCTAAAATTAATTGAAACTTGGAATAATCAAAATCCTCAATGTAATCTGGTTCATGCATGATGAGAATACTGTAAGCAGGTTTTACTTCTTCTATTTTAGCAAGGGCATCTTCTACTTTCTCTTCGAAGTTTCCATTGCCATTTTCTCCCGTTGAAGCACCCGCTAAGAGAATCACGTCTTTAGAACCATTATATAAAATTTGATAAGCATCATCTAGATTTGTGAGCCCAGTATTAGAAATGACCGTATGATACTCTTCTTTCGTATGATCATGATTTCCCATAATGATATATTTTCCTAAAGAAGCCTCTAATTTGGATAACTCTTTTTCTAAGAAATCTAGTTTTTCTTTGGTATATTCTATATCACGGTCTAATAAATCTCCTGTGATGACAATGATATCTGGCTTGGTTTCATTTACGCGTTGGACTAGTTTTTTTATTTCTTTTTCATTGGTAGTTTCTCCATAATGGATATCACTTAAATGAGCAATTTTTAATCCATAGAAACTATCTGGTACGTTTTTATTTACTACTAAATATTCTTTCGTTATAAGTCCAGATGTTGCTATAAAGCGACTATAAAGAAGCGTACCTAGAATGAGAAAAATCAACAAAATGAATAGTTTTAGCCAAAGTCGTATTTTTCTTTTAGGCATATTTGCTTCCATAGTATCACCGTACTCATTTTATCATAGATCTAGGGGAATTACAATGTCGGATAATGAATGGACCTATACAAAATAAGGAATTTATGTTAGAATAAATTTGAAAGGTAGGAGCTAATGAAAAAAATTCTTTTGCCAACATTTATTTTGATCATTCTCCTAGTAGGATGCGGAAAAAAAGAAGAGTGTGTTCGCGGAACTCTTCAAGATGGAGTATGTGTCTATATTGAATCTAGCGAACCAGAAATTACTTGTGATGGACAGTTGAGTGCGGATAAAAAAGAATGCTTAACGGAAGTGGTAGAAAAGGCATCTACAAAGCGTGTATGTCCAAATGGATTCAGTGAAAAAGGGGAATACTGTTATAGCAATCAGGCTCTTTCAGAGGTTACTCGTTATCGTTGCGCTAAAAGTCAACAGGAATATAACACTTATATTGATAAAAAACCAACAAAGGGCTTTTGGAAAGCAGAGTTGTTAGGAAGCGAGTGTCAATATTATTTCTGTGAAACTTATGTTGATGGTAAGTGTGTAGGAGCTGAGGCTTGGAAGAAAAAAGCCATTCCTTATCAGACTTGTCCAGAAAATACCTTTTTATATTTAGATAAATGCTATCGAAGAACGGGTGGAACTACCGGTTATACTTGTCCAGAAGGTTATGAATTAAAAGATAAAAATTGTGTTATAAAAAAGACAGTAGAGCCTACTTATGTCTGTGAAAGAGGAACTTATAATCCAGAGACAAAAAAGTGTGAAGAAAGATTTGAGGCCGCACCTGGAGTTGGTTAGAAATTGTTGAAATTCGTCGATAACTACGATATAATATTAAAAGAATAGAAGGTGTACCCATGAAGGAAAAATTAAGATTAAATAATAGAGGATTTGCCATTTCTGCGATTCTTTATACGATGCTTATTTTAGTAGTTTTGCTTATGTTTTTAGTTATTAGTATTATTTCTAATAGACGAGCAACCCTAAATAAATTAACGGAAACAGTCCGTGATAAGATTAATGGAGAAGTCGTGGGAACACCAGCTCCCCCAGTTCTTTTATATGATAAGATTAAAGAGGGAGCACAAGATGATACCGGAATTGATTTCAAGAAAGCATCTTCTGAGACAAATGGAAAAGGTACTTATGTTATGCATAGTACAGCAGCTTCTACTAATCCAATCTATTATTATCGGGGAGACATTCATAACAATTTTGTTCTTTTTGCCGGATTTTGTTGGCAAATCGTAAGGACAACAGATAAAGGTGGCATTAAACTTATTTATGTAAGTAACGGGGATACTTGTAAATACGATAAAAGCAGTTTTATCAGTACAAAGACAAAATACTCTGCTTATAAAAATACGTATAAATATACAAGTTCAACTGTTAAAACTACGGTAGAAAATTGGTATAATAGTAATATTAAAAATAAACCGGTAGCTAGTAAAGTAGAAAATACTACATGGTGTAACGATACGATTTCTTCTAGTAATACTAGAACTCCTAATGTAAATAATTGTACTACAGCAGTAACTGCGTATGTTGGTTTACCTACTTATGATGAGATGATTTTAGCAGGAGGAGTATATGCTGAAAAGGGCATTCAAAGAGACTACTGGCTTTATATTCCACAAAATTATCAAATATCAAGTGGTAAGTACAGTAGTGGAACAACACTGGATAATATTACGGCAGTCGGAATGACTATTGATAAAGCAGGCTCGGCAAGTACTGTTTACTATGTTGGTAGTAATGGACAAATCCACTCTTGGGATGTAACAACAACTTATAACATACGACCAATGATTGTTTTAAAACATGATGTTATATGGTTATTTGGAACAGGTACGTTAACGGATCCTTATCAAATTCAAGCATAAGATTGACAAATGATAAATATTTATTTATAATACAAAAAGAAAAACGAGGAACAAGAGGAGTATTTGAAAATGCCTTTTAAGAGAGGAAGAGTCATCGGCTGAAAACTTTTCTAAAGGATATTCAAAGAAGGTAGCTTGGGAGTTGAATGCCTGAATAAAGTAGGGTATTTCGTTAGCAGCGTTAATGCTTTCAAGGTAATCTTATGATTACGAAGAAAGGTGGTACCACGACTATTCGTCCTTTTAGGCGATGGTCGTGTTTTTTTGTAGGGGGAGTTTATGGAAAATTTTCGTGTTGTAAAAGAGAAATATTTAATTTATACGCCAGCAAAGGAGTTGTTACTCTTAGAGTCTCATTATGGGAAAAAACCAGAGGTTTTTGTACCCTATTTGATGCAAGAAGGGATGGATATGAATGATTTTACTTATCTAGAATCAGCTTTACAAGAACTATTAGTAGATAGTAAAAAAGTTCCTTTAATGACAAAAGAGTCACATCATCCAAGACTAGATGGCAGTTCTGGAAAACTAAAGAAGACGGAATGGATTCAAATACGTTCTTACTTTAGTTATTTGAAAGATTTTACAGAAAAAGAAGAAGAGAAACTAAATCAGGCTGTTAGAAAAGAAAATATAAGAATGTATTATAGATCTTTTGAGGATTTAAGAAATATGATACATGGAAGACAATTTCAAACGGATTATTCTTTGCTTTCTGCGGTGGATATGTTAGATGAAAAAATATTGGTTTATGAAAAGGAGCGAGAAAATGTTAGAGACAAAATATAATCATAAAAAAGTAGAAGAAGGAAAATACGAACATTGGAAGAATATGGGATATTTTGAAAGTGGGGATTTATCCTTAAAACCTTATTGTATTGTAATTCCTCCTCCCAATGTTACAGGAAAACTTCACCTAGGTCATGCTTGGGATACTACTTTACAAGATATTATTATCCGTTATAAGAGAATGGATGGCTATGATACTTTATGGCTTCCAGGAATGGATCATGCTGCTATTGCAACGGAGGCAAAAGTTGTTCAAAAATTAAAATCCGAAGGCATTGATAAATATGAATTAGGCCGTGAAGGATTCTTAAAAGCTTGTTGGGATTGGACTCATGAATATTCTGAAAACATTCGTAAACAATGGGCAAAACTAGGCCTTAGCCTCGATTACCGAAAAGAAGCTTTTACGCTTGATGAAAACTTAACAAGGGCAGTAAAGACAGTTTTTGTTAAACTCTATGAAGAAGGATTAATCTATCGTGGGGAAAGAATTATTAACTGGGACCCAGTTGCGAAAACAGCCCTTTCTAATGAAGAGGTTATTTATAAGGATGATGAAGGTGCGTTTTATCATTTGAAGTACTTTCTTGAGGGAAGTGATGAATACTTAGATATTGCCACTACTCGTCCAGAGACTCTTTTTGGAGATACAGCAGTGGCTGTAAATCCTCGTGATGAAAGATATAAACACTTAATTGGTAAGAATGTTGTTTTACCAGTTGTAAATAAATTAATTCCGATTGTTGGGGATGAACATGCTGATCCTGAATTTGGAACAGGAGTAGTGAAGATTACGCCGGCTCATGACCCTAATGACTTTGAAGTAGGAAATAGACACAACCTGGAACGCGTAGTTGTCATGAATGAAGATGCAACGATGAATGAAAATGCCCTCCAGTATCAAGGAATGACAAGAGAAGCTTGCCGCGAAGCCCTAGTAAAAGATTTAAAAGAACAAGGAATTTTAATTTCAATCGAACCAATGGTTCATAGCGTTGGACATAGTGAGAGAACAAATGCTGTTGTTGAACCTTATTTATCAAAACAATGGTTTGTAAAAATGCGTCCTTTAGCGGATAAAGTATTAGAAAATCAAAAGAAAAAGTCTAGTAAAGTAAACTTTGTTCCCGCGCATTATGAGAAAACGATGAATCACTGGATGGAAATTACTTATGATTGGTGTATTTCTAGGCAACTTTGGTGGGGACATAGAATTCCTGCTTGGTATAAAGGGGAAGAGGTTTATGTTGGTATGGAACCTCCTAAAGGAAAAGGATGGGTTCAGGATAACGACGTTCTAGATACCTGGTTTAGTAGTGCCTTATGGCCTTTTGCGACACTAGGTTGGCCTAATGAAACAGAAGATTATCAAAGATATTATCCTAATAACTGTCTAGTAACGGGATATGATATTATTCCTTTTTGGGTTAACAGAATGACTTTCCAAGGATTAAAATTTACCGGAAAAAGACCTTTTAAAGATTGTCTTATTCATGGACTTATCCGTGATAAAGAGGGAAGAAAGATGAGTAAATCTTTAGGTAACGGGGTAGATCCGATGGATGTCATTGAAGAATATGGATGTGATGCCTTACGATTCTTCTTAACGACGAATTCTTCTCCCGGAGCCGATCTTCGCTATGATGAAGAAAAAGTAAAATCTACTTGGAACTTTATCAATAAACTTTGGAATGCCTCTCGCTTTGTTTTGATGAATCTAGAGGGATTTGAAGAAAAAGATTATACACTTAAAAATTTCTCTTTAGCGGACAAATGGATTTTAACCAAATTAGAGCATACCATTGTAGAAGTACGAAAAAATATGGAATCTTATGATTTCCACAATGTTGGAAATACCCTTTATGGTTTTATTTGGAATGATTTCTGTGATTGGTATATTGAATTATCTAAGAAAGATATGTCTAATACCAATAAGAGTGTTCTACTTTTGGTACTTACGGATATCTTAAAGATGCTTCATCCTTCTATGCCTTATGTAACAGAAGAGATTTATCAAATGTTACCAATTAAAGATGCCGATTCTATTATGATTAGTGCTTATCCAAAGGCTACTAAAAAATATGTCTTTGAAGAGGAAACAGAAATGCTTGATAAAGTATTAGAGGATATTCAAGCCATTCGTAATCTAAAAGCTACCAATAATATCACGAAAGAGGCGAAAGTAAAATATAAGACTACCCCTTCTTTAGAATCTATTTATACCTCTCAGTTAAAGATTACAGAGGAAAATCTTTTAACAGACGAAAAAGAATATTTAACGAGTAATTATAAGTCAAAATATATGGATATTACTTATTATTATGAGGGAATGAAAGAGGATACTAGTAAAAAGGAAGAGGAAATTAAGAAACTAGAAGACTCTATTCGTCGCCGTGAGAATTTATTGAGCAATGAAAACTATGTTAAAAAAGCTCCCGCGAATATTGTTGAGATGGATAGAAAAAAATTACTAGAAGAAAAAGAACGTCTAGAAATTTTAAAAAGTATCTAATGAAGATACTTTTTTTTGCTTTTCTAAAAAAACTAAGGTATAATAAAGATAATAAAGATAGAAAGTACTAGAAAAAAGGAGGAACTATGAAAGATTATAGTTATATAGAACAAGATCGGGAAAGAGTGGCATTAGAAAGAGAGATGTCCTCTGTTTTAAGTCAATTAATGAAAAGAAGTCGTGGCGCGGATTATGCTCTTGTTAATGAAGTATTAGAAGATTTACGAGACCTAATAGGAAAATTACAAGCAGCAATGTCTTCTCCTAATAAAGAAAAATTATTAGGAGGAGAGTTTAATAAAGATGCTATTTTTGTAGGAGCAGATATTAATAAAGATAAGACATCAATCCCTCTTTATTTTGAATTAGATATTATAATAGCGACTATTGAAAAAGAGTATGTTCGAAAATTTTCTGACCCAAAAGATATTATCGGAACGCTAGAGGCTTTAAACGCATTAAGAGAACAAGCTGCAACATTACCTTTTAATAGTGCTTTTAGACCATCAGAACCTGTTAGTGAAGAAGCAATGGATGAGATTATTGCTGCTAAAGGAAACTTTGAAGTTGGTAAGTATGAAAAAAATGGTATAAAGTTTGTTGGGATTGAACCTGTTTTGGTACAGGATGATTTCCATTATAGTCATGGGGATTATATTTCTGATGGAACTAGTTATACCTCTCTTGGCAAAAAACCATTATATGCTAAAGAAGCAGATATGATTAGAGCCATTCAAAAGGAAAACTTAGAAACATTACATAATGTCGTTGGTAAATATTTTAAACCTGGTTGGGATTTTCTTCCAACTAGTAAAAAGTTTTATGACCAATTATTGGATATTGATTTAGATGAACGTTTAAAACAACGCCTAAGAGCTATTTGTTATATCAAAGATAAACATCCTGATAATTATGAAGTAGCTTCTATTGCAACCCCTATTTTAGAAGAAATTGTTGCGATAGAACACGAAATTGAAGCAACGAAACAGGCCGCTTTAGCGCATCAAAAGGCAATTGATGGGGCTCGAGCAAGATATCAAGAAAAGAGTGGCTTCTGGAAGTTTTTCCACAGACAAATGAACCCTGAAAGATTGAATTTAGATGCCATGTCTACCGAAGAAATAGACGATTTATATAAAGGAAAGGCTAGATAGTATGGAAGAATTAAATCAAGCATTTAAGGATTATATAGAGGCTTATAAAGAACTAGATATTCCTGCTAAAAGAAAAGAAATTATCGATGCAACAAAAGAATTAATTGTTGTCTTTGAACAATTGGCAGCGAAAGATCAAATCCCTTTAGAATATTTAAGAAGTAGAGAAATTAACGATATTAACGGGGCTGAAACCACGGAAGATGATTTTCTAGAAGCAGAATTGGTTTATCTAGAAGTTGCTAAAAATATGATTGGTCAATATCTCGATAAGAAAATGTAGAAATTCCTAGGAATTTCTTTTTTTTCTACTTTTGCGCATGGTATAATAGATTTGGTGATAACATGATTGAAAAGAGAATCGATGAATTAATTAAAATTATAAATAAAGCAAGTTATGAATATCATACGCTAGATGCTCCAACAATTACCGATCAAGAGTATGATGATTATTATGCAGAATTAGTAAAATTAGAAACAGAACACCCAGACCTTGTTAGGGAGGATTCTCCTACTGTTCGTGTTGGATCAACGGTAATTGATGGCTTTGAAAAAGTAACCCATGAAATTCCGATGATGTCTCTTGATGATATTTTTAACGAAGAGGAAATTCGTGATTTTGATGCGAAAGTGAAAAAGGTAGTTAAAAATCCTACGTATGTATGTGAATTAAAGATTGATGGATTATCTGTTTCTCTTTTATATCAAAAAGGAAAACTTGTTCGCGCAGCAACTCGTGGAGATGGGGTTACCGGAGAGGATATTACGCATAATGTAAAAACGATTAAAAGTGTTCCTCTTTCTCTTCCACTCGATATCGATATTGAAGTACGGGGAGAAATCTATATGCCGAAGGCATCTTTTGAAGCGCTAAATGAAGAACGTAGAAGAAAGGGTGAAAAGGAATTTGCAAACCCTAGAAATGCCGCTGCTGGTTCTGTTCGACAATTAGATTCTAAAATAGCAGCTAGTAGAAATTTAAATACCTTTATGTACCATATTCCTTCTCCTATGACTTATGATATTCATAGTCAAGTAGATGCCCTAAACTATATGAAAGAGTTAACATTTACGGTAAACCCTAATATTAAACATGCTAAAAATGTAGAAGAGGTAGTAGAGTATATTTCTTATTGGCAAGAACATCGTCCTGAACTTCCTTATGAAATCGATGGAGTGGTTATCAAAGTAAATAATCTAGACGATCAAAGAAAACTAGGTTTTACAGCGCGTGTTCCAAAATGGGGGATAGCTTATAAATTTCCAGCAGTAGAGGTTTTAACCCAGTTACAAAATATTGAATTTTGTGTTGGAAGAACAGGAAAAGTAACGCCTAGAGCAGACCTTACCCCTGTTCATCTTGCTGGTTCTATTATTAGTAGTGTGACACTTCATAATGAGGACTATGTAAAAGAAAAGGGAATTATGATTGGGGATATTATTTCTATTCATAAAGCAGGGGATGTTATCCCTGAAGTAGTAGAAGTAAAAAAAGAAAGAAGAACCGGAAAAGAGATTCCTTTTAAGATGGCGACCCACTGTCCTATTTGTGGAACAGAATTAGTAAGAAAAGAAAGTGAAGCGGCTTGGTTTTGTCTAAATCCTAACTGTGACGCTAGAAAAATTGAGGGACTCATTCACTTCGCATCTAGGGATGCGATGAATCTAGATGGATTTGGTGATAATATTGTAGAAGATTTCTATAATATGGGCTATTTACATACGGTAGATGATTACTATACACTCTATGAGCATAAAGAGTCTTTACAAAGTCTTGAAGGATTTGGGGAAAAAAGCATCCAAAACCTATTAGATGCAGTTGAAAACAGTAAGAAAAATTCTTTAGAACGTCTCCTTTTTGGACTTGGTATTCGTCATGTTGGTAAGAAAACGGCTACCATTTTAGCGAGTCATTTTGAAACCTTAGAAAATATCCGCAATGCTACATTTGAAGAACTAAAGGAAGTAGAAGATATTGGCGAGATTATTGCCCTTGCTATCATAGAGTATTTTCAAAACGAAAAGAATTTGGAAGTTTTAGCAAGACTACAAGATTATGGACTAAATTTTACCTATATAGGAAAAGAAAAAGAGATTAAGGAAGACTTCCAGGATAAGACTTTTGTTTTAACAGGAACTCTTTCTATTCCAAGAGAAGAAGCAAAAGCAATGATTGAATATCGCGGAGGAAAAGTAACGGGAAGTGTTACTAGTAAAACGAGTGTTGTCGTGGTAGGAGAAAATCCTGGTAGCAAATATGATAAGGCAAAAAGTTTAGGAATCCCTGTTTGGGATGAAGAAGAGTTTATGCGTAAGGTAAATGATAATGAATAAAATTTTATAAAAAGACAAATAGTAAAATCACTTATTTGTCGACAAACAAAAATATCGATTGCTGTTAATCGATATTTTTTTATGAAAGAAATTAGTTAAAATTGTGTTCTTTAAAAAATTCTTCAAACGGGATATTTAAAACTTTACTGATAGAGGCAACTACCGTAATAGAGAAAGTTTGTTTTACTTTTTCACTTTCAATATTAGCGATTAAAGATTGAGAAAGTTGACACAATTCAGCTAATTTTTCTTGACTAATTCGCCCATATTTATCCGCATATGGTGATTTGTTATAACGTCTATAATATTTGATGTTTTTCGAAATCATGGAAAATATCTGATCAATGTATTCTTCAGTAACCATTTTTTCACCTCACTATAATATCATTATCTAAAAAAAGAAGAATATTTACCATTGATAAGAAATAGATAATTATCTACATAAAATGTTTTAAAAAACGCAATAAGTAGATAATTATCTACATATAGTGACAATTATATAAAAAAGTGATATAATAATAGTGCAAAAAATGATAGAAGTGAATTTTTTGATATTGAAAGATTTTGAAAGGTGAGGCGTTATAAAAATATGAAAAAAAGATCTATAAAAATAACTTTGATATCATTGGTAATCTTACTCGCGCTGATTATTTTTCTAGATACTTTGGCATGGCATAACTCCCATTCGTTGAAGTTTTCCTCTTTAGGAGAATATGAATTTTTTTTAGTGTCTTCGAATGAAATGGCACCCACTATTCGTCGTGGGGATATTGTTTTTTGTAAGAAAGTAGAAAATGTAAAAGCAAACGATATTATATCATTTTATCGAGACAATTCTATTATTCTTCATCAAGTGAAAAGAATAGAGGAAGAAAATGGACAAGCTATTTATCGAACAGGATATGACAAAGGATTAGGATTAGATATTGAAGAACTATCGAGTGAAGATGTCATTGGCAAGTATATGTTTAAAATCCCATGGATAGGAAATTTTCTCTTGAATTGGGATATTTTATTGTTAATTTTGTTATTAGCAATAGCAAGTGGTTTCTTGCTCTTTATCCATAAGAAAAAGACTTTGGAAAAGTAAGAATGGTAATAGAGGTGGATTATGACAAGAAGAAAAGGATTTACATTAGTAGAATTATTATCTGTATTAGTTATTTTGGCAATTCTCGTTTTGATAGTTGCCAACTTGGTTACTAGGAATGTTCAAAATGCTAAAGAAGAAGTTTCTGAGTCCCAAGAAAAATCAATTTTAAATGCAGCTGAAAAATGGTCAATAGAGCATTCCGATGCATTTGATGATGTAGAAGGAACAACTATCAATGTAGGACTAGATTTAGTGTTTGTTGTAGACGTATCTGGTTCTATGGCAGAGAAGCTTTCTGGTTCGTCTACGACACGTTATGAAGGAACCCAAAATGCTATTAATTCTGCTTTAGAGATTTTAAAACAGTCAGAAAAAAATCGGGTTGGATTTGCTTTTTATAGTGGATTAACTTCATCCCGTGGTAGTTGTGAAAATGTAGCAGGAACAGCAAATAAAGATTGTAGTGTAGTGGCTTCTTTTCCTTTAACTCCTGTAAGTTCTATTCAGGAGATTACTCATGGACAACATTATTGGCATAATAATCGGAGAGAAGGTAAAGTTCCATACTTTACGGTTAATGGAAAATTAGTAGATATCAATGGTGGAACCTATACTTTGATAGGAATTCAAAAGGCAAGAGATTTATTTTTAAATGCGAATGACAAAGAAAGCCGTATTCCTGTTGTCGTTCTTCTTACGGATGGAGAACCAACTTATGGAAGAAAATATAATGAAAGTAATATCTTTGGGGAGGCTAATTCTAGTTTAGGTAATGGAACCACTAATAAATTAACAGAAAACCCTTCTACCAATTCAGAAATTATTTGGAGTATTATGAAAACTTCTTATGAATTAAAAAAGGATTTAAATCAAAAATATCAAGCTGATGTTTATTATTACACCATTGGAATTGGAATTACCTCTAAATATGGAACATTTATGTTAAATCCTTCCCAAGATAATTATGCTGCTTTAAGTGAATCTACTAACAAGTTGGATAAAAATTTATATACTTTTATCAATGGAAAAAGTGATAAAAATTATAATTATCCAACTCAATCTTTTACAGGAGAAATATCCGCAGAGGCTTTAAAAAATATCTTTGTAGATATTGCAACTCAAGTAACAGAAGCTACTAAAGTAACGAGTGTTTGTGTAACGGTAGAAGATTTATATAAGGATGGATATTTAACAACCAAAGATATTGAGTTAGAAGGAAAATCGGCAGCTACCCAAGATGTATTAATGAATTATAGTGAGGCTACTCATCAATATAGTTTTAATTTGGTAAAAACAGAGGAACAACAAAAAATTTGTAATGCTTATCGTGCTAGTAAAGAAGCATAAAATGTTCTAGTATAAAAAGTAGTGAAGAAGATATCAACATTTTGTCTAGTTTTGAAAAAGATATTTTGAATAATTGTAAATGAATTCATTGGATAGTATTTTTCTTTTTTACAAAAACATGATATAATGACTTTATACTATCCTAGAGGTGAAGAAATGAACGAATGGAATGGGTTTCAAGGCGAGACATGGAAGAAAAAAATCAATGTCGAAGACTTTATTATAAATAATTATCAAGAATATACAGG
>CANROB010000023.1 GCA_947632115.1 uncultured Bacilli bacterium
ACCGGAACGGACATACCTCTGGTGTATCTGTTGTCACGCCAGTGGCAGTGCAGAGTAGCTATGTATGGAATGGATAACCGCTGAAAGCATCTAAGCGGGAAGCCAACTTCAAGATGAGTTTTCCCATTTTTTATAAAGTAAGATCCCTCAAAGACTATGAGGTTGATAGGCTAGAGGTGGAAGCATGGCAACATGTTGAGCTGACTAGTACTAATAGATCGAGGATTTAATCCTATTGTTATTTTTGGATTTGTTGGGTCCACATTATCATGTTTTCAGGGAATTATTTCCCATTAAATTTGTAACGATAGCAAAGAGGATACACCTGTTCCCATCCCGAACACAGAAGTTAAGCTCTTTCACGCCGACGATAGTGTAAGCGAAAATAGGTAGTTGCAAATTTTTTTTTGCTTTAAAAAGACTAAATTTTAGTCTTTTTTTATTGTCACGTTGCTTAGTAGGTGTCTTAAATTTTATTTCAAAAAAGCCATTATCCAATAAGGATAATGGCCTTTTACCATCTATCACATTTTAAATGATACTCTTCACAAACTTTTTCTGTTAAGATTTGTGGAGTTGGTGGTGTTCCCCCTCCAGAATAAGGATCAGGAACCGTTAAATTATATTGGCTGAGGTCAAGATTTTGATGATAGGAGCTATATTTATATCTTTCATCTAAGCTGATATATCTAACTTTTAAAGTATTATTCTCTATAGAAAGAAATGTCCAACCCATAACATTATCAAAAATGTTACGATAAGAGGATGGAATAGTATCTTTACAATTTGGAAAAATGGTTAATAAGGTAAGTGCGCTATCACTTAAGAATATCTTTTTGGTTATCAACGTATTATCGGTATAACTAATTAAATCTTCTAAATAACTTTTATTGTAATTTGGATCAAACTTTTTTAATTCTGCTATGGTTTTATTAAGACAGGCATCTTTTATTTTCCATGACATAAAATCCTCTGAGGCAAAACCTGTTTCTGTGTACATAACATTATCGTTTAAATTAATGGTACCACTTGTTTCGGGCTTACTAGTTTCGCTACTTCCATTTTCAGAAGTTATTTTTACAGAAACCTTACTAGGATTAAAGGAATAGGATAATCCATCATGAATGTTTTCCGTTTTTACTTCTACCGTATGTGTTCCTGCTTTTAACCCTTTTAAATCAATATACAAGTTTAAATCTTTTTCCATTATTTTATCAACTAAATTTTTATTTCCCTCTATTGTAACCGTGATTTGTATATTTGAAGTAAGATTCACACGATAGCCACTACCTAAATTCTTTTGACTAATTAGAGACGTTTTAATCGTTTTTTTAGAGGTATTTGTTTGGGATGGATTCGTGGTTGAATCATCTGTTTTTTCTTTTTTCCATTTTGCTTTTAATGTGATATCCTCCGTTATGGTTGTATTAAAATCAAAGGCTTTTCCATCTAGTTGCCATTCGATAAATTGATAACCTTCTTTTACAGGATTATTAGGTTTCGTAGCTTTATTTCCTTTATCTATCAGTTCACTTTCTATTTTGTTGCCTCCATCACTATCGAAGGTTACTAAATATTTTTCATTTTGGATATGCTCTTCTTTTACGATTTCATCTTCATTCATACGTTCTTGAAAGTTAATAGAAACAGAATAGTTAATTTCATACTTAGAATTTTCTTTTAAATAGTTTAAAATTTCATCATTATCTATATATTTACTATCTGTAGTTATCTCTAATTTTTCAAAGGCAACTTCATGGTCACTAGCGACTTCACATAACATAAGTAGAACTTGATATAAATCTTTATCCTTAAAATCTAAATCTTTATAAAATGTTTTCGCATCATCATTGATTAACTCATATCCCACTACTTTACTAGTATGTTCATCGCATATTGCTTCCTGATTATCGTAATTGCATAAATAATATTCTTCTTTAAATTGCAGTTTTACAAAAGGATTAATTTTGACATACATACTATGTATTTCTTCTTGATGAATTGGTTTTTCTTCTTTTTTATTTCCTTTTAAAGCAATTCCTATGATAAGGATTATAAGAATTAGGATGACACTAGCAATCCCAATTAGTAATTTTTTCTTTTTTAAAATTTCTTTCATGATACCCTCCTTATACTATCACATTCATTATAGCAAAGATTTTAAAAATACAAAAGGGATAAAATTCCATTTGAAAAAATGGCAAAATTTGAAGCGTTTTGACGAATTTTGAAGAGTTAGAAAAGCGAGTGTATAGAGGCAGCGTATCTTCTATTTTTATTGCAATAATACTTTTTTTTTTGCTATAATAGAAATAGGTGATAGAGATGGAATATAAGATTACAACACATAGTGAGTTAGAGACAATTGAAATAGCGCAGAACTTCGAATCAGAAAAATTTCCAAATATGATTATTTGCCTTAATGGAGAATTAGGTAGTGGTAAAACGATGTTTGTAAAAGGAATTGCCAATGCCTTAGGAATAGAAGAAACAATTACCTCACCAACTTTCAATATTATTAAAGAATATGATGGAGAGTTGCCTTTATATCATTTAGATGTTTATCGTTTAGATGGAAATACTTCTGGTGTTGGTATAGAGGAATATTTTACAAAGGGTGGAGTAGTAGTAATTGAATGGGCAGAGACTATTGAGTCTATTTTGCCACCTGAAAGATTAGATATTCGTTTCAAAGTAGTAGGAGAAAATAAAAGGGTTTTGATTATAACCCCATATGGTCAAAAATATGAGGAACTATGTGAGGCAGTATTATGAGAAGTTTATTTATAGATACTTCTTCTTTTGTTATGACCTTAGCTATTTTAGAAGATGGTAAGGTTCTGGCTTCTTTCAAGGAAGAAGTTCTAACAGATATGGCTGCTAAAATTATTCCAACCGTGAAATTATTATTTGAAAAAGTTACCTTTTCTATTGAAGATATTGATAAAATATTTGTTGTCAATGGTCCAGGTTCTTTTACAGGTGTTAGAGTAGGAGTTACTGCTGCTAAGACAATGGCTTGGGCATTAAAGAAAGAGATTATTCCTCTTTCTAGTCTAGAGTTTTTAGCAACCACCAAGGTAGAGAAGAAAAATCGTGTAGTTGCCATAGATGCAAGGCGTGGATATGTTTATGGCGGGGTTTACGATGAAGATTTAAACCCTATTAGGAAGGATCAATACTTACCTCTTACGGAATTAACGAAATATTTAGAGGATGGTGTATTAATTAGTAGAGATTCTTTAGAAGGAGCTATAAAACCAGTGGAGGATATTGCTAAAATCGTGGAAAAGCATAAAGAAGATATCTCAGTAAATCCTCATGAAGTGAATCCTAATTATTTAAAGTTGACGGAAGCAGAGGAGAAGAAAGCCTCAAAGGAGTAAGTTATGATAAGAAAAGCCATTCATTCTGATTTTCCAAAATTATGTAAGTATTATAAAGAGTTTGATCAAAGTGGAGTTGATCTTTTTAATAGAGGACCTTTTTCTAATCTTCTCATTTATGAAGAAGAAAATGAAATTGTTGGATTTATTAATTATAGTATTATGTATGATCGAGCAGAGATTGATTATATTTATGTAGATCCTAGTTATCGCAAAAGAAAAATTGCCTATGAATTAATGGAATTTTGTATAGAAGATGCTACAACTAGTGGGTGTCAAAATATCACGCTAGAAGTTAATGAGCATAATGTTCCAGGAATTCGTCTATATGAAAAATTTGGATTTCAGAAAGCGGCTGTTCGTCCCAAATATTACCATGGAGAAGATGGTATATTGATGATAAGAGAGTTGAATAAGAGTGAATGATGTAATAATATTAGGAATAGAATCCAGTTGTGATGAAACAAGTGTATCTATCGTTAAAAATGGATGTGAAGAGATTGCTACAGTTGTTCTTTCACAAATGGATGTTCATGCAAATTATGGAGGAGTAGTTCCTGAGATTGCCAGCCGTATGCATGTAGAGAATATAACAATTGTTATCGAAGAATGCCTAAAAAAAGCAAATCTTACGATGGAGGATATTACAGCTATTGCGGTAACGTATGGTCCAGGTCTTATTGGTTCACTTTTAGTAGGAGTAGTAGCTGCTTCTACTTTAGCTTATATCTATAAGAAACCTTTGGTACCTGTTCATCACATTGCAGGACATATTTATGCGAATAATTTAGAGCGTAAAATGGAATTTCCCCTTCTTGCTTTAGTCGTAAGTGGTGGACATACGGATTTAATTTATATGAAAGAAGATTATTCTTTTAAAAAAATTGGTGGAACACTAGATGATGCGGTAGGAGAGGCTTATGATAAGGTGGCTAGGGTAGCTAGCATCCCCTATCCAGGAGGCCCTTTAGTAGATAAAATCTCTCATGAGGGAAAAGATGTTTACTCTCTTCCACTACCTTTAGATGATGATTCTTATAACTTTAGTTTTAGTGGACTAAAAAGTGCGGTTATCAATTTAGTTCATAATGAAGAACAAAGAGGAAATACTATTTGTAAAGAAGACCTCGCTTGTTCTTTTCAATCACGAGTAGTAGAAATTCTTACTAAAAAAACGATGAGAGCTTTAAAAGAATATCAAGTAAAACATTTAATTGTAGCTGGTGGAGTTGCTGCGAATAGTGGCATTCGGGAAAAGTTAAAAGAGTTGTGTGCACAAGAGAATATAGATTTAACGTTTCCTTCTATGAAATATTGTACCGATAATGCTGCTATGATAGCAACCGCTGGATATTTTGCTTATCAACTTGGTAGGAGATCCGGCTATGATTTAAAAGCGAAGGCGACAGACCCTTTAAATTAGGAAGGTGATAAAATGAAGTGTATCCTATTATGCGCAGGATATTCAATGGATGAGGATTTAAAACTTCAAGAGACTGCGAATTCTTTACGAATCATTCATGGAAAGCCACTAATCAACTATACAATAGAGGCATTGGAAAATATTGAAGATATCCATGAAATTTTTGTTGTAACCAATGGTCTTTATTATCCAAAATTTCAACTTTGGGAGGAACATTATTCCTTTACTAAAAAGGTAAAGGTTATTAATGATAATACGACCTCTAGTGAAGCAAAATTAGGTGCTATTGGGGATATTCGTTATACTATCAATAGTGAAAATATTGATGAAGATATCCTAGTTCTTGCAGGAGATGCTTATTTTGATTTTTCATTAGCAGATTTTGTTCGTTACTATCAAGAAAAAGGTACTTCGGTAGTGGCTGGAAAAGTATCTCAGGAAGAAGATTTAAGTAAATATGGAGTCATTGAAGAGGTAGATGGAAAAGTAGTAGGAATGCAAGAAAAACCATTAGATCCTGTTGGAAACATTATTTCTCTTGCTGCTTATATTTATCCAAGAGAAGTGTTAAGAGATTTTGAATATTACTTAAGTGAGGGAAATCAAACGACATACCCTGGTTATTTTGTAGAATATCTCTATAAAATAAAACCAGTATATGTCTATCAGATTATTGGAAATTACTATGATACAAAAACGATGAAATCCATTGAAAATATTGAGCAAAGGCTCAGTTAGATGGTTTGACAATTTTTGACAAGTGTGTTATGATAGCACTAGAAAAGAGGAAATAATATGGCAGAGTCACAAGTAAATCCAGCACAAGGAACTCCTACAGAGCAAAATCACGACATCGTTCGTGGTGTTGTTAATTTCTTTAATGTAGTAGGAAGAACAAATACCAAAATTGTTTATACAAGTTTAGGAGGAAATGTTGTTGTTGATCAAGGCTTCCGTCTTTTCCGAGGATTATATCTTAATTTTCCATGGAAGAGAAGAGCCGTTAGAGTTTCTTTAACAAATCATACACTAGATACCGAATCAAAAGAAACCTTTACTTTGGGTGTAAATGGTGCGAACGGAGTAAAAATTGGATATGATGCGGATTACCAAATTCGTATTGTTGATGTTGAAAAATTTTATTCTGTTGCTGATTCTCTTGGCAATGGAAATGATTTATCTATTAATACTAAAGAAATTTATAAGTTAATTCAAAATTTACTAGAACAAAGAGTATTAGAGTATATTCATAGTCGTACTTATGATGATCTTATGAGATTGCAATCTGTTGATTTACAATCTGCAATTAATATGCCTGGTACGAATGGAGCAACTTCCCTAATGCAGTACATTCGTGATAATTATGGAGTAGAAGTTTCTAGAATTACTTTCCAATTATGCCAACCAAAAGCATTATCAGAAGAAGCAACAAAAACAAGAGTAGTAGAACAAGAAAAATTAACTGCTCTTCAACAACAACAAAAATTAAAAATTGAAGAAGAGGGAAGAGCTGAACGTACTAGAATTATGACAGATGTTCAAGCAGAACAAGTTAAGAAAATGGGTGAGGCAGAAGCTGCTGCCATTGGTTCTATCAATGGAGCTGATCCAACACGTGTTGCCGAAGCAAAAGAAGAGACAAAACGTGCCCAAGCATATGCTTCTGGAACAGCAACTGTTTATGCGTTCCAAGGTGGACAACCAAATATGGTTATGGGTATGCCAGGAATGATGAATGGAATGCCTCAACAACAAGTTTCACAACCAGCTCAACAACCAGTTTCTCAAGTATCTACACAGAGTGTAGATTGGAATTCTTTACCAGATGATGAGTACCTAAGCGTTGAAGATAGTGCTCAATTATCAGCAGAAAGAGGAAAAGCAATTTTACCTGGTGCTAGATATCATTATTCTTATTTAACAGCGGAAGAAAAAACAAGATATAAAGTAGCAGCTGATAAGGGAAAAACAAAATAAAATGTTTATCCATTCTTTTTATAATATTGAAGGATAAGAAAAAAGATCAAAATGAAGAAATTTTGATCTTTTATTATGCTTTCACCTCTTTTAGGGATTTTTCACCTGTTATAAGCAAATATATCGTAGTGAAAACAGTAATAAATCTTATTTGCTATATAATAATACGTTAATAAGTAATATTATTCTAAATTAATTTATCTTGTATTCTAAAAAACTTTTCCTTTACACTAATCATTTTACAAATCAAAATGGAGGTAAATCATTCTAGAGAGAAAAATTGAAAAGGATGTCATCTCTTTTTTTATATTCTCACGAAAACAGGTAAGAGGAATATACTATTGTGTGAAAGGGGAGAATTTATGAAAAAAATGATCATTTTCATAATAGTTATTGCTTTATTAGGAACACTTCTTTTCTTGGAGTTATCTGCTAAAAAAGAAAAAGATTCTAAAGAACTAAAGAAAGTAAAAGTAGCAGAAGTAACTCACAGTATCTTCTATACACCGCTTTATGTAGCAGATGCTTTAGGATATTTTGAAGAAGAAGGATTAGATGTTGAGATTATTTTAACTAGTGGCGCGAATAATGTAGCGGCAGCTGTTATGAGTAAAGATGTTCAAATCGGTTTTTGTGGAAGTGAACAAACTCTTTATATTTATAATGAGGGTGCTAAAGATTATTTAATTAATTTTGCAGGAATGACGAAACGGGATGGTAGTTTCTTAGTATCTAGAGAACCAATGGAGAATTTTGATTTATCTAAATTAAATGGGATTGTATTAGGGGGAAGACAAGGAGGAATGCCTTCTATGACTTTAAATTATACACTTCATGAACAAGGATTAGACCAATTAAAAGTAGACACTAGTGTTGATTTTGCGGCACTTTCAGGTGCTTTTATTGGTGGACAGGGAGATTATGTCACTCTCTTTGAGGATAGTGCAATGATAATCACTCACCAACCCTAAATATAAATTTGCCATTAAATTTGCAAATTACACACAAATATACGAATTTACTTGATATTTTACTATGTACCTTCTTGTTCCAGTAGTGTTATACCCTCTTTTAAACTCATAATTTTTTCTCATGAAATTTTTGAAATTTTCCATACTCGGAATGACTGCCTGTTGCACTTCTTTTTCTAAAAAATTCTCCCCAAAATTGAAAAATATCTTTAATTCCATGTTCTCTTTATTGCCATTTATTTTTGAAACTATTATTTTATCTAATAATAATTCTATTATCTTATCTTTGGTATCTTGCTCTTTTATTTTTTGTTTTAATATTTTCTCTAGCTTTTTATTTTTATCCTTTATGTCATCATATTTTTGTTTTGTTCTTTCTAAAAGAGCTATATCTTGTTCAATATCAGAAAGTTCCTTGTTACATTCGTTGTTTCTCAAATTAAACTCGACGTTTGATAAGTTACCTTCAATATTAAGTTCTAGTAACTTATCTTTTTTAGTTAATATTTTATTCATTTTCTTTTTTAATTCTTTCATCTTATTATCAATACCAACATTCTTTTTATTACTTTCATATAATTCCAATAAAATATCGAAAACACACGAAATTTCTATTTTAAGTTCTTTTATAATGTCATCAAAAATAGCAACTATTTCGCTTTCTCTAACATTAGGTGAATCACATACTTTCTTACCATCACGCAAATATCTAGCACAAGTCCAAGTAATATCTTCACTCGATCTACATTGCCTCCTTCTATGAAATACTTCATTATGGAGAGCACAATATATTTTTGCAGACAATGGATACCTATTTTGATACATAGTTTTATCTTCTTCATAATCTTTTCCAAATGTTTTATTTCTCATCTTTAATCTTTCATTTGCACGAGCCCATAAATTCTCATCTACAATAGGAGGAATTCTCGCTTTATCTTCATATATTACCCAATCTTTGGTAGGAAGTTGTTTTACCTTTTTAGTCATATAATCAATGATTTCTGTCTTCTTTCCACAATAATATCCTTTATACTTAGGATTTTTTAACATCCTTGTAAGAGTTGAAGTACACCATTTTTTATTTTGACAAGTTTTTATACCTTCATCATTAAATTGTTTTGCTATTTTAGTAATTGATAACTTCTCAACAGCATATAAACTATATAACCTTTTAACAATATTTGCTTCTTCAGGAATAATATATAAATTTCCTGTAAGTTTATCCTTTTTATAACCATATAACATATCATTTCCTAAAATACTTCCATTTTTAATAGATCTATTCATACCAAATTTGACTCTTTCGGATAATCTCCTAATTTCATCCTGTGCCATAGAAGCCATTATAGTAAGTCTAAGTTCAGAATCTGGCAAAGCAGTATTTATGTTATCGTTAACAAATAATACTGCTACGCCATAAGAAAGTAGTTCTCTTGTATATTTAATACTATCTAAAGTATTTCTTGAAAATCTTGATATTTCTTTTGTAACAATTAAATCAAACTTCCCGAATCTAGCATCATCTATCATTTTCATAAAGTTATCTCTTTTATAATCAGTAGTACCACTTATTCCATCATCTATATATCCAGGTACATAAGTCCAATTCTCATTATTTTTAATCATTTCATCAAAATGTTCTACTTGATTTCTTAAGGAGCTTTGTTGTTCTAGATGATCTGTTGATACTCTTGAATAATCAGTAACTCTAAGATGCATTGCTGTTAAGGAAACTCCCATATTTAACTTTTGTCTAACCGTATATAAATCCATTTAACATCTCTCCTTTAAAGATGGGTATCCCTTTAAATTTTTGATTTCTCCGTTTTGATTTTCTCTAATAGTTTTTCTTCGGTTAATTTAAAGAGATGGTAAGGAATTTTTTGATCATTATACATGTTTTGATTTACAATTAAAGCGATTTCTAAATATAGTTCATATTTGCTTTCTAAAAGTTTATGCATAATAGACCACCTAATAAAAAATATGTATAAAATCTATGATAATTTCATAGAAAAAAAACAAATGACGTTAATCATTTGTCTAAAAGTATTCAAATTCATCAATCTATAATTATAAGTTGCAGCCGATATCTTTATGATTTAAATCACCAAACAATGCGTAAGTCAAACATTTCAATCCACCTTTGCACAATTCAGCATGTTCACATTTTTGACAATCATTTGGTATATTTTCTTCCCGTAATTTTTTTAAAATAGGACTGTTAACATATAACTTGTACATATTTTCTTTTAACAAATTGCCTACTACAATTGGCATTCTTCTACAAGGGACTAAATCTCCATTTTCCATAATCGTTAATAGTGAGATTCCAGCTGTACATTGATATGGAAAATCATTAGTCATTTGAAATTGTAAAGCTCTATACATTGCAATATTGGTTTGACTTTTTTTCAACTTTAGTTTTTGTCTTTCATTCTCCATGATAGCCAAAAATTCTCTTGTTTGTTCTAAATTCATAACAAATTCTTTATCATATTCTGTCCCTAAAGGTATAAATCTATCAGACCAAACATTATCAACTTTATATTTTTCTGCATATTTTATGACCTTAGGAAATTCTTTATAATTCAGTTTTGTAGCTGTGAAAGAAATCGATACAAATATATTATATTTTTTTAAGCATTTTATAGCATTTGCAACTTGTTTGTAGACGCCTTTTCCACGAACATAATCATTTATTTTTTTTCCGCCTTCTAAACTAACTTGAACATATTCTGGGTTATATTCACTGATTCGTTTTGCCATTTGATCATTAATCAATGTTCCGTTAGTAAGAATTGAAAAACTATATAAATCACTATCTTTTTTGAATTCATCTAAAATTCTAAAAAAGAAGGGACAACATAAAGGTTCTCCACCTGTAAGATTTATATGTCCCTTCATATTCAGTTTTTTTAGAAGTTCTCTATATTGATTAAGAATTTCTAATAACTCTTCATAATGTAATTGTATGGGTTTATGGTCGCTTTGGTAACAATGTTTACATTTTAAATTGCATATTTCACTTAAATGCCATTGCAAAATAAATTTTTTTACCAAGAACCTCCACCTCCACAAGAGGAGCATCCTCCACCGCAAGATGAACAACCACCAGAAGAACTTGATGAGGATGATGGATAATAAATCGAATTTGATAAGATAGTAAATGAATCTATATTGACATAATCAAAGTTACCTATATCAATTTTAGGAACTGAAATATTTCCAAATTTACCTATCCAAGCTTTAGATACTCCTAAAACGTAAGCATATGGTAAAATATCATAAAAATAATTAGGATTACTATTTGCTAAATGATTAATTTGCTCTTCTGTTGCTGTTTCTAAAAAGTTTCTAAATCCATTTACTTTCGCTATCATTTGTTCACCATACGTATTTTTTCTCTTCATTAAAATCGTTAAAATAAGTATAATAATTAAAGCAATAAAAGCGAATATGTATATCATGTTAAATTTAGGATTTAAATCTTCAAAAATGCTAAGTGATAAATTCAAGTAAAATACACCAACAAGAAACATTACACTTGTGATAGCCATATTTTTATAAGAATTAGTATCATTTATTTTATCATCTAATTCGGATTGAAGATTTTTAGTAATTTTATCAAATACCTGATAAAAGTTTTTATCTTTTGATAGAATGTTTGTGTCGCCATCAGCAAATAACTGATTATATACTATTTGCTCATTCGAGGTCATTTGTGGTTTACCTAGGAATGCCTTTTCTCTTATTTGATTTTTCATATTATCAAGTACTTCTTTGGTATAATTACTAATAGAATCGGAATCAATTTGAATGTATCCATTTGAAACTAAATGTTTAGTACTATCATAAAATTCATTAAAATTTTCAGTAATCACTCCGGAACTAGAATTTCCTTCAAATAAGCTATTCATCAATTTTTCATCTTCTGCATTTTTTGCTTCTTTTAATTTCGTAATGGTTATTTGCCTATTAATAGCCTTATTAATATCCATTGGGCATAAATTAGTTATTTTTACTATATTTTCCTCTTTTAATTCATCAATTTTAATAAATCCTTTACTTGCTAACTCTAATATAATGGAAATGGCTAATTTTCTTCCACTATCCTTTTTATAAATATAACCAATCGTTGCTGAATCATATCCTTCTGGAGGATAAAATTGAACAGTCTTAGAACGTTTATGATAATCCTTACCATGTCTTAGCCATTTTATAAGGGTAACTATGGCAAAAAGGATTATTAATAAACAAGATATTAAAGATGAATATCCATAACTACTTTTAGCATCTATAAAATAGCCTTCAGGTAATTCAATATCGACAGTAAGTGAGTTTTTCAAGTCATAACTAGAAGATACTTTTGCATATAAAGTATTTCCAACAACATAATAATCAACATAGGATGTTATATCATTCTTTCGATATTTGTCTGAAAAGAAGGTTATAGAACTTTCTTCAATCGTGTCTGGCATTGTGATTTCTAAAGAAGCATTATTGATTCTTGTTCCCCAATAATCTCCAAAGGAATGGAAAATAAATTCATCAAATCCATCAAATGGATCTTCTCCCATATCATATTGATATGTAATAGTATAAGTTTTTAACTCGTTTGTTAAAGTATCACTAGGGGACCCTATTGTAATTTTATCTTTGCCATTTACTGTATCAATACTATATTCTTCGCCCTCAGCTTTTAAGTTTTGAATGGTTGACTTACGAGAAATAGTATTACCATCTTTTCCAGTATATTCTAACCAGCTAGGAATAAATTTATATATTCCGTGATGTCCTGATTCATAAAAATCAACTGTTACTATTTCTGTAACATCCACTACATTATTTTTATTTACATTCAATTTAATTTTATATTCTTCTATTGTAAATCCATCAGCGACAGTTGAAACATTTGAAGAAGATTTAGAATGAAAATTTTCAAAATAAGTTGTTCCTGTAATCAATAGGAAAAAACATCCTAAACTCATTAAAGTAATACTGAAATTTCGATACTTTTTCATTTTAGAATTTTTCTTTGATAAATTCATAAAAAACCAAATAATAAATATTGGTATTATGGCAAAAAGAGTTAAAATTAATATTTCAACCAAACTACCGATAATACTAGATAAAACGTCCATTTCTTCCACCCACATTCTATTTTAACATCATATATATTGTTGTATATGATGTATTTTATAGTATGATTATATCATACATTTCCCTTTTTCCATAGTTTATTAATTTTATTTTTAGGAAATTCACATCCCTTACTTTATAGAAATGCAGGAATCCTCTAAAATGAAAACCCACACTACTTGTGTGGGTTTATTAGATAAATAGGATTATTCAAAGGAAATAGTTACGTATAAGGGGATATCTAATTTTTCTTTCGCACTATTTTCTAAATCATCCTTTATTTTCTCTATTTTTCCATGCATTTCTCTTAAGGTAGATAAAAATTGAGGAGAGTCCTTATCCTTAAGGCCATCATAAGTGAATTTTATGACAAAGGAAGTATTAGGAACATAATCAGAAGGTAATGTTCCTTCTAAATGAATTTTCATTTTATCATCATAATTTTCTTTATTTTTAAGGACTTTTTTTAGTGTATTTTTAACAAATTGGGTTATTTCTTCATCTAATACATTTTGGTGATATTTATTCTTTAAAAAGGCCATTTCTTCCTCTGATAATCTTTCTAAATAAATATTATTGATAAGAAAGAAGGTGTCAAATGAGGATATTCTAAAATAAAGTTCTTTTTCTTTTTTGTCGTAAACTTTAGAACCTAATAGGCCTTTTAACTGGGAATCAATATCTGTTAAATGCAATAAAGCATCTAAATACTTTTCAACAACTTTCCGATAATAAAAATTTAATTGCCAAAACTCTTCACTTACAACTCCATTTTGTAAGAAATGATGTGCATTTAACTTTTCAAAATTAAAGTTTTTTTGGTTTCTTAATTGTCCCATACTTATCACCATCCTATTCTATATGAATTTTCTCTATTTCAATACATTTGTCTTCAAAATCCCGAATATCAATAACATACTCATCTCCCCAACTATCTACAATCAAATGATTTTCATCATAAATACCTGCGATTGTCATAGCATGTGCCTCATCTAATAAAACTGTATCCCCATAGACATTAGTCATGGGTAAATCTAAAGTGTATTTATCAGTTCCATAATATGCAGATGGATAAGCATTTAAGATGAGGGTATTATCCTTCATAGCAGATTCTATTTCTTGCATTAAGTTAGGATCGGGCTTAGATTGATATTCATGATGTATAACGGTTGTTTGAGAAGAAACATTAAGCCCTTTAGAGGCTAGAAATCTTTGAATGGCATCATCAACAACTACAAATGGGTCCTTATCAAGTCTAGTATCTGAAGTTAAGGGATGCTTTCCTGTAAAAGAATTTTCCTTGCTAAAAATATCTTGATTTGTAAAACAATAAAAATCACATAGAAGTAGTTTAGAGTTAAAATTTCCATTATCACCATACATTGGATACCCGAAGGTTTGTTCAAATAAGTCTTCTTTTCCGTTAAAATATTCCAAAAGGGCATTTGTTATAGAAGTATAGTCACATAGCCCTTGCATATCCATTAATCCAGCGGCACTTCCACCCTTTGCATATTCAGTATTGGATAATAATATGTATATTTCATAGTCCGTAAGATCAGGAAAATATTGTCTCACAATTTGTTTTAGTTCATCAGAAATGTTACCAGAAAAAGCCTCATTATGTAAAGAAGCTTGATTAGTTCCAAAAACTAAACCGCAATCATCATAAAAATGAAGCTTTTCATAAGAATTTGGGTACATTTTGGCTTTGGGAGGAATATTAATTTCATCTTGAAGCCACTCTAAATTCTGGTCCACTTCATCAGAATCATAAGCAATAGAATCATTTTGAACATAGTCTATTTCGCCCATATTTTCTGCATTGAAATGTTGTACTACATTTTCTTTTAAAGGTGCTTTATTTACTGTTTTTAGTTGAACAGGGTCCATGCGTAATCCGTTTGACATAATCCACCTACCTTATGTTTCCACTATCATTATATCAAGGTTAGAAGTTGAAAACAATGTTTCCATGATTTGATTAGGATATCTTTACAGTTTATTATTTCTATTAATTAATGTCATATATCTTTAGGAAACTTCGTATCAGTGCATTTGGGGAACCAAACGCTTTAAACATGGAAAAAGAAGGATATGGGTATGTTATTGCTTCTATCGGAGAATTAGGAGGAGAAGTCCCTTATACTACCTTTAATGCTTTAAAGAGTTATATAGAAGAAAATCCGGATGTAATTGAAAAGTTTACAAAAGCCATTCAAAAGGGATTAGATTATACTTTTGAACATTCTTCTAGTGAATTAGCCAAGATTTTAGTAGATTATTTTCCAGATACTAGTTTAAAAGATATTGAAGCTGTTGTTGAAAGACATCGGAAAAGTGATTCTTGGTACAAGACAACATATATCACAGAAGAGGGATATCAACATATGCAAGAGATTGTAGATTATAATGGTTTCTTAACAAAAAAAGTAGATTATTCTAAAGTAGTAGATAATACGTATAATCATGAATGAAATTTTAAAGATTAATCATTTAACCAAAACCTATCATACTTTAGAAAAAGAAACCGTTGCGGTCGAGGATTTTTCTATGGATTTAAAGGAAGGGGAATTTATTGCCATTGTAGGACCTAGTGGTTGTGGTAAATCAACAATTTTATCCATTTTAAGTGGTTTAGAAGAAAAGACAAGTGGCGATATATTTTTTAAAGATCAACAAATCGGTTATATGCTTCAAAGCGATGCTTTATTTGATTGGTTAACCATTTTAGAAAATTGTTTATTAGGGTTAAAAATTAGGGGAGAAATAACGGAAGAAAAGAAGAATTATGTTATCTCTTTATTAAAAAAATATGGATTAGGAGAATTTTTAGATAGTTATCCTAGTCACTTATCAGGGGGTATGCGGCAGCGAGTAGCGCTTATTCGGACACTTTCCACTAAACCGGATATTCTTCTCATGGATGAACCTTTTAGTGCACTGGATTACCAATCTCGGCTTGCCATATCAGAGGATGTCTATAAAATTTTAAAGGAAGAGAAAAAGAGTTTAATCATGGTAACTCATGACATTGCTGAGGCGATTTCTATATGTAGTAAAGTTATTGTTTTATCTAGTAGACCTTGTAAGGTAAAAAAAGTATTTTCCATTCATTTAACAGATGGATCTACTCCTATTTTAAATCGTAAAACAATAGAATTTCCTATTTACTATGATCAAATATGGAAGGAAATAGATTATGAGTCCTGAGCAAAAGAAATATTTAAAGACTATCAAAAAGAAAAAGGTTCTTATCCTTTTTCTACAAGTTTTTCTTTTAGTATTTTTACTAGGATTATGGCAAATAGCTGCGGACTTGGATCTCATTAATACTTTTATTTTTTCAAGCCCTAGCAGGGTTATGAAAACGATTATTAGTTTATATCAGGATGGATCACTTTTTCATCATTTATGGGTTACGTTTTATGAAACCGTTTTCAGTTTCTTGTTAGGAACTTTTCTAGGTATTTTTATTGCTACCATTTTATGGTGGTTTCGCCTTTTGGCAAAAGTTTTAGAACCCTATTTTACGGTATTAAACAGTTTACCTAAAGTTGCTTTAGGACCTATTATTCTTATTTGGTTTGGGGCATCTATCCATTCTATTATCTTTATGGCTATGTTAATTTCCGTAGTAGTTGCTATTTTAAATATTTATCAGGGTTTTCAAAGTGTAGATTCCGAGAAGATAAAATTGATGAGGTCGTTTCATGCCAAAAAATGGCAAATATGTATGTATCTTATTTTTCCTAGTAACCGTGAAAACATTATGGCTACTTTAAAATTAAATATTAGTATGTGTTTAATTGGGGTCTAAGACATATGGGGAGAATTTGTAATATTAAAAAAAACCAATTAGTCTAATTAGCTTTTTTCTTATTTTTTTCTACATAATATCCTTTACGACAAATAAATTTATCGCTTGTTGCTAAAACGCCAGGTAAAATAAATAAAATTAATAAAACGGAAGCAAAAGTACCTTGGGAAATGGTTTCACAAATTTTAGCAGCAATAGCAGAAGCAAAGTTAGCAACTATTAAAGTGACAATGATAAGAATACTAGAAGAACTAATAATCGTATGAATAGAACGATTATACGCATTGATGATAGAATCTTTTATTCCCATGGTTAATCTGGATTCTCGGTAATAAGAAGTATAAACGATAGCATAATCAATAGTTGCTCCCATTAAGATTGCCTGAACAATTAATAACGCGATAAAATATTCTGAACCACTTGTAAGGGAAATCGCACTCATCGTAATATAAACAGCTGTTTGAATAATTAAAACTAAGACAAAAGGAATAATGAGATCCTTAAAAGTAAAGGCAACTACTATAAAGATAAAAATCATAGTTAGTAGTGTAATTTTATTTAATTCCTTATCAAAGGTTTTACTCATTTCAACGGCCATAGCGGAATTTCCAACAACGTATATATCCTCTTTATTTCCAACACGGTCTTGAATAGAGTGAATAAAATCATAGGTTTCTTCATTCTCTGCTTCATACTTAGTATTTAAAACCGCTCTAGAATATTGATTAGATACTAGTAGTTTTTTGGCCTTACTAACGGTATCTTTAGAATTTAGAATCGTTTCTTTTTTCTCTTCGCTTAGAAAATCATTAAAGCGACTATCAGAAAGAATATCAGAGTTTAAATAATTGACAAAAGTTTCAATAGTCATTGTCCAAGAAGAATCATATTCTTCACAACTTCCATAGTACATATAAACTAAATCAAATAGGGATGAATCTAGATTACTACTTAATTTAGATAAACTGCGATAAAGTTCTTTAGAAGTATATTCTGTTTTATTTTTTACGTGATTCATTAAGTCTAGAAGCGTTGTTAATTTTTCTTTTTTCTCCTCATCAAAACGAGAGGAATAATCTGGGGTATTCATGACCTCGCTTGTGATAAATTGAACAAAGTCCCATAAGGAGATCTTGGCACTTGATTGATTATGAGATTGAAAATTCTCTAAACCGAAAAGTAAACGGATAGTATCCTCGTTTATAGATAATAAAGTACTAAGACTTTGGGCATCATATTTTTTATTCTTTAAAGAAGAATTCATCACAGTAGCAGCAATGGATAATTCTCTTTTTTCTTCTTCTGACAATTTTCCTTTTAATAAATCATTGTCTTGATTTTCTAAGATAAGATTCGTAAGGTCGAATGGTGTCATGGTAGTCTTTTGATGATAATAATCATAGATACCAAAAATCATAGAGACCTCTTTTTCACTAACATTTGCCATATTACGTAGTAAGTTAGTTGTTTCTAAATAAGAATAACGGTTATTAGCAAGAGTAACAATTTGGTAAGAAGAAGATAGTACTGTAAGAAAGTCTTGTGTGAAATAGTTTGCCAAATATGGATTTTCTTTTTGTTCATATACGAATAAGATTAAGTCTTTTAAAGATATATCCATAAGAGAATTTTTTTCACTAAAACCAAATACGAAGGTAGAAACAGTATCATCCATTCCCAGTACATTAGCTATTTCTTTAGTCGTATAGGCAGTATTTGCTATTTGCATAAGGGACTGAACTTTTAATAAGCTTTCTTTTTGTTCTCCTGTTGCTAAGTTATTTGATAGTAAGAAAGAAACAAAGTCTTTTGGAGTCATTTCACTAGGAAGATTTTGATTTAAAAATTGAATAGAAATAGTATCTGTAATTCCAAACATTTGATATAAGGTTTCTTTTGGTAAGTTTTGATCATAAGAAGCAAGGATTGTTAAAGAATTTAGCTTTCCCTCAAAAGAACTGGCGAATGTGTCATTTTTAGACATTTCTAAGGCTATATTAGCAAATTCCTTTAAGGTTAATTTCTTCTCTTTATGGGCTCCTGTATAATAAGTATATAATAACTCTAAAGTAGCAGGAGACAACTTGACATCAATATTTTGAAGTATCTCATCCATTTTTTCTATTTCATACTTTTCATCACTGGTTAGAACTAATAATTGATTGAGAGAAAGAATCATATCTTTTTTAAAGAAATTCGCATAACTAGGCTGTTTAGACATCTCTAAAGCCATCGTTGCAAATTCCCGTAAAGTTAATTTGGTAGTACTTTCTTTTTGTGTGCGATAGAATAGGAATAACTCTTTTATTCTATCTTCTTCAATTCCAAATATTTTAGATAGTTCTTTTTCATCAAAACTTGTTTTCATTTTAGTGGTATCGGTAAAGTTTTTTAACTTCTTTAATTTTGCTAGTGTTTCTGAATCTAGGCTAGCAGAGTATTTTGGATCTTTTGCAACATCTTCTAGCATGAAATCTACAAATTCTTTGATTGTTAGAGTTGTGTTTTCCTTTTTGCTGTAGTAGTAGATTAAAATACTTTCAGCATCTTCCATATCCATTCCTAGGATATCAGATATCTCTTGTAGTGTCCTTTTTTTCTCTATTTCTTTTAGGGTTGAGAAGTGGGTGAGTAATTCTACATTTTCTTTTATTTCTTCATCAAGGGAATGATTTAAATCGCCATTAGGATAAATGTCACTTTTTAAGAAGGTAATAAATTCTTCTAGTGTCATTTTATTTTGTTCTTCTGGACGGTAATAGTGGTAATAAATTACTTTTATTAAGTAATCTTCCATTTCAATTTCTTGACCTAAATCTTTTAATTTTCCTTTAAGTTGGTCATAAGCTAGTTTTTCATTAATGGTATTAGAATAACATAAGACTTGATCAATTTTTTCATCCTGCTCTAATTCTTTACAATAATCTTGAAGGAGCTCTTCATATTGATTTTGATAGACAATCGCTATTTGATTGGTAGCTGGAAATACTTTTCCTACTTTATCTTGCTCGGAAGCAGTAAATAAAATACCAATATTTCCTTTTAAGAAGAAAGCGGTTATAAATAGGACAACGATGAGACCAGTTTGTATAAACCGAGTTTTATAAATAAATTTTCCTAATTGCGTTAAATTAAATTTTGGTGTTTTCTTTTTCGTTTTTGCAATCCAATTATCACAGAGTAAAAGTAGGGCAGGAAGGCAGAAGAAAATACTGATTAGACTGAGTAAAACTCCCTTAGCAAGGACAAATCCCAAGTCTTTTCCAATCGTAAAACTCATAAATACTAAGGCAATTAAACCGACAATGGTAGTGACAGAACTACTAGAAATAGCTTTAAAAGATTGGTATAAAGCTTCTTTCATAGCTTCTATTTTGTTCTTTCCGTTTTCTTTTTCTTGCTTATATCGATTAGATAGCATAATGGAATAATCCATCGATAACGCTAACTGTAAGATAGCAGTAATGGAATTCGTCACTTCTGAGACGCTATCAAACATGAGATTCGTTCCCTTATTAATGAAGATAGCAATTCCAATAGAAAGTAAATATAACCAAGGTTCTAAATAGGAATCACTTAGTATGGTAAGAATAATCATCGCGCAGATAACTGCAATAACGACAATCCACAATTGTAAAATGGGTTTATTCTCTTCATAAATAGAGCCACTCATACCAGCTACATGAAAATGATTTTTAACAGTGTTATAAACATTTGTCGCAGTTTTAGAGTGATCATAGTCATCGACATTTAAAACATAGAGGGTATAATCTTTTTGATTGTAGGTGCTAGTAGAATCATAATCAACAGAACTTACTCCTTCTATATCTTTTAATTTTTTTAAAGTATCTTCTTTTTCTTTCTCGGATAAATCTTTAAACATAACATTGAGTATAGAGGAATCTTCTTCTATAAATTCTTTATCCATAATGTCTTTTCCTATTTTGGTTTCAGAAGATGGTGGTAAATACTTCATGATATCATCATTAATGTTTACTTTGGTAGATAAATATAGGCAAATCCCAGATAGTACAATAAATAAAGATAAAAAGATATACCTTTTTTCTACCATAAAATCAGTTATTTTTCTCATATTTTTCCTCCTAATCCTTTTTTCTATTCTTTTTTTCTCATGAAATACAAACGGATATTATAGCACTAATGAATTCTTTTGTAAAGTAATCTTAAGGAACATTCACCTAAAATACCGTATGAGTTCTTCTTTTAAAATATGTTTTTGATCAATCAAAAAAGAGAAGAGGATATTCGTTCTTCGTATTTCATTATATAAAAAAATTTTTAAGATTTTCTTTTTTATTTATTAAAAATTATTAAAGTAAGATTTTATTCGTTAAGAAGAAATGTTCCAATAGATTTTTAAAGTATTTTCTTCAACGATAATTTTATCTAAAAGTTCTTCAATGATATTCCTTTTTTCTTCTAATTCTAGATGTTCCCATAGGCGACTTAAATTTTTGATATTAGAAGAAGTTTCCTTTTTGGCCTTTTTTGTGAATTGTAATTCTTTTTCAATTTTTTCTTTTTCTAAATACTGCTTTTTTAATTCTTCTTGAACTTCTAGTTGCTTAAAATCTTTTGATAATAGATGAATTAGATTATAAATCCTTTTTTCAATTTTTTTTAATCGATGAGTGAGTTCTTCTTCCTTGTTGATTTCTGATAGGGGAAAGGTATTTTTAAATTCTTCTTCTTTTAAAGACATTTGAAATAGTTGCTCTAAAAAATGGTTTTCGATAACTTCACTAGGATAACGAGTATTATTACAGTGAGGATTTTTTATGTACTTTGGTTTACTTTTTTGTTGCGAGTAGCAATAACAGATTACTTTTTTTCCCCACTTTTGATAGCGATATTTCGCTCCACAATTGCCACAATAGATTTTCCCAGATAAAAGATAATGACTAGCATTTTTATTTTTCCTTCTTTTTTGATCTATCTTTTCTAGTTCTTGGTATTCTTCCTCTGTAATAATGGCTTTGTGTCTACCATCGTAAAGCTCTCCTTTATAAGGAATCTTCCCAAGATTGGTTTTAGATTTTAAGATGCCTTGTATCCAAGATTGATCCAATCCTGTTATTTTTTCTAGTTCTGCATAACTATATCCTTGTAGTCTTAGTGTTTTCATTAAATCGAAGATTACTTTCCGTGGCTCGTTAATGACTAACTGACTTGTTTTTTTATCATAGTCATAAGCAAAAGGTACTTTTCCTCCTCCTCGCCAGTAACCATCTTCGGCTCTTTTTTTAAGACCAATTTTCGTTCTTTCTAAAATAGTTTCTCTTTCTAATTGCGCAAAGACGGAAAGAATTCCAATCATTGCTTTTCCAAAAGGGGAAGTGGTATCAAAATTTTCCCGAATGGAAATAAAACCCACATCATTTACATGAAATACTTCTTCAATTAAATAGAGGGTATCTTTTTGACTACGGGATAATCTATCTAGTTTAAAAACTAAGACGGTCTCAATTTTCCCTTTTTGACAATCTCTAATTAATTTTTGAATAGCAGGTCTTTGTAAGTTTTTACCGCTAAATCCTGGATCAATATACTTTTTATAATTCGTGCATCCTTGACTTTTTAAATAATATTCTAAGGATTCTATTTGGGCTTCTATGGAGTATCCATCAACTTGAACATCTGTAGATACTCTAACATAAATAGCCTTTTTTCTTTTTGGTTCTATGAGGATTCCTCCTTATCGTGATATTTTTTTAACAAGGTATAAAGAAGAGGGGAGGTTAAAACGATTTTGGAAGGAAGAATTCTTTTTCCCAATTGATTAAAATTTTCTACTTTCAATTCCATATATTACCTCTTTCTTTATCTTATTGTTAAGAGATAAAACTCATTCCCACAAAAAAAGACTATTAAAAAATTTTTTCTAATAGTCCAAACTATCCTGCTTTTTTGGGATTAAAGTAAATGTTTATTAAAAAATTAAAACTTAATTTCTCGCATACTTAAACTATCTATTCCATTTCGTTTATAAATTTCATCTACTGTACAGGAAATGGTGTCTTCCCATTTATATCCTAATATCGCTAATATTTTTTCTAAATCCTTCTTGTCTTTTCCTTCTATTTCTATATAGGTATTAAGCATTGGCCAAGTATCGATATCCACTTCATATCCTTTTACCACATACGTTTTTCTTGTTTTTTCTTGAAAACTTTTAAAAGCAAATCCCAATGCTTCTAATAGATTATTAGCTTCTTCTATAGATGGTACTTTTATTTCTGTTTCTAACATTTGTTGAATGTTAGATTCATTATCTGCAAGGATATGTTTCACGGTTAGGGTTACTTCATCGTTTGTTTGTCTTAATCTTATCCACTTTTTGTCATTATTGTGAAATTGACTAAAAAATTTTTTTACCTTTTCTTCATTTAAAATTTTAATTAATTCCTTTGTTTCTAGAGATAGTAATTCTGTAAAGTTAGTATATCCTAACATCTTCTTAACTTCTTTTTTTTGCTCCTTATTTAGTAGATTATCCATTTCAAAAAAGAATGATTTTAATCTTGCTAACTGAGCAATTAATTTGTTTTCCTTTTGTTTCTCATAGTAATCATTGATTAATAGTAAAATATCTAAATATCTTCCATATAAACTTTGAAGATCATAGGTATATAAGATTTGCTTAGAACTTTCAATTAACTTTCCACCGTTTTTTTCAATTCTTTTTATTATTTGTTCTTCATCAATATCTAAAACCTTTACTTCTAATTCCATTTTTCCCATGATAATCCCTTACTTTCACTATGATTATAGCATATTATATTCTTTTCCAGCAACTCACTTCCTTTTTTTATTGGAATGAGTACTAATCAATTTTTCTTCTAAATATTGATAGTTTAGATTATTTTGATTACTGATTACGGATTTACCTAAATTTTTTTCAATATCTTCTCGTGCAACTTTTGCAGCATGTCCGCCCATTTTAGAAATCTTTTTATTTTGCTTTAAACCATAGGGCTTATGTTCCTTAGCAAGTTCGCGAGCAGCGATTTCCCCTAAATCAGTAAGGGCAACTTCCATATCAGACATATTATCTCTTAAAGATTCTTTTCTAAGTCCTTTATATGCTTTATATTCATTCGCTTTCATACCAGACCACTCTTTATATATCTCATTCGTTAGAATAGCATATTCTTTATTTTCAGTTATTCCTCCATCTTTCCAAACATCAGTTAGTTTATTTCTATCCTGTATACTTTTAATTCGCTTTAATATCCACTGTTCATCATAGCCTTTAAATCTATATAAATCTATCGCTCTTTGTGCTGCTATGGATGGGTCAAACACCTCATCAATTCTTTCACTTCCTAGTTTGGCTAACCACAGTTTCACTGGTTCTGCATTCTTACTTGGAATTGATTCAATTATTCTAAACATTCCTTCGATATCTACAACATCAGTTAAACGATATTTTCCATCCTGTGCTTTAAGTTTCAAACCGTGACAATTTGTCACGGTTTCATTTCCTTCTTCTCTTAATCGTTGTTTCAACTTTCGCCAGTATGCTTGTTTATCTTTACTTTCTGAAATAACACCTACTATATCTACTACACTAATATAATATTTTTCACTTTCTTTATCCCATACAGTTCTAATTGTTTCGTTATTAAATATTTTATTGACTAAATGCATTTTGCTTTGATTCATATAAAACCTCCTTGAAAAAATATTAAACATTTGCTAATTAATGACTTTTTCTTTCTAATTTTTCTATTTCATCTATATATTGATAATTAAGATTATTTTGCTTACTAATTACTGATTTGCGAAGTTCATTTTCTAAATTATCACGAGTATTTTTAGCAATTCTTCCACCTCGTTTTGCGATTTCTTTATTTTGATCTAAGCCATAAGGTTTATACTCTTTGGCAAGTTCTCTTGCTGCTGTTTCTCCTAAATCTGTTAAAAGGACTTCTACATCTGTCATATTATCCCTTAAAGATTCCTTGCGAAGACCTTTAAATGATTTATATTCATTCGCTTTCATACCAGACCATTCTTTATATATTTCATTTGTTAGAATAGCATATTCATAATCCTTTGAAATACCTCCTTCTTTCCATATATCTGTTAATTTGTTTCTATTAAGGATTCCTTTTAATCTAGCTTCAATCCATTTATCAGAATAGCCTCTTTTCCGATAATAATCGACGGCTCTTTTAATAGCAATTTCAGGGTCAAATACCTCATCAATTCTTTCGCTTCCTAAACTAGCAAGCCATAATTTAAATGGCTCTGCTTTAGGCGAAGGGACTGATTCAATTAATCTTAAAATTCCTTTAGTATCAAGTGTGTCTGTTAGATAATTTTTTCCATCTTTTGCAGATTTCATTTTCAGTTGTACACATTTTGTGTACAACTCACTTTGTTCCTCTTCAGTCATCCTTTTCTTCAACATATTCCAATAATTTCTTGGATTAGTGCTACCAGTCAAAGCTGAAATCACATCAACTACACTAAAGTAATAATCTCCTTTTTCACTATCCCAAATACTTCTTATTTCCCTACCTTCAAATAGATTGGAAATTGTTTTTACTTTGTTTTGATTCATATTAAAACCTCCTTGAAAAAATATTATAGCATACAAATGTTCGTAAATCAATGTTTTTGCAAAACATTACATAAAAAAACAAACCATAATTGATTTGTTTATAAAACTTATCATTTTTTCTAATCTAATTTGTTGTATACTTCATCTTTAACTGGCTCTAGCCATTCGTTTGAAGTTTCAATTCCCGGTACTTCAACAGCAATATGACTAAACCAAGAATCAGGCCTTGCACTGTGCCAATGTTTTACATTTGCGGGTATTATGACAATATCTCCAGGAGATAATTTTTGTACCGGTTTTCCTTCTTCTTGATAGGAGACTGGTATGTCAAATCTATTTTGAAACTAAAAAGTTCATCACTAAATCAATTAGCATATCTTTTTCTTTAGGGTTAGATTCTGCGATAAGTAGTGTAATTGCAACAAGCGTATTGTTATCAATTACTTGGTCTTGTTCATTATACAAAATATTATAGAATTTTAAGAAGTATATAAATAGTGTAGCTGCTATTCTTTTGTTTCCATCAATAAAAGTATGATTTTTAGTTATTAAATATAAAAAATTAGCTGCTTTTTCTTGAATAGTAGGATACAAGTCTTTTCCATCGAAAGATTGATAGATATCGCCTATTATGGATTTTAAGCCTTCATCTCTTTCAAGAGCAAATAACTCACTATCATTTCCAAATTTAAGTTGACTAACTATTTTTTTACAATCTTCATAAGTAATTTTTTTATTGTTTTTAGTACCATTTGGTTTAGTAATTTTTTTATGATCATAATCATCAAGTAAATTTAAAGCATTTGAATAATTATTTATTACTTTAATGATTTCTTGAGCTTCTGTTCCTTTTAATTCTGTGTCTATTCTTCCTGCAATATCTATTAACTTAATCGTTTTTTCAAGATATTCTAATCTTTTTTGATTAACAGCATAACCTTTAATCATATAATCTTTCAATACTCTAGTTGCCCATTTTCTAAAAGTAATACCATTTTTAGATTTTACGCGATAACCAACACTTATAATCATATCAAGGTTATAGTAATCTAATTCTCTGGTTTGAGTCTTATCTGATAATGCTCCATGTTGAGTGGTATGTGCAAATTTTGCACATACCTCATTTTTATCTAACTCATTATCTTTAAATACATTATTTATATGTCTTGCAATAACTGTTCTATCTCTATCAAACAATTTAGCCATTTGCTCTAAAGATAACCACACAGTTTCGTCTTTCATATTGACTTCTAATTTTACATCTTGATTTTCAAATAATATAATTTCGTTTTTCATTTTTTATTACTTCCTTTCTTTTGATCAATCACATTTATTAACTGGTTTTGTCAAATATTTTTCTCTTGCTATGTACAATGTTGAAGATGTTATGACATTATCACCAGAATATAAATTAATTATTATTTTATTGCAAGAACATTTGTTCGTCAATACTTTTTTGAATTATTTTAAAATATTTTATTAGGTGTAAAAAAAACAAACCATGTGACTGGTTTGTTTCAGACTGTTGACAAAAGAAATTTTGAAAACAGTCTTTTATTATTTATAAAAATTTAGTATAATGTATTTGTAAG